>NZ_JBIUVX010000010.1:103943-147586 GCF_044743175.1 Pseudomonas sp. NPDC087690
TTTCGTTGTGCCCCGGCTCTGTTTGGGTTGTTTAATTTTCTCATTTATTCCCCCCCCCCCCCCCCCCCCCCCCCCGCCTCACTCCTACAAGGGGATTGTGTTGGGTCAGGGAGTTGGTGGGCGCAACACCAGCGCAAACAACTCACCATGCCCGGTGACATTGAGCTTGTGATAAAGATTGCGCCGATGCACCTTCACTGTTTCCGGCGAAATACCCATCTGCTGGGCCATCGCCTTGCTGGAGAAGCCCTGCAAGATCAGCCGTGCCGTATCGACCTCGCGCACCGTCAGCCGCGCATCGAAGCGGTCAAGCAACGTCGCCAGATCCCCCGCCACCCCTTCCGCAGGCGGCCCTTGCGGCGGCACCAGTTGCACGTGTCGACGCATCGCCGCCAACACCCAGTCGCGCACGCAGAGCAAGCGGCCTTGCTCAGCCATAGTGAACGTCGCCGAGCGTCCCAGTGACAAACCGAGCACGCCGCCGTCGACGTTGATCATGAACTGCAACTCGTCTTCGCCCACCACCGAACGGAAGTAACTCTGGTAATACTCGCTGTGCAGGAATTGGTCCGGGGCCACGCTCGCGAGGCTGTGCAAGCCATCGGCAATGCCGGTGGACGCGGTCAGATAGAACGGATCGAGCAAGTACATCCCGGCCGTGTACCCGGCCAGTTCTTCCTGCTCGTCGGATCGACCCTTGCTGTCGAAGTCGATCAGCAATTGCGGTGCCTGCCCCGCTTTCATCAACGCCACCAGCGCGTTGTCCAGCGGCACCAGCAAGCGCAAGGTGTCGACCAGCGCACGCCAGAAGCCGTCCTGCCCAACGTCGGCAAACACCCGTGCCAGACTTTGATGCACCGGCATTTCCTGCAACAACGCGTCCACGCACTACCCCTTTTGAGTAACCCATGATGGGAATGGGTCCGGCGCGACCGGCCCGATAGGCTGACCACTCCTGTTCATCACCGGCCTGCACAGGCCAGGAGTGCCGCATCATGCGTCGTCACCGTGGCTATATCAACCTGGGCCTCAACCTGGGCCTGCTCGCCAGTATTGGCGCCGGCTCGACCGTTATGGCCGGCGATGCGCCGAGCGTGCACGTCTACAACTGGTACGACTACATCGGCCCGAACACCCTGCACGATTTTCAGCGCGACAGCGGCGTTCAACCGGTCTACGACACCTTCGACAGTGCCGAAGTACTCGAAGGCAAATTGATGACCAGCCACAGCGGTTACGACGTTGTGGTAGCGAGCAATTTCAGCCTGCCGACGCTGATCAAGGCCGGCGCCCTCGCCCCGCTGCCGCGCGAGCAACTGCCGGGCTGGAAGAATCTCGATGCCGACCTGCTGGCGAAACTGGCCAACAACGATCCCGGCAATCAATACGCGGTGCCGTACCTGTGGGGCACCAACGGCATCGGCTACAACGTCGACAAGGTTCGCGCCGCGCTCGGTGACAAGGCGCCGGTGGATTCGTGGGACCTGGTGTTCAACGAAGACAACCTCGCCAAACTCGGCCAGTGCGGTGTGGCGATGTTGGATTCGCCGTCGGAGATGCTGCCGGTTGCCCTGCATTATCTCGGTCTGCCACCCAACAGCACCGATCCCGAAGACTATAAAAAAGCCGAGGCGCTGCTACTGAAACTGCGCCCGCACATTGCCTACTTCAACTCATCGAAGTTCATCAGCGATCTGTCCAACGGCAACATTTGCGTGGCGGTCGGCTGGTCGGGGGCGATGCTTGAGGCCAAGACCAATGCCGAGCAGGCCAACAACGGCGTGAAGATCGCCTACAGCCTGCCCAAGGAAGGCGCGCCGGTGTGGTTCGACACGTTGGTACTACTCAAAGACGCGCCGAACCCGACCCAGGGCCTGGCATTTATCGACTACTTGCTGCGTCCTGAGGTGATTGCGCCGGTCAGCGATCATCTGTCGTACCCGAACGGCAATCGTGCGGCGACGCCGCTGGTGGCTGAAGCCACGCGCAATAACCCGGCGGTGTACCCCTCCGCCACGGCGATGGCCACGCTGTACACCCTGGAACCGCTGCCCAAAGCCATTGAACGCGTACGCACGCGGGTGTGGAGCAAGGTCAAGAACGGCCAGTGAATCCAACACATTTCCCCTCTGTAGGAGTGAGCCTGCTCGCGATAGCGGTGGATCCGGCACCGGTGTATTGAAAGTGCCGACGCTATCGCGAGCAGGCTCACTCCTGCAGGGGACGGTGAGCAACTCAGACTTTTTTAGAGAGATAACCATCAATGAAACCCCGCGCCCGTGACCTCAATATCCGCATCGGCCAGCTGCCGCCCGGCCCGCTCAACGCCATCACCGACGTCCCCGGCGTACGCGTCGGCCACAGCAATGTGCGCGGCCGCAGCAGCGCCGGGCGCGACATCTGCACCGGCGTCACGCTGATCGAACCGCGCCCGGGCTCGACCAATCTGCAACCGTGTTTTGCCGGTGTACATGTGCTCAATGGCAACGGTGACGCCACCGGGCTTGAATGGATTCGCGAGGCGGGCCTGCTGACCAGCCCGATTGCGTTCACCAACACCCACAGCCTCGGCGTGGTGCGCGATGCCTTGATTGCACTGGATCGCCAGCAGCAACCCGACGACGGTCGCCTCTACTGGAACATGCCGGTGGTACTGGAAACCTTTGACGGTTTGCTTAACGACATCAACGGCTTTCACGTCCACCCCGAACACGTCGCAGAAGCGCTCGCCGCAGCCGTCGACGGTTCCGTCATGGAAGGTGCCGTCGGCGGTGGCAGCGGTATGATCTGCCACGAATTCAAGGGTGGCATCGGCACCTCGTCGCGGCGTTTGAGCCCTGTGCAGGGCGGCTGGACCGTCGGCGCGATCGTGCAGGCCAACCACGGTATACGCAATGAGTTGCGAGTCGATGGCTACCCGGTCGGGCGTTATATGGAACAGAAAAACTCGCCGTTCTTGCGAGCATCGTTGCCGCATCCGGGCATGGGTTCGATTGTCGTCTGCCTGGCCACCGACGCGCCGCTGTTGCCGCATCAGTGCAGACGTCTGGCACAGCGCGCGAGCCTGGGTCTGGCGCGCACCGGCGGTGGCAACGAGGATCACAGCGGCGACATCTTTATCGCTTTTGCCACTGGCAACGCTCATGTCCCGCCGGCGGCCTACGAAGGCAAAGGCGCGCCGACCTGCGACGGTTTGCGCATGGTCAACAATGACCACATCAGCGAGCTGTTCCTGGCCGCAACCGAAGCGGTTGAAGAAGCGATCATCAATGCCTTGCTGGCCAGCGACAGCACCGAGGGCAACGGGCATTCAGTACCGGGACTCGACGCTGACACCCTGCTCGCTGCCCTCGAAAAATCAGGCTGGCCCGGCGCCCGCTGACACCGCAAAACACTGTAGGAGATGCCGAAGGCTGCGATCTTTTGATTTTGCTTTTAAAAGACAAGATCAAAAGATCGCAGCCTTCGGCAGCTCCTACAGGGAGTCTGTGAACATTCATGAAAGAGGCCAGCGTCTAGTTGCCCGGGCGACTGGCGGTACTTGAGCCGCCACTTGCACACTCCCAGGATGGAATTACGCAGCGGCTCAGCTCTTCGAGCGCTGCGTAGGCACGGGTGCTCTGACCCCCAATCAAGCCTGTGCCTTGCTGATGCGCATCTTGAGCCTCACGGGCTCCACTTCCTCCCCATCAAAGAGCTTTGAGGCTCTTTTTTTGTCTGCGCAAATCAGCTGTCCGGCAGCGAATCGGTGCGAATCGAGCACCAGGCCGCTAGCGCCAGCAACTCGCGATATTCCGCCGGGCTGCCCTTCACTCGTCCGGCCAACCAGGCGCGGCAATAACTGTCGGCCTGACCAATGATCAACGACGGCAACAGTTCGGCGGGCAGCGCCTTGAGCTCGGCAGCGCGCCCCGATTCGGCCAGCCAGTCGCGCAGACGCACATTGCGCGTCTTGTTGCGCTCCGCCAATTCGTTCTTGAACGGCCCTTTGGTCACGGCAAATCGTGCGTGGTACTGGAAGCGTGCCCACTCCGGTTGACGTTCGACCCAATCGACGTAGCTGAACACCAGCGCTTGCACGCCTTCCTCGGTGGTTTGCGCCGCCTCCAGATAGGCATCGCGCAGGCGCGCCTGGTCTTCCAGCGCGGTGAAAAACAGCGCCGCCACCAAGCCTTCCTTGTTGCCGAAATGGTGATAGATCGCCCCGACACTGGTGTCGCACTCGGCGCGAATCATTTCGATAGTAGTGGCTTCAATCCCCTGCTCGTTGAACAGGCTCAGCGCCTTGCGAAAGATGTCGCGCTTGAGTTCGGCACGGCGGCCGGGGTAGCTGCGTTCAAGTAAATCTACGGTGTCCATGCGGCTCACTGCCTGGAGATTGGAGTTGAAAGGCACTTGCCGTGCCAGTGCCAAAAACACGCATAGGTTGACAGATTTACCGCAGACAGAATACCGTTCCGTTACAGAATCATATTCTGTTACGGAACATCATTCGGTTAATCATCTTCCGCGAGGCTTTCCATGAGTCAATCTCTTAGCATGTTCAATAGTGTGGGTGCGCAGGCCTTCAGTCAGATGGCCTGTCAGTTCGCGCCCTACTTCAGCACCATCAACCCACTGGTGAGCGAGTTGCGCGCGAACGCGGCGACGGTGCAAGTACCGTTCCGCCGTGAGATCACCAACCACTTGGGTACCGTGCATGCCATTGCAATGTGCAACGCCGCCGAACTCGCCGCCGGAATGATGACCGATGTGTCGATCCCGGCCGGCGCACGCTGGATTCCCAAAGGCATGAGCGTGGAATATCTGGCCAAGGCGAAAACCGATGTGACGGCAGTGGCCAGCGGTGAAGGCGTGGATTGGCAAAGCGAGGGCGACAAAATCGTAACCGTCGACATTCACGATACCGAGGGCAAAAAAGTGTTCACGGCGCGGATCACCATGAACGTCAAACTCGGCTGAATCGCGGACACAAAAAAGCCCTTGCTACGGAATTCACGGCAAGGGCTTTTTCGCTGATGAGATGTCAGTGCACGGTCAGGCGCTGGCGGACAAATTCCTCGACATGGCGGCTGGTCTGATCGAGGTGGCGGTCGCGTTGTTTCTCAGCGTCGAGCATCGCGCGTTTGCCGTTTTTCTGCAGCAGATAGGTGTGGATCTGCTGCACTTCCAGCGACCGGTAAATCGGCGTGGTGTCAATAAATCCACGCAGGCCGTTGCTGCGGTAATGCCGAGTACTCATCAGAACCTGCGTTTCGCGCGAGCCGATCACCTCGAAACCCATCGCTTCGAAATACGGCACTTTGCCGACCGTGCAGGCCAGTTCCGCGTGGGGATAACGCCCGACCATTGCGCTGATCAGCGCCCGCGCGACGCCCTGACGCCGATGCCCTTCGCGCACCGCCATGTAGGCAACGCTGCACGCTTCCCAATCGCCCTGCACCGGCAGGTACAGGAGGAAACCGGTGACCTGTTCCGGGTCGTCCTCAGCAGTGGCGACGAGCAATTCCACTTCGGTGCCCTTCTCGCCGTTCAACGCTTCCAGATACAAATGCACCTCATAGCCGACCGCGTACTGATAAACGTTGTACAGCAGATTGCTCGGGCCCAGGCCCACGGCGCTGATGTCCGTCAGGTAGTCGACGACCATCTGCAGAATCTGGCTGTTGACGCCTTCCGGGCAGGGGGACTTGTAGTGGGTGATGCGTGGCATGGCGGGTGAACTCCGGCAGAAAACCGCGACATCATACCTTGTCACCCCAGCCAGCGGACTCACTGCTGTGGCGCCACCACCTTGAATTTGATCGCGATGTCCTTGGACACCACGCTGTCCGCCCACTCCCCCGCGCCGAGGCCGAACTCGTCGCGCTTGAGCAGCAACTCGCCGTCGAAAATGCCGATGGCGCTGTCCGGTTTCAATTCCACCGGCACTTGCACATCGCGGGTGATGCCTTTGAGGGTCAGTTGGCCGGCAATCAGATAACGGTTCTCGGCGAGCAGAGTGAAGTGGCTCGATTCGAACACTGCCACGGGGAATTTTGCCGTGTCGAACCACGCCGGTTTCACCAGTTCGGTGTTGGCGTCCTCGCTGCCGGCGTCGATGCTGGTGAGGTCAATCTGCAACGTGGTGTGGGCGCGGTCGAGATGCTCAGTGTCGAAATCCAGCGTCGCTTCGAACCTGGCGAAGGTGCCGTACATCCGCGTGCCCATCTGGTTGTAGGTGAAACTGATCTGACTGGCGTGGGTGTTGACCCGGGTGTACTCGACAGCCTGCGCAGCGGGGATGGCGCACAGGACAAACGCGGCTGCCAGCAGCAATCGGATCGACATGGGATTCTCCGGGCGGCGCCTGACATCGAGGGCCTCGATTGACTTAAGCAAACATCCGCCGGTTACGCCAGTGCAGGCTGGCGTGCCTGCGCTCAGACCAGGGCTTCAGCGCTGCGAACATCAGCGGCGCCCGGCCGCACACCTGTCCGAAGTCGATGGCGCAATTTCAACACTGGCCGTTCGATGCAGTAGTAAGTCAGGCCACTGCACAAAAAAGCGACCAGCAACACAGCCAGAATGATTGCTGCATCGTACGTCCCTGACCAGAAACCGTGCAGCCAGTAAATCAGCACAAAGTGATTGAGAAACACGCCATAGCTGAGGTTGCCGAGGAACTCGTCGGCTCGGTGATACTTGAGCCTGCTCAGCCAATACACCGCAGGGATACCCAGCGCGGTGCCCAGCGTCACCTCGGCGTTGTAAGGCTGGCGTTCAATCACGCCCGCCATGATCGCCACAAACAACAGCCCGGCACTGATCGCTGTCGCGGCCACCACTACCAATCCTTTGCTGTTGGCTTTGTACAGATAGCTGCCGCACAGAAACATGAACAGAACGCCCGGCAACAAGCGATAGCCATAATAATCGGTGTTGATGTAACCGAAACACGCCAGCACAAACACGCCGACAGACAAAGCGAACGCAGCGCCGCGCCACTTGAAGACAAGGAGAAAGGGAATCACCAGGTAAAAACACATCTCCAGCCCCAACGACCACGCGGGCGGCAGAATCCACAGGCTCGAAACCCCGAACATATAGAAGCCCAGCGGCACCATGGACAGGCTCGCGGCCACGCGCGGCACCGTCAGTTCGAGGTCGGGTGCCGAACCGGGCATCAGCACATGCACCACGATGCATGATGCGATGAAATAGAACAGAAACTGCGGGTACAGGCGCAGGGCCCTGTCCAGATAGAACGATGCGATTTTACCGGTTGAGCTGTAGTTGCGCTCGATCAGCGAGGTCATGACAAAACCGCTGATGATCAGAAAAGAAATCACCGCCACCACACCGGGATTGAGCCCGGCGACGGTTACGCCCATATGCGAAACGGCAACCAGCACCGCCAACAGCAGTCGAAAAGCCCCCATTTACACCCTCAAACGTCCTTATAGTTATGGCGCGTAACCTACGATGCTTTCTCCCCGGATAACAGCAGAAAATCCACCCTTGCAGGAGCTGCCGCAGACTGCGATCAGTTGATCTTGTTCTTGTTACGCCGGCGCAAGATCAAAAGATCGCAGCCTGCGGCAGCTTCTACACCAGCCGCTCGATCTTCTGATGCCGCCAGACCAGCTGGTAATACAGCGTCTGCAACACCAGCATGCTCAGATACGCCACGGGAAACGCCATCCACACGCCTTGCAAACCATATTGCGCATCGAGCCAGTACGCCGCAGGCAGTTGCACGCCGACCACGCAGATGATCGCGATGGCGACCGGCACCAGCACCGTACCACTGGCGCGCATGATGCCGCCGATGATCGCCTGAAAGCCGAACACCAGCAGGCTCCACAACATGATGTGCAGCAGATGTTCAGCCATCACCCGGGTTGGCTCTTCAGTGAGGAACAGCCCGAGCAGCCAGTGCGACAGCAGATAACCCAGCACGATCAAGCCACCGGTCAGGCACACGTTGATCAACAGTCCGGTGCGCAGAATCGGCCCCATGCGTTCCAGGCGTCCGGCACCGATGGCTTGAGCGCCAAGAATCGAGGCGGTGATCGCGATCGACAGCGCCGGGAACTGCACGTAGTTGACGATCTGCGTCACCGCCCCATACGCCGCCGTCGCCTGCGAGCCGTGTTGGTTGACCAGTGCAAGGATCACCAATTCCGAAAGCGACAGCACAATCATCTGCACCCCGGTCGGCAGACCGATGCGCAGCACCTTGCCGAGAATCGCCCCATTGAGCCGCAAAGCGGCAAAGAACTCGCGGTCCGGCGCCAGCGGATGGCCGGTGCGAATCAGCCGCCACGCCAGCCACGCCATCGCCGCCAGATTACCGGCCAGCCCCGCGTATGCCGCGCTCTGAATGCCCAGTTGCGGCAAGCCGAACCAGCCGCGAATCAACGCCGGCGTCAGCGCCAGACCGACCGACGTCGACACGATCAACGCCAACAGCGGCGACAACGTATCGCTCACCCCGCGCAGCAATTGCGTAAACAGCACAAACACCAGCAGCGACGGCAAGATCCACAGCATCACATGGGCATACGCCACCGCATCATCGAGCACATCCGCCGGCGTCCCCAGCCCGGTCAACGCTTGGCGCGCGAACACACTGCCGAGCACCGCCGCGACCAGACCGATCAGTACGCCGAGCAACAGCGTCGCCCCGGCAATCGCCTTGACCATGTGCGGCTCACGCGCGCCCCACGCCTGGCCGATCAATACGCCTGCGCCGGCACCAAGGCCGATCACCAGGGCAATGAAAAAGAACACGATGGGAAACATCCCCGACACCGCCGCCAACGCCTGCGTACCGAGCATCTGACCGATGTAGATGCTGTTGACCGTGCCCGACATCGACTGCAGAAAGTTGGATAGCACCATGGGCGCGAGGAACAACAGGTAGGTGTGCCAGAGGGGTTTGACGGCAGCGGGGGTTTGCATTGACTGGAGGTCCATCTCGACGGCGGGAGGGCTAATGAAGGATAGCTTCGGTGAGTTGCGTGTGGGGTGCAATTAACATTTCACACCGACGTTTATTGTCGGCGCCCGGCTGTGGTAAATAACCGTGCACTTTCAATTTCTTCAAAGAGGCTTTGTCCATGCCCCGCTTGCCCCACGTGCTGACCGGCACGCTCTTCGTCCTCTGCGCCGCGACCGCCCAGGCAGCCCCGACAGCCAGCCAACCGCAAGCGCTGAAACCGTTACTGGAAACACTGAACGAACGCCTGAACATCGGCGATCTCGTCGCGCTGACCAAATGGGACAGCGGCAAGCCGATTCAAGACAGCCCCCGTGAAGCGCAGGTGATCGCCAACGCCCGCACGCTGGCCAGCGAACGCAAGCTTGACCCGCAAGACGTGGCGCAACTGCTCGCCGCGCAAATGGAGGCGAACAAACTGGTGCAGTACGGTTTGCTCGCACAGTGGCAAGCCGTCGGAGCGGCGCCGGATACGCCGCGTCCGGATCTCGCCGGGCAGATTCGCCCGCAACTGGACGAACTGCAGACCCGTCTATTGCAGCAGTACGCCGAATTCACGCCCTATCGCCAAGACCCTAATTGCCCGGCATGGCTGGCCGAGGCACGCAGCGGTCTGACCAGGGATGCGCTGCATGAACTGGCGCTGACGCGTGCTACCGGGGAGTTGCGTGTTCGGGTGAAGACCCCGTAATCCGGGGGATTGGCAAACATCGTTGGCGTTGATAGTCACCATCACGCCAATGAAGTTCTCATAAAAAATCCGCGGCGTAAGATCGGCTCCAGACAAACAAACAACCTTCTGGAGCACACGATCATGAAACGCCAAACCATCCTCAGCATCGCTTTCTCGGTTTTCGCAGTTAACGCTTTTGCCGCCACCCCGGCTCACACCCTGATCGCCGAAGGCGGTTCGGACAAGCTGATTGAAAGTCGTCTGGCTGAAGGGGGTTCGGATCGTCTGATCGAACGCCGCGTTGCCGAAGGTGGCTCGGATCGTCTGATCGAGCGCCGCGTTGCCGAAGGTGGCTCGGATCGTCTGCTCGAGCGCCGTGTTGCCGAAGGTGGCTCGGATCGTCTGATCGAACGCCGTGTTGCCGAAGGTGGCTCGGATCGTCTGATCGAACGCCGCGTTGCCGAAGGTGGCTCGGATCGTCTGATCGAGCGCCGTGTTGCCGAAGGTGGCTCGGATCGTCTGATCGAGCGCCGTGTTGCCGAAGGTGGCTCGGATCGTCTGATCGAGCGCCGTGTTGCTGAAGGTGGCTCGGATCGTCTGATCGAACGCCGCGTCGCTGAAGGTGGTTCCGATCGCCTGATCGAGCGCCGCGTCGCATGATTGAATAGTTGTACCGCACGCCCACAAAAAAGCCCGGCCTGATCAGCCGGGCTTTTTTGCATTCAACCGGGGCTTATTGCACGGTCTTGAGCTTGACCACGTCACCGGAAATCTTGGTGGTGTAACCGGTCAGAACCCAGGCCCAGAACCAGTTTTCCTGAACTTGGGTGTTGATCATGGCGTCGCCGCCCTTGGCTTTGATCGCGGCGGTCTGGGCGCGGACGAAGCGGTTGTTCTGCTGGATCGGGATCACGCCGAACAGCAGCAGGCCGGTGGCGGTGGCTTCACTGTGACCAACCACGGTGTATTGGCTGCTGTCGTACTGCTGGGTGTTCATCGGGGTGCCGGTGCAACCTGCCAGAACCGCACCGAACAGAGCGGCGGCGACTACTTTGCTGAAGTACTTCACGGTTTAACTCCATAGGAAAACGCCCGGGATCCGTCTCTCGGGCGGCGCACACCTTACCGAAAATGATGGCTCATTGGTATCAATCTCGACAAGTTTCATCCAGCACTTTGCTGGCAGCCCATCGACCATGTCGCATACCATGGCGTCACGCCAATCAAGACCGACATCGCCCATGCTCAAAGCCAGTCTGCGCAGCCACCTCACCCTCTGGTTTACCGGTTTGTCCCTGCTGACGCTGTTGAGCGTGGGCTTCTATGTCGGCCATATCGCCACCGAACAAATGAAACAGGCCAGTGGCAATGCCTTGCTCAACACCGCCCGTTCGGCCGCCTCGTTATTGGGCGAGCAACTGCGCGAGCGGCAACTGGAGGTTTATCTGCTCAGCCGCGCACCGCACCTGGAGCGCGGCGATCTGGACAACCCGGCGATTCTCAAATCGATGCAATTGCGCACCCAGGCCCGCAACGAATATGCGTGGATGGGCGTCACCGATGCTGAAGGTAACGTGCATCAAGCGGTCAACAATTTGCTGGTCGGGCAATCGGTACAACAGCGCCCGTGGTTCCAGGCCGGGTTACGCGGCGAATACACCGGCGATCCCCATGAAGCCGTGCTGCTGGCCAAGTTGCTGCCGGGCATGCCGAATGGCGAACCGCTGCGCTTCATCGATTTCGCTGCGCCGATTCACAATGCCGAAGGCCAGGTCATCGGCGTACTCGGTGCTCATGCGCACTGGAGCTGGGTGACGCGAATTGTCGAATCGGCGGCGTTTTCCCATAAGAATTCCGCACCGGACATCGAAGCGTTGATCGTCGATCACGACGGCAAGGTGTTGTACCCCGAAGCATTGATGGGCCAGCAACTGGCGGCGAATAATTCGCCTGCGCCGGGCTGGTCGGTGGGCGATGGCTACCTGACCAGCATGGTCACCGTGCCGACGCCATCGAGTACCGCGCTGTCGTGGTCGATTGCCGTGCGCCAACCTTTGGAAACCGCGCTGCAACCGGCACGCCTGCTACTGTATAAATTGCTGATTCTGGGTGTCGTCGCGGCGGTGCTTTTCGGTCTGGTCGCGTATTACCTGGCGCTGTACCTGAGCCGTCCGATCGAACAGCTCGCGCGTTCAGCCAAACAAGTTCAGCGCAACGAACCCGGTGCGCGTTTTCCCCTCGAGCATCCGGTGCAGGAAATTGCCCAGCTCAGCCAGTCACTGGATGCGATGACGCAATCACTGCTCGGCAAGGAGCGCGAACTGCAGGAGGCCAACGCCTCGCTGGAAGCCACCGTCGCCCAACGCACCGCCGCCCTCACCCAGGCCAACGCCGAACTGCTCAGCCTGGCCGTTCACGATGGCTTGACCGGCGTTTACAACCGTCGGCGCTTCGACGAAAAACTCACCGAGTACACGTTGCTGTCACGGCGCACCGGGCGCCCGTTTGCGCTGCTGCTGATCGACGCCGACCACTTCAAACGGATCAACGACACCCACGGCCATGCCGTCGGTGATGACGTGCTCAAGCAGTTGGCGCAGTTGATCCAGAGCAGCCTGCGCACCACCGATTTCGTCGCCCGCTACGGCGGCGAAGAGTTCGCCGTGCTGCTCCCGGAAATCGCCCAACCCGACACCCCCGAGGTCGTTGCGGAAAAGATTCGCGTGGCCATCGCCGAAGCGCACTTCCCGGTCGTCGAGCATGTGACCGTGAGCATCGGCGTCGGCCTGGCCGATCCGGCGGACAACAGCCACAGCGCACTGATCAAGCGTGCCGACCAGCAGTTGTATCAGGCAAAAGCGGCAGGCCGAAATCAGGTGGCGTGATCAGCTCTTCTTCACTTCGCAAATGCCGTTGGCTCTGTTCTTGCCGGTGTACGAGACCCCGGCCGAGCCATCGGGGTTGATGCTCAAGGAAATGGTCACGCCCGCGCCCTTGGCCTCGAAGTAGTTGTCGTTGAATGTCTTCAGCTTGCCTTCCTTGCCATTGATGTAGATCGGCCCGCCCTCATCGGCGTGGACTTCGATCTTGCCCGGGCACGTGGCGTTGAACATCGGGATTGCGGCCTGGGCCAATCCGCTGGCGAGTAACAGCGGCGCGGCCAACATCAACAATTTCATCGTGTTGCTCCCAAGTAACGGCGGTGTGCCGGCCCTGTTAGCAATAGCGCAAATCATCCCGTCAGACCAGCGCCCTGTTGCCGCATCCGGTCTCACGTATTGGTTTTCAACTTGGTCCACAGCCGCGTGGTCAGGCGCGCAATCTTTGCCGGCAACTCTTCCACGGTGAACAGTTTTTCCAGCACGCTTTTCGGCGGGTAGATCGCTGAATCCTGCTGCACATCTGCATTGAGGAATTCATGGGCCGCCGCGTTCGGGTTGGCGTAGTGGATGCTGTTGCTGATGTTGGCGATGACTTTCGGTTCGAGCAGGTAATTCATGTACGCGTAGGCGCTTTTGTCGTGGGGCGCGCTCTTGGGCATGACCAGCATGTCGAACCATAACGTCGTGCCTTCGTCGGGAATCGAGTAAGCGATGTCGATGCCGTTTTTCGCTTCCCGGGCACTCGCCGCTGCCTGAACGATATCGCCATTGAAACCAATCACCACACAGACGTTGCCGTTGGCCAGATCGCTGATGTACTTGGACGCATGGAAATACTGGATATACGGACGGATCTTCAACAACGCCTGTTCGGCCTTTTTGTAATCGTCGGGCTCATGGCTGTGCGGTGGCAGGCCCAGATAATTGAGGGTGATCGGCAACACTTGCGTCGGGTTGTCGATAAACGCCACGCCGCACTGGCTGAGTTTCTTGATGTTGTCTTCGTCGAACAACAGCTTCCATGAACGGGTGACGTCCGTAGTGCCGAAGATGGCTTTGATCTTTTCGACGTTGTAGCCGATGCCGGCGGTGCCCCACATGTACGGAAAGCCGTATTGATTGCCCGGGTCGTTGACCTGCAGTTTCTGCATCAGCACCGGGTCGAGGTTTTTCCAGTTGGGCAACTGCGAACGGTCGAGTTTCTGAATCGCCCCGGCCTTGATCAGCCGCGACAAAAAGTGGTTCGACGGGCTGACCACGTCATAACCGGTGTTGCCGGTCATCAGTTTCGACTCCAGCACTTCGTTGCTGTCGTGAATGTCGTAGGTGGTTTTAATGCCGGTGGCCTGGGTGAAATTGGCCAGGGTGTCCGGGGCGATGTAGCTGTTCCAGTTGGAGATGTTGACGGTTTCATCGGCGTAAACCGTTGCCGATGCGGCCGCGAGCACGACCGTCAGAAAAAGTGGCTGGATGCGCATGTTCTATCACCTGAGTTGAGTGGCTTTTGTTCTTGGGTAATGGGGTGAATATTCAGATTTCTGTTCTGGCCCTGACCGCCTCCACACGCATGCGCAACATTGCGCCGATATCGAACAATGGACGCGGCGGCAACCAGCCCGGCTCGGCCCTGTGCATCACCGATTGCAGCAGCGGTGAATCGATGCCCGAGGCCAGTTCCGCCAGCAACCGTCCCCACAACGTGCCGCGCGCCACGCCGGAACCATTGCAGCCGGCGACGGCGAAAACGCCCTCCTCGACCCGATCGAAATACGCCTGACCGCTGCGGCTCGCGCTCAGGTGACCGGTCCAGGTGTATTGAATGTCCGACTCGCCGAGGAACGGAAAGCGCCGTTGCAGACCACGGACGTGATGCTGGCGGCGTAAAGTCAGTTCGCCGTTGGACAGATCGCGCGTGCGGTATTCGGCGGTGTTGCGGATCATCACCCGACGATCCGGGGTGAGCCGCACCGTCGCCCCCAGCGGTCGGGTCGACAACACGCCCCACGGCTCGACCGCACCGATGGCCTGAAACTCCTGTTCGGTGAGGGGCCGTGTGAGGCTGGCGCTGAGTTCCATCGGGAACGTCGCGGTGTCAGCGATTCCGACCCTGGGAACAAAGGCGTTGAGGCAGACCAGCACTTGTTTCGCCTCAATGCTGCCGTCTACCGAATTGGCGCGCAGGCGTCCATGGCTCAGGCGTTCAAGACCGCTGATGTCTGTGTCCTCGTACAGCGTAATGCTGCCCGGCAAAGCGTTGAGCAAACCTTTCACGTATTTGGCCGGTTGCAGCAACGCGTTGCCTTGGCCGCACCAGATCGCCGCTTGGTAATGACGGGTACCGAGTTTTTGCGCCAACGCCGCGCCCTGAAGAAATTCCGCCCGCGCCCCAAGGGCACGCAGCGTGGCCAGTTTGGCGTCGACGTGGTCGAGTTTGGCGCGGTCGTTGACGGCGAAGTAATAGCCGCTGTCCCGAAAGTCGCAGTCGATGGCATGCCGGGCAATGCGTTGGCGCACTTCGTCGCTGGCCGCGCGGGAAATGGCGGTATCGACTTCAAATCCGGCAAAACCCGGCTCGCCGATCAATTCGCTGTGCGCCGGGTGTTCATGGGCCACGACGAATCCCGAGTTGCGCGCCGAAGCGCCCTGCGCCGCCCGCTGCCGATCCACCACGATAATGCGCGCCTGCGGATGCAATTCGGCCAGCGTATGCGCCGCGCTGAGCCCGGTGATGCCAGCGCCGATCACCAGCCAGTCAGCCTTTTGCGCGCCGCTCAGGCGAGCGCCTTGCGGTGCGCTGCCGGCTTGCGCGATCCAGCCACATACATTTTCCATGCTCCACCTCTTTGACTGTCGTTCTGCGCCTTGCTTCTGCCCGTTCTACATGCGTGAATCGCATGCACCGCTTGAGAAGATCGCGACCAGAGCTAGAATCTATAAGGTCTTCGCCAAACCGACCAACGCTATAAAATCATCGAGCCATTCGGAAAACGCATGGATAACATTCGTCACATGCCCTCCCTACCAGCCTTGCAGACGCTGGTTGAAGTCGCCCGTTGCGCCAGCTTCACCAGCGCTGCACAGACCCTGTGCCTGACGCAAAGCGCGGTGAGCCGGCAAATCCAGCAACTGGAAAACCACTTCAAGGTGGCCCTGTTCATGCGTACCAGCCGCAGCCTGCGCCTGACCCCGGAAGGCGAACTGGTACTGGCCAGCGCCCGCAGCATCCTTGAGCAACTGAAAACCCTCGAAGAACGCCTCGCGCCACAAAAGCGCCCGTTTCGCATCCGCATGCATGTGTCGCTGGCGGTGCGCTGGTTACTGCCCAAGCTCAGCGATTTCTATCTGCGCCACCCGGAAATATCGCTAGCGATTGAAACAGTGGCGACTGAAGTGGTGGAGCCGGCGAGCGACAGCGATGCCTACATTCTTTACCTGCCACAGCCGTCGAGCGACGCGGCGTGCCTGACGCTGTTCGAGGAAACCCTGGTGCCGGTGTGCTCGCCGAATCTGGCCCATGCACCGCGCTCGATCGAAGAATTGCAGCGCTTTGCCTTGCTGCACCGCTCGGCGGATCGTCAGGCGTGGATCGAATGGCTGGCGGCCAACGACGGTCAGCCGCTGGAGGATTACCGGCACATTCCGTTCAATCTGGATGAGTTGGCACTGGACGCGGCCGCACGCGGCTTGGGTGTGGCGGTGACTGACATGACGCTGGCAGCGGAGTCGATCGAGCGTGGCGTGTTGCGGGTGCCGTTTGGCGAGCCGTTGAAGACTGGAGGGGTTTACGCGTTGTGCCCGCAGCCGGGCTCGGCGGCGCATCCGGGGTGCAGTTCAGTCATGCAGTGGTTTGCCGATCAGGCTCAGACTTGAGCCGCAGTTTTATGGCGCAGTGGCTTGAAAGCTCTGCAGATAGGCCAGCAAGTTTTCCACCTTCTCCTCATCGCTCAGCCCCCAGAAAATCATCCGTGTGCCCGGCACCACACCCTTCGGATCTTTCAGATAAGCGATCAGCGTTTCGCGGTTCCAGGTCAGCCCCGAGTTTTTCATCGCATCGGAATACACATAGTTCGCCGAGGTGCCGGCCGGTCGGCCAATGATGCCGTTGAGTTGCGGGCCGAAACCCGGTCGCGCCGACTCGCCGACCTGATGGCAGCCACCGCACAGACGCGGGAAGATTTTCGCCCCGGCTGCGGGGTCGCCCGCCGCGTGAGTGAGCGGGCTGAACAGCGCGGCGGTTAGCGTCAGGACGAGGGACAGGCGTGCGGTGTTGTTCATCGAGGGTTCCGGATCGGCGTGAATCGGGCGGCGCAAGGGTAGCATTTGTTTTTACAGGTAAGCGCCGATGATCTGCCTGACCGTGGTCAAGGCCTGGCGCAGAACCGCCACGTCCACCGAACCCAGCGCCAGACGAATCGCATGGGGCACATGCGCCGATACGGAAAACGGCTCGGCGGTGGTGACGGAAATCTGCTCGTGCATCAACGCCACTACGATCTGATCGGCGCGCACATCTTCTGGCAATGGCAACCACAGAAAATACGAAACCGGATGGCCGATGTACGGCAATCCCTTCAGCACCTTGGCCGCCAGTGCTTGCCGTGCCTTTGCATCGTTGCGTTTCTGCTCTTCCAGCACGCTGACCGTGCCGTCATCGAGCCAGCCACAGGCAATGGCCGTCATCACGCCGGGGGTGTTCCAGGTCGTGGCGCGGATGATGCGCTCCAGCGCCGGCACTGAAGGTTCAGGCGCGGCGATGAAGCCGACGCGCAAACCGGTGGCGATGTTCTTCGAAAGGCCGGACACGTACACGGTGCGCTCCGGCGCCAATTGCACCAACGGCGGCGGTGGATTTTCTACGAGAAACGCGTAGGCCGCGTCTTCGATGATGGTCAGATCATGCTGTCGGGCAATCGCCACCAACTGTTCGCGCGCTGCCAACGGCATCACCCAACCCAACGGATTGTGCAGGGTCGGCATGCTGTACACGGCGCGCACCGAGCGGCTGCGGCAGAGCTTTTCCAGCGCCTGCAGATCCGGCCCGTGCGCGCCGACCGGGATCGCCACGACCTCCAGATGCAGCGCCTCAGCCAGCACTTTGAAACCGGAATAGGTCAGCGCATCGGCAGCAATCACATCACCGGGTTTGAGCAACGCCATCAACGTCACCGCCAACCCTTGCTGGGCGCCGTTGACGATCAGCACTTGCGCGGCATCGACCTTCACGCCGCGCGCGCGCAGATGCCGCGCCACCGAAGCACGCTCATGGGCGCGACCGGCGTGGGGCTGATATCGCAGCAGCGCTTCCAGGTCCCCGGACAACGCCAGTTGCCGCAACGCTGTGCGCAATAACTCTGCCTGACCGGGCAACGACGGGTAGTTGAAGTTGAGGTCGATCATGCCCACCGCGACGTCTTTCTGATCGATGCCCTGCCCCGGCGACAACACGGTTTCGCGCACGAAGGTGCCGCGCCCGGTTTCGCCGCTGACCAGCCCCATCGCTTCCAGCTCGGCATAGACCCGCGACGCAGTGACCAGCGCCAGCCCCTCCTGCGCCGCCAGTTGCCGGTGGGTCGGCAAGCGCGTGCCCGGCGCCAGACGCCCGCAGCGAATGTCCGCCGCGTAGGCATCCACGATGGTCTTGTAGCGCGAACGCGGCATGCGAGATGTATCCATGACAATTTTTTGATTGTGCTGATTCTCGACCCTAGGATGATCACAACGCAACCCCACTGCCGAGCGCGATCAGACATGGAAAGAACCTCGACCCTGAAACCCCCGATCCGGGAAAAAACCAGTGGCTGGATCAACGGTTTTATCGGCGTGGTGATTTTCAGCGGCTCGTTGCCGGCCACGCGCTTGGCGGTGTTGGAGTTCGACCCGGTGTTTCTCACGGTGCTGCGTGCGGCCATCGCCGGCGTGCTGGCCGTGGCCTTGCTGTGGCTGTTTCGCGAACGGCGCCCGGCGCGCAATCAGTGGTTGTCGTTGCTGATCGTGGCGCTCGGTGTGGTGCTCGGCTTTCCGTTGCTGACGGCATTGGCCCTGCAACACGTGACGTCGGCGCATTCGATTGTGTTTGTCGGATTATTGCCCTTGGCCACGGCGATTTTCGGCGTGCTGCGTGGCGGCGAGCGTCCACGGCCGGTGTTCTGGATATTTTCCGTGCTGGGCAGTGCGCTGGTGGTGGGCTACGCGGTCTCTCAGGGGCTGACCGCCTCGCCCACCGGCGACTTGCTGATGCTCGCAGCGATTGTGGCCTGCGGCCTCGGCTATGCCGAAGGCGCGAAGCTGTCGCGCAGCCTCGGCGGCTGGCAGGTGATTTGCTGGGCGCTGGTGTTGGCGTTGCCGCTGATGGCGCTGTGGAGTGTGTGGCTGGCGCCCGCCTCGTTCGGCCAGATCAGCCTGTCGGCGTGGCTGTGTCTGGCGTATGTGTCGTTGTTCAGCATGCTGATCGGGTTTGTGTTCTGGTATCGCGGCCTGGCCCAGGGCGGGATCGCCGCGGTCGGTCAGTTGCAGTTGCTGCAACCGTTTTTCGGTCTGGCATTGGCGGCGACCTTGCTGCACGAACAGGTCAGCCTCGGCATGCTCGCGGTGACCTTGGGTGTGATCGTGTGCGTGGCCGGGGCGAAGAGATTCGCCAAATGACCTTCAGGAACCGGCTTTCCATTCCCGTGGACTGAGGCCGGTCTTGCGCCGAAACGCCCGGGCCAGCGCCGACGGACTTTCGTAGCCGACTTCCTCGGCAATCAGCGCAATCGGCTTGCCTTCGCGCAAACGCTTCTGCGCCAGACTGACCCGCCAGCTCAGCAGATAATCCGCGGGTGTCTGCCCGACCACGCGGCGAAACTGCTCGGCAAAACTGGCGCGGGACATGTTCGCCAGCGTCGCCAGTTCGGCCACGCTCCACGGCGTTTGCGGCTGCTCATGCATCAAATTCAAGGCCCGCGATAAACGTGCATCGGCCAGCCCGGCGATCATCCCCGGTTGCTGTTCACGGCTGCTGATCAGATGACGCAACAGCAAAATCACCAGCAGTTCGAACAGCCGATCCATCACCGCCATCCGCCCGCAATGCCCTTCGAAAGCTTCCCTGAACAGCCATTCGACCGTGCTCGCCAACTCGGGGATTTCAGTCAGTTTCAGCACCAGATAATCCGGCAACGCGGCGGCCAGGGCATTGCCTGAACCACCGTCAAAGGTCAGCGTTGCGCACACCACCTGGCTGTGCATGGCTTCGTCGGCAAACATCCGATGGGCAAACGGTCGGGGAAAGAAAATCAGCGACGGTTCGGTCAGACGGATCTCACGTTCGTTACCCGGCTTGACCAGCAGTTCACCCGCTTGCAACAGATGCACATGGCCGGCGGGTTCGCCCTCGTGCACGGCGACACCGCAGAACGTGCCGCTGTGAAAGGTTCCGGCGTTCACGCCAAAATGGCTGAGCAAGGTGGATAAACGATCCATGGCTGACTCCCGTCGACATATCTGGACGATCTGTCGCATATCCTCGACGATTTGCCGCCAAAGCGCTACTCGCGATGCCTACCATTCACTCCATCGCCGGCGCACTTCGCACCGGACTTTCGGAGCATCACCATGAGCCGCATCAACACCATCAACCTCGACACCACCACCGACGCCACCCGCACTGTGCTGGAAGGCGTGAAAAAGAAAATCGGCTTCCTGCCGAATCTGTTCGCGACACTGGCTACAGCGCCGGTTGCCCTCGACACCTATGTGCAAGCCTCGGCGATCCTCGGCAAGACCTCGCTGAGCGCCCAGCAAAAAGAAGCGGTGTACCTCGCCACGTCTCAGGTCAACGGTTGCGACTACTGCCTGGCGGCGCACACCTTGTTTGCCGGCAAGTCGGGGCTGTCGGCGCAAGACATCGTCGCGGCGCGTCAGGGCGAACTCAATGCGTACGCCGCCCTCGCCCGCCAACTGACCGAGAGCCGTGGTCACCTGAGCGACACGCAGATCGCTGCCGCCCGCGCCGCCGGTATCGATGACGTGAAAATCATCGAAGTGATTGCCTTGGTGGCGGTTCAGACCCTGACCAATTATCTGAACAACACCGCGCTGACGGACATTGATTTCCCGGCCATCGACGCTTGATAAACGCCTGTATCGAAACGGTGGCGAGGGAGCGTGCTCTCTCGCCACAAATCGTTTGGCCGTGCCATGATGTTCACAGGCTCGAATCGTGTGCGTTGCCAACCAAGGTCTGGTGCTCTGAAACCAAACACCACGCGCGCGGGTCTTTTTTCACAGGCTGACGTCAGGAAAGACCCGACCCCCTATGACAAACTGGTTGCAAGACAACGGCGAGATGGCCGAACAGATACGCAGGCACGACTGGGCGAGCACGCCCCTCGGCCCGTTGGAACACTGGCCGGATGTACTCAAGACCACCGTCTCGCTCTGTCTCGCTTCGCATTTTCCTCAGGCGATTGTCTGGGGCCCTGAACTGATCACTCTCTTCAACGACGCGTTCAGGCCGATCCTCGGCAACAAACCGCAGGCGCTCGGGCGTCCTTTCAGTACAGTCTGGCAAGAAGCCTGGCGCGAGATCAGCCCGATTGCCGAGGCTGCGTTTGCCGGCAAAGCCACCTATATCGAAAACTTTCCTCTGGTGGTGGACCGCGGCGCGGGCCCGGAACAGGCATATTTCACGTTTTGCTACAGCCCGATTCGCGACTCCCAAGGCCACATCGTCGGCCTGCTCGACACTGTGACCGAAACCACTCAAACCGTTTTTCTCAACCAGCGCCTCGCTGTGCTGGAGGCGATCGGCAACGCGGTGACCAACGCCAGCGACGCCGAGGCGATTCTCGCCGCAAGCACGCGCCTGATGGTCGAGCACCTTAACCTGTCCAATTGCGCCTATGCCGACATGGATGCCGACGAGGACGGCTTCACCATTCGCGGCGACTTTGCCGCGGCGGGCTCGCCAAGCATCGTCGGGCACTACAGCTTGCGCGACTTCGGCGAGAAAGCCGTGACCCTGCTGCACGCCGGCCAGCCGTTGATCATCCACGACAACCGCACCGAACTGCCGCCCGAGGAATCGGCGACATTCCAGGCCATCGGCCTCACCGCGACCATTTGCATGCCGCTGATCAAGCAAGGCCGGTTGACCGCGCTGATGGCCATTCACGACAAGCAACCACGCGCCTGGTCGCGGTTCGAACAGGCGCTGTTGAGTGAAGTGACCGAACGCTGCTGGGCGCACATCGAGCGCGTGCGCGCCGACGCCGAAGTGCGTCAGGGCCTGCTGGCGCTGGAGGAACTCAATGCCACGCTGGAGCAGCGGGTCGAGGAGCGCAGCGTGCGCCTGGCCCATGCCGAATCGGCGTTGCGCCAGTCGCAGAAACTCGAAGCCATCGGCCAGCTCACCGGCGGCGTGGCCCATGACTTCAACAACCTGCTGACGATCATTCGTTCCTCGGTGGACTTCCTGCGGCTGCCGAACCTCTCCGACGAGCGCCGCCAGCGCTACATGCGCGCAGTGTCCGATACGGTCGAACGCGCGGCGAAACTGACCAGCCAACTGCTCGCCTTCGCCCGTCGTCAGCCGTTGAATCCGGAAGTCGTCGATGCCGGTGAGCGGCTGGCGAACATTGGCGAAATGCTCGAATCAGTGACTGGCGCGCAGATTCATATCAGCGTCGAGCGTCCGGATCAGCCGTGCTACATCCGCGCCGACCTGAGCCAGTTCGAGACCGCGCTGATCAACATTGCCCTCAACGCCCGCGATGCCATGGACGGTCAGGGTCTGCTGAAGCTGCGACTGGAAGGCGGCAAACCGTTACCGGCGATTCGTGCGCATGCCGGTTCACGCAGTCCGTTCGTGGCAATTACCCTGACCGACAACGGCACCGGCATCGACGCAAAAACCCTCGAGCATATTTTCGAACCGTTCTTCACTACCAAGGATGTCGGCAAAGGCACCGGCCTTGGGTTGTCGCAGGTGTTCGGCTTCGCCAAGCAGTCGGGCGGTAACGTCGATGTATCCAGCGTGGTTGGCGAGGGCACGGTGTTTACGCTCTACCTGCCGCAAATCAGCGCCAGCGTGGTCGCAGCGCCGGAAGACATCGAAATCAAGGAGACGCCAACGGCGGATATCCGCCGTCGGGTGCTGGTGGTCGAGGACAATCTCGATGTCGGCCGTTTCGCCCAGCAGATCCTTGAGGATCTGGGTTACGAAACCACTTGGGCGACCAACGCCGAAGAAGCGTTGCAACTGGTGGGCGCCGATGCCATGGCGTTCGATGCGGTGTTTTCCGACGTGGTGATGCCGGGGATCAGCGGCGTCGCGCTGGCCAAAGAGCTGCGCCAGCGACGCCCGGACCTGCCGGTGGTGCTGACCTCGGGCTACAGCGAAGAACTGGCGCGCAGCGGTTACGAAGGTTACGACTTTCTGCCCAAGCCCTACTCCGCCGATCAGGTCTCGCGCATCCTCGGCAAGACCTGGCTCAAGGGCTGATCGGCGCCCGACTCAGTCGTGATCGACACCGGCGCGCTTGAGCAACTTCTTGCAGCGCTCCGACAGATGAAATACCTGCACATGCTTGCCGGCCTTGGCGTAGCGTTCACGCAGGGTTTTCAACGCGGCGATCGCCGAGTAATCGACGAAGCTCAAGTGGCGACAGTCCAGCGTGACCTTTTGCGGGTCGTTGGCCGGGTCGAACTGGTTGAGAAACGGCGTGGTCGAGGCGAAGAACAGCGTGCCGTGCAGGCGATAGAGTTTGCTGCCGTCGCTCTCCAGATGCTCATCGGCGTACAACTCGCGGGCTTGCTGCCAGGCGAAGTTGAGCGCAGCGATGATGATCCCGCACAGCACCGCCGTGGCCAGATCGGTGAACACGGTGATCGTGGTCACGGCGATGATCACCAGCACATCGTTGAGCGGAACCTTGTTCGCCACCCGCAGCGACGCCCAGGCGAAGGTCTGCTGCGACACTACGAACATCACGCCGACCAATGCGGCCAGCGGAATGCGCTCGATCAGCGGTGACAGAAACAAAATGAACAACAGAATCAGCACGCCCGCGACCACCCCGGACAAACGCCCGCGACCACCGGAACTGAGGTTGATCACGGTCTGGCCGATCATCGCGCAACCGCCCATGCCGCCGAACGCGCCGGACACCACGTTCGCCGCACCGAGCGCCACGCATTCGCGATCCGGGTAGCCACGGGTTTCGGTGATTTCATCGGTGAGGTTCAGGGTCAGCAAGGTTTCCAGCAGACCGACCAGCGCCATCAGAATCGCGTACGGGGCGATGATGCGCAGGGTGTCCAGGTTCCACGGAATGTCCGGCAGCGCGAACGTCGGCAGGCCGCCGGCAATGTGCGCCATGTCGCCGAGGGTGCGGGTCGGCAGGCCGAACAGATAAACCAGCAAACCGACGCCAAGGATCGCCACCAGTGCCGGCGGCACTGCATTGGTCAGGCGCGGCAGAATGTAGACGATGGCCATGGTCAGCGCCACCAGACCGGTCATCAGGTACAACGGCGTGCCGCTGAGCCAGTCCTCACCGCTCTTGAAATGCTCCAGTTGCGCCAGCGCAATGATGATCGCCAAGCCATTGACGAAGCCGAGCATCACCGGGTGCGGCACCATGCGCACGAGTTTGCCCAGGCGCAGCAGCCCGAACGCCATCATGATCAGACCGCCGAGCAGCACCGTCGCCAGCAGATACTGCACGCCCTGTTGCACCACCAGCGCGACAATGACCACGGCCATCGAACCTGCGGCACCGGAGACCATCCCCGGCCGGCCGCCGAACAATGCGGTCAGTGTGCAAATGATGAAAGCGCCGTACAGGCCCATCAGCGGATTGAGGTGCGCCACCAGCGCGAACGCAATGCATTCGGGCAACAGGGCAAACGAGGTGGTGAGTCCGGCCAGGACATCGGCGCGCAGACGTTTCGGTTTCATGGCTTACCTGACTGAGCGGCCGACGAGTACGGCCGCAGGTGTTCGGGGAAAAGAGGGTTGCGGATGTTACGGAATTGTTCAGGATCGGGCCAGTGAACGCTGACACTTGCCGGCTCGGGCTTTATGCTGGCGCGCTCCTCTGGTCATTGAGTTCGACATGTCTGCATTTCTGACGTCCCGCGAGGTGTGCCAGCGTTTGCGTGAAGCGGCACTCGGAGTGCTCGCGTTCAAAGTCTGCGAAGCACCCGTCGAGACCGCAATGGTCACAGTCGATATCGACGGCTGGCGCCTGCTGCTGGATTTTGCCGGGGGGCGATTACATCACTGTGAATATGCCCGCAGCGGCGATGGACAAGAAGGCTCGCTAGAACACTGGCAGCGTTTTGGCACCGACCCGGTAAGTTTGCTCAGTACTTGGGAACTGGCACAGATCGAGCACTTGCTCAACGTGCAAGCGAACGAGGTTGCTCAATGATGGCACTCTGCCCATAATTCGCGCCCTCCTCTATTCCCACGCAAGGAACTGCCGTGAAGAAGTCGCTGTTGTTGATCCCGATGCTGGCCGTGCTACTGCAAGGCTGTGGCATGACCATGACCCGCTACGAGCCAAGCTTTGAGAACGTCCAGAAGCTCAAGCAAACCCCGCCGCTGCACGCGATCAGCAATCCTCAGGTCACCGCCGAATCCGGTGAAGGTTCGCTGGTGGTCCGCGCCAACCCGGTGCGCTCGCCGTCCGGCAGCATCCCGGCGCACATTCAGGACGCGATCACCGAAGAACTGAGAAAGGCCGGTCTGCTCGATCCACAGGCTCAGCGTCAGTTGAAAGTACTGGTGGTGAAGAACGAACTGTCCGCCGGCATGGGCACCGGCGACGGCAAACTGGCCGCTCGCTTTACACTGCTCAACGGCAACGATGTGGTGTACGACGCCACCAAAGATGTCAGCAGCCAGTGGAGCAGCAGCTTCTTCGGTTTCATTGCGATCCCGAACGCGGTCAACGCTTACAACCCGATGGTGCGCGATTTGCTGAAGGAACTGTACAGCGATCCACAGTTCATTCAGGCCCTGAAATAAGGGCAAAAAAAAGAGCCGCGATTGCGGCTCTTTTTTCGCTTCAAACCCGTGGAATACCGGTTTCGAGTGCCGAGTACTTCAGGTTTTTGTTATCAACCATTTGCTTGAGCAACGCGTTGACCTGACGGGTAAAGGTGTCATTTACCGCGTCTTTAGTCGTGTTGGCCATCAGCGGGATAAACCAGATGCCGATCCAGGTACCGACCGCATCGTGGTTGCTCGCAGTGGTCAGGGCCTGACCTTGGTCATCCATGCCTTCCAGGCTCAAGGTGTACTGATCAGTGCCGTACGCCGGGATCACCATCATGCTGAAGCCGCTGATGAAGGCCAGCACCATGGAACCTGCATTCGGCGGATGGTTGTACATTTTCAGACGCAGGCTGTAGTCGCCCGGCTGCTTCTGGAACTCGTCCAGAGTGACACGGCCGAACAGACCCGAATCGGTAAGAATTTTTTGCAGCTGTGGTTTCAGTTGATCACGTGCCTGCGGCACTTCCACGGCGGAACCACTTTTCGGCTCGCCCTGATAGAAATCGAAATCGACGTAGACGTTTGGCTTGTTGGTGTAGCTGGCCATCGACGGCATGGTCACCGGCGCCACTTCGTCTTTGGTGAAACTGGCACAGCCGCCCAGCGCAAGTACCAGCCCCAGCGCCAGAATTTTCCCGAATTGCATGATGTCCGTCCCTATGTTTACACGACCAAATGATGGCATTGAGCCTTCATTGCGAAGGCCGGGCGGATTCTAGAGAGAGCGGCCTTCCAGCGAAAGCCTGAAATGGCAAAATCGGCAAAAAATTGCTCAGCCCTGCCGCAAGTCGAGCACGTAGGTGTAGTAACCACTGTCGCGTACGTAGCCGAGGGATTCGTACAAGCCTTGCGCCGTGAAGTTATCCGTGGCGGTTTCCAGCACCAATCCCTTGGCGCCGGTCGCCAAGGCAAAATCCCGCGCAGTGTTCATCAACAGTCGGCCAACGCCGCGCCCACGGGCGGCAGGTGCAGTGAACAGGTCGCTGAGCAGCCAGGTGCGGTGGGCATCGATTGACGAGAATGTCGGATACAGTTGCACGAAACCCAGCGCTTCACCGTTTTCATCCTGAGCGAGAAAAATCGCCGATTCGCTGGCAGCCATGCGTTCTGCGATGAAGGCTCGCGATTGCTCAAGGTTCGACGGCTGCTGATAAAAGCTTCGATAAGCGTCGAACAACGCCGCCACCGCATCCAGATGTGTCGCGTCGGCCCGCAAAGCATGAAGGGACATGGCCTCGCTCCGTTTCCAATCAATGATCGAATCATCATAGCGCTGTCTGTCGAGTGTACTGGCCTCATCGCTATATAGTTTTGTATATTGCGAATCCGAAATCGCCAGAACCTTTTCATGCCGTCCAGCCAATCTGTGTGTCCATGAGTGCCATCCGCGTCCGCAACGAGCAGTTGATCCTCGCCGCCGCCAGCGAGGAGTTTGCCGCCAACGGCTTCGACGCCACCCAGACCCGCGATATCGCGGCGCGTGCCGGGGTGCCCAAGGCCAATCTGTATTATTACTTCCAGACCAAGGAAAACCTCTACAGCAAAGTGCTGCTGGGTTTTGTCGAACCGCTGCTGGAGGCCTCGGCAGTGCTGCGTGAAAGCGATGATCCGCTGACGGGGCTGCGCGCCTACGTCGCCGCGCGGATTGGTATAGCCCGCGAACATCCGGCGATTGCCAAGGTGTTCAGTGGCGAGTTACTGCTTGGCGGTCGACAGTTGCCCGACGAGTGCCGCGATCTGTTGCGGACCGAAGCGCGGCGCAACGTTGAATGCCTGCGCAGCTGGATCGAACGCGGTTTGCTCGCGCCGGTGGACCCGGAGCATTTGATGCTGTTCATCTGGTCGGCGACGCGGACGTACACCAATATTGGCTGGCAAATGGGCCGGATCACGGGACGCGAAGTGCCGCAGGATGAGGATTATCAAACGGCGGCGCAGACGATTACGCGTATGGTGCTTGAGGGCGTGGTCGTAGCGCCGCGAGTCGGCGAGATTCGTGGGGTTTTGTTTGCGACTTGAAGGGCTGTGGTTTCACAACCCCTCGGACGCCAGCAGGATTGATGCGGGTCAGGGCATGAAATCCACAGGCATATGGCCTTCCCCGCCTTTACTTTCATACCAGGCTTGCAGGACGTCGGGCATACGCCCTTTCCATTGCGCAACATTGGTGTAGTAACGCGCAAGGGTTTTACCCCCGGACTGGGGTACCAGGACTATGATCCAGAACTGCTCATTCGGTGCACGCATGACAATCGCCGCGTTGCTCGATGGCAATCCCCGGACCCAATAGTTGCTGACCTCACTGTTCGGAACCTCTTCAGAGGACTCACCGTCCATCTTCAAGCCGCAGTTTTGCAGTAGCGTCTGATAGTCGTCCTTGAGCAGCGTGTGCAACATTGCGTTTTCCCGCTGGGTTTGTGCCACACCCAGCGTGAGCAAATCATAGTCGACCAGGACTGCCTGCTTCGATGGCACATACCGTCCACCGTAGTAAACGCCCATGCCGGCGCCGCAATCGGAATCAGCGCCATCCTGTACTACATCGATCAGGCCGTTGAGAGCCTTGAAGGTCAAGACACATTCTCCCTGCTCGTATCGGGCCTGCGTCCCCTTTATCGTTGCAATGCCTTCCAGTTCCCCCGAGTGGGAGCCGTTCGCGGCTGAAATATCAAAGGCGATGTGAGAAGCATCCTGGCGCCTGGTGGTGATTTCTGCCCCTTCCGAAACTCCCCAGGGAATGAGCTGCCAAGTGGCGTCCCAGGAAAACGGTTTGACCATGTATTCAAGTGCCGTGAGACGCATCAAATACTGCCGGCGCAAACAGGGAACCCGGTCTTCACATTGATTACGTTGCTTCAACCATCCTCGCTGATCCGTTTTAAGCGCTTTCGGATCGGCAACCTCTGCCAGAGTGGAACGCCAAAGCGAACCCAGTTTCTGGTCAAGATTCGAGAGGTACGAATCGGCGCAAATGGCTTTTTCAGTTTTGCTGGCAGCGCTGGCGCAATCGAAACTGCTGGCGTGGGTGACGGAGGCAAATGCAAAGGACGTCAGCGCCAGAACGTGACGCAGGGAGATCGCGAACATCGAGATATTCCATTCTTCGGACGGCGGGCAGTATGCCAGTGCCGCCAGCGGAAATCCCTGATGTACATGGCAATCAGGGTTTCGCAATCACTGTAGGAGTGAGCCTGCTCGCGATAGCGTCCAGTCAGACGATGCTGCGCCAACTGACACACTGCTATCGCGAGCAGGCTCACTCCTACAGGTTTTGTGTGGGTTGTCAGAACGTGATGTCGGCTGCGGGTTTGACGTCGATACGCGCCACGGAGCCGGTCAGGTGCGCCAGATCCTTGTTGTGTTCGGCGATGATGTCTTCGGCGCTCATGTTGCCGTTGTCGACGGTGGAATGGGCGTCCGCAACGAGCACCACGTCATAACCCAGTTCATGAGCCTGACGCACGGTGGCGTTGACGCAGTAATCAGTTTGCAGACCACAGATGACCAGTTTTTCAAAATCTTCGCTCGGCAGCAGTTTGCGCAAGTCAGTCTGGTAGAACGAGTCCGGCGTGGTTTTGCGTACGCGCAGGTCTTTGGGCGATGTCTCAAGCCCTTCGGCCAATTGCCAGCCTTCGGCACCATGGGCCAAGGGGCTGTCCTTCTCTTCGTGCTGAATCAGCACCACTGGCACACCTGCCTGGCGGGCGCGGATGCTGAGACCGTTGATGGTGTTGATCACCCGGTGAATGTCATGGCACTGATATTCGCCCGAGCAGAGGGCGCGCTGGACGTCGATGATCAGTAATGCGGTGGTCATGATGAGCCTTCCTTGATCAGTCCTTGAGACAGGGGCGGACGTGAGCCCGCCCCTTTTTTACGCCCCTCAGTAACCCAGTGACAAGCCGGTGTTGCGGCGCGGATCATTGGCGCCGTAGAAACGGTTTTTGCCAACGGGCTTACCGCCCAGCGAAGGTGCCCCCACCAGAATCGCGGCGATGTGGTTGGCGTCCTGCGGGCCGGCGAACTTGTGGCCCCAGCTCTCGAGAATCTTGCGCGTATCGGGGCTGGCGGCGAAGTCCTCGAGGTTGGTTTCCTCCGGCATCCACTGCTGGTGGAAGCGTGGCGCATCGACCGCTTCCTGAAGGCCCATGCCGTAGTCGATGACGTTGAGCATGGTCAGCAAAGTCGCCGTGATAATGCGGCTACCACCCGGCGTGCCCACCACCATCACCACTTTGCCGTCCTTGGTGACGATGGTCGGGCTCATCGATGACAGCGGCGCCTTGCCCGGAGCGATGGCGTTGGCTTCGCCCTGCACCAGACCGTACATGTTCGGCACGCCGACCTTGGAGGTGAAGTCGTCCATCTCGTCATTGAGGATCACCCCGGTTTTACTGGCCATCACACCGGCGCCGAACCAGTCATTGAGGGTGTAGGTGACCGAGACCGCATTGCCCCACTTGTCGACGATCGAATAATGCGTGGTGTTGCTGCCTTCATGCGGTGCGACGCCGGGTTTCAGCTCAGCCGAGACCCCGGCCTTCTGTGGCTGGATGGCGTCGCGCAGTTTGGTGGCGTAGTTCTTGTCGAGCAGGTGCTCGATGGGATTTTTCACGAAATCCGGATCGCCGAGGTAGCTGTTGCGATCCACGTATGCGTGGCGCATCGCTTCGATCTGATAATGCATGCCCTGGGCCGAATGGAAACCCAGATCCTTCATCGGATAGCCCTCGAGGATGTTCATGATCTGACAGATCACCACACCACCGGAGCTTGGCGGTGGCGCCGAGACCACGTGGTAACCACGGTAATCGCACTCCACCGGGGCCAGTTCGCGGGTCTTGTATTTGTCGAGGTCGGCCTGAGTGATGATGCCTTTGTTGGCCTGACTGGAAGTGACGATGGCATCGGCGACCCAGCCTTTATAGAAGCCATCGGCGCCTTTTTCGGAAATGGTCCGCAGGGTTTTACCCAGATCCTTTTGCACCAGTTTCTGTCCGACCTGCATCGGCTCGCCGTTGTGCAGGAAAATCGAACCGGAATCGCGCATGTCCTTCTTGAACACGTCGGTGGCGTATTCCAGCAACTCGACGTCGCCCTGCTCCAGCGCGAAACCGTCTTCAGCCAGTTTGATCGCCGGGGCAATCATCTCCTTGCGCGGCTTGGTGCCGTACTTGCTCAGCGCCAGTTCCATGCCGGACACGGTCCCCGGTACGCCGACGGCCAAGTGGCCACGGGTGCTCAGGTCGGGAATGACGTTGCCTTCCTTGTCGAGGTACATATTGGCCGTCGCCGCCAACGGGGCCTTTTCGCGGAAATCGAGGAAGGTCTTGCGCCCGTCCGCCAATTGAATGGTCATGAAGCCGCCACCGCCGAGGTTACCGGCTGCGGGATACACCACCGCCAGCGCGTAACCCACAGCGACCGCCGCATCGACGGCATTGCCGCCACTTTTCAATACGTCGACGCCCACGTGAGTGGCCAGATGCTGCGCGGTAACCACCATGCCGTTTTCGGCAGCAACCGGTGCGACTGACGCCGCGTGAGCCATGAGACAGCTGAGTGCCAGTGAGGTCGCAATCAGCGATCTGGCCAAAGGTTCGTACTTCATGAGTCGATCTCTTTTTTTGTTTTCAGGGTCTGTGCAAAACAGAGCGGGGAACGCTGCAAGAGCACCAAGCAGTATGGTCGGCTTTGCGTATTGCGCCTCCCCGCTCAGGCAGTATGCTGGGCGCTGTTGCCGTCCTGATCCGGAGTCTGCCGTCATGTCCTATACGTTCATCACCCTGCCCTCGCCCGTCGGCGAGCTGAAGCTGGTCGCGAACGGTTCACGACTGGCGGCCATCCTCTGGGAAAACGACAAACCGAACCGCGTGCGCCTCGGGCCGATGAGCGAGGCACACGACAATCCGATCCTGATTCGAACGGCTCGACAACTTGAAGAATATTTTTCCAGGACGCGTGACTGTTTTGATCTGGAACTGGATTTCGCTGGCACCGATTTTCAGAAAAAGGTCTGGGCGGCGCTGCTGACCATTCCATTTGGCGAGACGCGGACCTACAGCCAGATTGCCGAACAGATCGGCAATCCCAGCGCCGTGCGGGCAGTGGGCGCAGCGAACGGACGCAACCCGATTTCCATTGTCGCGCCGTGTCATCGGGTGATCGGCGCGTCAGGGAAACTGACCGGATTTGCCGGGGGCCTGGAGGCGAAAGAGCGCTTGCTGACCCTTGAAGGTGGCGACTGGTCGCAGATTGGCAAAACCGGGGATTTGTTTTAGCCGTCAGATCGCAGCCTTCGGCAGCTCCTACCCTGGAATGCGTTTTCCTGTAGGAGCTGCCGAAGGCTGCGATCTTTTGATTTATCAGTCAAACAAGTTATTCATCGCCGCATACTGCAACAGCATGATGGTCTTGGCGTCGCAGATCTCACCGCGCTGAAACGCTGCCAGCGCGTCATCGAATCGCCACTCCAGCACTTCCAGTTCTTCAGTCTCCTCTTCCAGACCTCCACCGTCGCTGACCTTCGATGCGGCGTCGTATTCGGCAATGAAAAAGTGCAGCTTCTCGGTCACCGAGCCGGGGCTCATGTAAGCCTCGAATACCTTCTTCACATCATGTACGCGATAACCGGTCTCTTCCTCGGCTTCGTCGCGAATCCGTTGCTCCGGTGCCGCGCCTTCGAGCAACCCCGCCGCCACCTCGATCAGCAAACCATCATGACCATTGACGAACACCGGCAAGCGAAACTGCCGGGTCAACACCACCGTGCGCTGCTCGCGGTTGAACAACAAAATCGCTGCACCGTTACCACGGTCGTAGACCTCACGGGTCTGACGCTGCCACTCGCCATTGTTGCGGTGATAGTCGAAGGTGATTTTCTTCAGCAGATACCAGTCATGGGACAACACCTGAGTGTCGACGATGTTGACCCGCTCGGCTGTGTTGGACATGACGCTTGATCCTGTTTCCTGAGTAAGCCGCCATGGTCGAATAATTGCGCGAACAAAAAAAGCCCGGCAGCGCTACCGGGCTTCTTTATTTGCAACTACCGGGCGATGTGCGATTGCATGTCATCGACATCCTGCCCAACGGAACGCCCCCCCTGAATCAACGGCCCATAACGCCGGCTGAACTCCCAGTTGTACGGCACGCCATCCTTGCTGGTGCCGTTGTCCCAATTCACCGACCAGGTCATCAAGCCTTTGATCGGCAGCCCCTTGATCGCCAGACGCTTGAGGACATTCCCGACCACGGTTTTATCGATCACATAACCGGTAGCCGCCGCATCATTGTTGGCTGGCAGGCCGATGACGAACTTGTCCGCCGGGATCCGCGTGAAGCCGCGAGTGCCGGTCACCAGACTTTCGGTCAGGTAATAGAGGAAATCCTCCTTCAGCGCATCGTTGTTCTGCGCAATCCACGCACCCGCGCCATTGTTGGCCTCCGGCACCCAGACCCCGTCGCCACCCTGGTTGTAGAACTGTGGGGCGACAAAGTCGTAGTAGCCTTCCAGTGCCTGCAGGTAGCTCACGTATTTACCGGTGCTGGTCAGGTACGGAAACTCCGGGGCCATGCTGATGATGAAGTGCTTGCCCTGGCCTGCGTAGTGATCCTTGACCAGTTTCAGCGCGGCCGGCAGGACGGTCTTGTTGGCAGCGAAGTCAATCGCGCTCTGTTCAAGATCGATGTCCAGTCCGTCGAAGCCGTAGGTTTCCACCAGACGGATGATTTCATTGGCCAACGGTTGTTCCTGACCGCTGCGCAACTCGATGTGCGCATCGGCACCGCCGAGGGAAATCAATACGGCCCGCCCTTGGCTGTTGAGTACGCCGACCTGACGGCGGAACTCGGCATCGGAAACGTTGAACGGCTTGAAGGTCGGAATCCCGCTGCCCTTCATGAAAGCGACCGCAACGACGTTGTATTCCTTGGGCACCTCCTCCAGCGAAAGGCTGGCGAAGCGACCCTGGCGATAACCGTCGCTCGGGCCCGCCGGCCAGTTGTGCCAGAAGCCCATAAGGATCTTTTTACCGGCAATGCTCGGCATCAGCGAGGCGGCATCGCTCACCGCGCTTTGCACTAAAGAGAAATCGATTTTTGACATGTTCTAATCCTTCAGAACGTGTGGGTTTGACGACGCAGCGCCGTTACTTGAAGTCGACGTCGAAGGCCTGATAAAAGGCGTTGCCGGTGTTGGCAACGATCCACATCAGTACGATCACATGATGGCCCGTCTTGTTGGCCGGTAGTTTCACCGCATGATTGACCTTGGCCTTCAACTCATTCGGGTAGCTGTAATAAGGCACCTGAGTGTAGAAGTCCTCGAAGAACGGTTGGGCTTCCAGTTGCGCACGAGTGATGCGTTGTTTCGGGTCCCAGCCATCCTTGGTGATCAGCCAGCGGTAACCACGGGTGGTGTGCGGCGCGGTGTATTCCCATTTGATTTCGAGGGTTTGCCCCGGGGTGACATTGAGCAGCGGCCAGGTGAATGGACGGGAGAGCTTCTTGCTCATTTCGTCATTGGTGAAGTTCACGCAATCGCGGGCATCGCTCTTGCCGCCGCTGAGTATGTAGCCATCAGCCGGTGGCGTGACACTGTCCGAGTCGGTCTGGTAAGGGGCCGGGAACGGTCCCGCTGCCAGCGCCGGGAAGTTTTTCCCGCCTTCCATTTCATTGACCTGCCAGGCGCCGAGCAATCCTTGCTCGATCGCTACCGCACCGCGGCTTGCAGGAGAAATCACACGACCGTGTCGCAGTTGGGTTTGTGGTTGATTCATGTTTTTCACTCCGTTGATTTAAGAACTCTCCTTTCCGAGGAGAGGCCTTCAAGCTAACGGAGACGGATTTTTTGTCCATCGGCGGTTTTGTCGCAGTTAGCTGCGTTAAAACCTGAAAACACCGCAAATACTGGATGCATATACAGTCATTGCGATAACACCCACCCTAAATGACGCCAAAGGATTACACGTCAATGCTGCAAAAGCTGCCATTCAGTACTCACGGCAGCTGTGCCTTGAACTCCTTTTCGTACTGACCGGCGAGCTGTACTTTCTGTTTTTCGTTGAGTAATTTGCCGGCCATCTGGAAGAATTTCTGCTCTTCTTCTTTCAAATGATGATGAACCTTGTCCGACAGCTTCTTGGCAGTTACCAACCACGCCGGACTGGACATCTCGGTCTCGTCGAGTTCTTCCATCATCTCGTCCATTTCATGGTGTTCGGCGATGGCATGGCGGCTCAGATCGACCCCCTCGTCAAGCTCCATCAACGGGATGTAGAAATGGCGCTCTTCGGCGGTTTCATGGGCCTGGAGTTCTGCCTTGAGCTGTTTGTAGGCTTCGACTCGCTCAGGCGTGTCACCGCTGGTTTCGATCAACGTCTTGGCGTACGTACGCTGGCGGTCATGGCTTTCGCGAAGGGCTTCGAAAATGTTCATGGGATGTCCTCATCAACCGCGTGCTGGAATGACGCTGTAACAGCTAGACCCCGGCGCGTGAGCGGCAGTTCCAAAGGGTTGAAACGGGGCTTGGAAGATGACCGCGCGGCAGGATAGGCTGCGAACTCAAACAACAAGGAAGTCATGCATGAACTTGCGTATCGAGCTGTCACAAAACCCGACCGAAGAAGAACGCACAGCCATCCTCGCGCCGCTGCGTGCGCACAACGTTGCCAAAGCCGGACCGTCGACCTTCGAGCCGATCGCTCTGTTAGTACGTGATGAACACGACGCGATTCTAGGTGGTTTGTATGCCCACACGTTCTATCGTTGGCTGTTCATTGAGTTACTGGCCGTGCCGGAGCAAGGTCGCGGCAAGGGTATCGGCTCGCAGTTGATGCAGAGGGCAGAAGATCTGGCACGGGAAAAAGACTGCGTTGGCATCTGGCTCGACACCTTCTCCTTCCAGGCACCGGAGTTTTACAAGAAGCTTGGATTCAGCGAATGCGGAGAGATTCTGGATTATCCACTGGGGCATAAGCGGCATTTCTTCCAGAAGCGATTGATCGGTTGAATGTTGCGGCCCCTTCGCGAGCAGGCTCGCTCCCACATCTGGAATGCATTCCACTGTAGGAGTGAGCCTGCTCCGGGCGGCGTTCCGACGATGCCGACAGCTGCGTCAACACATGATCAGAGGCAGGTCGCCAACGCCGCCAACCGGCGCTTGGCAACAAAATCATCCTTCTGCGCGTAGTAATTCAACGTCGTGCCCGAGGCCTCGGTGATCACGTCCACAAACGACTCCGCCGAACGCGTGTAGACCGTCGTCCCGCCGAGCTTGCGCGGTTCCAGATAAGCCGCCGCATCGACACCGAACACCGCCTCATCCTGCCAGCCGAATTGCACGCACTGGGCCACGACTTTCTCGGCTTTGTCCGAAGTCAGTACCTTGTAAGGGGCTTGAGTGCGAGCATCGTTCATCGCCGAACCCGCGCAACCGGCCAGCATCGTCGCCGCCAGCGCTACCATCAGAATTCGCATTGCATTCGCTCATTCAGAAAAAAGCGGACTGTATCATTGCAGCAGCAGAAATCGTTCTGCTTTACTGCATTTATAGCGCGACACACGCAGGCCGCTGCGGCAACCCAAGCTCATCAGCCTCATAAGGAAACCACATGGCGCCTACCGACCAGCGACATGAACATGCCCTGCAAGTATTTCTCGACGCGCGTCCCGAACTGCGCGAAACCCTCGATCATCTCAACCCGTTGCTGGCCCAGGCCAAAGGCGAAACTCAGGCGCAGTATCGTGAAGAGCGCCTGCACGAAGCATTTGAAGCCGAGGCGGAAAGTCTTGGGCTGTTCGCCTGGGAGTTGACCTTGCAACTGACCGCTGATTCGCCTGAGGAGTATCAGGCGCAGCGGCTGGAAGTCCACCGTGAGGTGGCGGAAATGGCCGGGATGGATTGGCTGGAATATTGCGATCTATATGGCATAGAACCGTAACTGTCACCCCAGGACACCGCACTCATGCTGCCATCCGCCTCGACTCACCGCGCCAGCCCCGGCCATCTGCACACACAAAAGTGGCGCGGGCGGATTGGTCTGGCACTGGTGGCCAGCCTTTCGGTGCTGGCCGGAATGACCGACGCCATTGGCTTTATGGCCAGCGGTGACTTCGTCTCGTTCATGAGCGGCAACACCACCCGACTTGCCGTGGCGATCAGTGATGGCGACGTCGGGTTGACTGTGCGCCTGTTGATCCTCGTCGCAACATTTATTGTCGGGAATGCCTTGGGGGTTGTCGTCGCACGTTTCGGCGGACGCCGGGTGTTACCGCTGCTGCTGTGTATCGCCGCCCTGCTTTGTGCGGCGGCGGTCTGGCCATTCGACACACAACTGCCGGCGCTGATGGCGGCGATCATTGCGATGGGCATGCTCAATGCCTCCGTCGAAGAAGTGAATGGTTTACCGGTCGGACTTACCTATGTCACGGGTGCATTGTCGCGATTCGGGCGAGGACTGGGCCGCTGGATGCTCGGCGAACGGCGCAGCGGCTGGCGCGTTCAACTGGTGCCTTGGAGCGGGATGTTTGTCGGCGCGATTCTGGGGGCGGTGCTGGAACACCATCTGGGACTCAAAGCGATGTTTGTCAGCGGTTTGCTGGCCGCGACGATAGGGCTGCTCTCTCTGAAAATCCCGCGGCGCTGGCAACTGGGCTATATGCCCCGCTAACCAACGCCCGACCCGTACTCCCTGTAGGAGCTGTCGAGTGAAACGAGGCTGCGATCTTTTGATCTTGTTTCTCAAAATCAAAATCAACAGATCGCAGCGTGCCGCAGCTCCTACAGAGATCGTGTTTCCCTGTAAGCGCTGCGATCCTTTGCGGTCTGCAATGCTTTATCATGGCCGCAGTTTTGCTGATCGAGTCCGTCATGAAGTTTGCCATCGCGCTGTTTTCCGCCGCCCACGCGCCCTCCTCGCGCCGCGCCCTGCTGTTCGCGCAGGCTACGCTGGCCGGTGGGCATGAAATTGTCCGGCTGTTCTTCTATCAGGACGGCGTCTACAACGCCTCTGATGCGGTGGTCACGCCGCAGGATGAACTCGACCTGCCCAAGCAGTGGCGCGCATTCATCACTGAGCAGAAGCTCGACGGCGTAGTGTGTATCGCCGCCGCCCTGCGTCGCGGCGTGCTGAACAATGAAGAAGCCAGGCGCTATCAGCGTGAAGCGGTCTCCGTCAGCGCACCGTGGGAATTGTCCGGTCTGGGCCAGTTGCACGACGCGGTGCAAGACGCCGACCGTCTGATCTGCTTCGGAGGTGCGTAACATGGCCAAATCCCTGCTGCTCATCAGTCGCCAATCGCCATGGTCCGGCCCCGCTGCCCGCGAAGCGCTGGACATCGTCCTCGCCGGTGGCGCCTTCGATCTGCCGATCGGCCTGCTGTTTCTCGATGACGGTGTGTTGCAACTGGCTGCCGGGCAAAACGCCAAGGCTTTGCAACAGAAAGACCTCAGCGCCAACCTTCAAGCGCTGCCGATGTTTGGTGTAGAAGAGTTGTTCTACTGCGCCGACAGCGCCAGCGCCCGAGGCCTCGACAAGTTGTCGCTGGACGAAGCGCAGCCACTGGCCGCCGAGCACATCACCGCCCTTATTGACCGTTACGACCAGGTGATCACCCTCTGATGTCGACTTTGCATGTGTTGTCTCATTCCCCGTTCGGCGACGATCGCCTGAGCAGTTGCTTGCGCCTGATCGGCAGCGCTGATGCCTTATTACTGTCCGGCGATGCGGTTTATGCGCTGCAACCGGGCACCGCGCCGTTCAGCGCATTGCAAACCCGCCAAATCAAATTATTCGTCCTTGCCGAAGATGCTCAGGCTCGCGCCATCGAAGTTCCGGAATGGGCCGAAGTGATCGATTATCCTGCCTTCGTCGAACTGTCGATCCACCACGACAAGGTCAACAGCTGGCTATGAATTCGATGACCGTCGGCGCCCGCGCCATCGAACTGGACAAGGACGGCTTTCTCGTTGATCTGAGTGACTGGTCCGCCGACGTTGCCAGCGCCCTCGCCGCCGCTGAAGAGATCGAGTTGACCCCTGAGCACTGGGAAGTCCTCGAACTGCTGCGCAGCTTTTATGCAGAATTCGAGCTGTCCCCGGCCACGCGACCGCTGATCAAGTACACAGCACTGAAGCTCGGCCCGGACAAAGGCAACAGCCTGCACCTGAACCGACTGTTCAAAGGCACCCCTGCCAAACTCGCCGCGAAACTGGCGGGCCTGCCCAAACCGACGAATTGCTTATGACCGACTTTCCCGCGCTGACCCTCGAAACGCCTGCCGAACACCCATTCGCTCAATTCGTGCGCATCCTCGGCAAGGGTAAGCGCGGCGCCCGCGATTTGACCCGCGAGGAAGCTCGCGAAGCCATGGGCATGGTCCTCGACGACAAGGTCGAAGACACCCAGCTCGGCGCCTTTCTCATGTTGCTGCGGCACAAGGAAGAAAGCGCCGAGGAAATGGCTGGGTTCACCGAAGCGCTGCGCGCGCGTTTGCAGGCGCCTGCATTGAATGTCGACCTGGACTGGCCAACCTATGCCGGCAAGAAGCGCCATCTGCCGTGGTACCTGCTGGCCGCCAAGTGTCTGGCGCAGAACGGCGTGCGCATTTTCATGCATGGCGGCGGCGCGCACACCGCCGGGCGTCTGTACAGCGAGCAACTGCTCGGCGAGTTGAACATCCCGTTGTGCCGCACCTGGCAACAAGTCGGCGCGGCGCTGGATAATGGTGGTCTGGCGTTTATGCCGTTGGTGGACTGGGCGCCACAACTGCAGAACATGATCGACCTGCGCAACACCTTGGGGCTGCGCTCACCGATTCATTCGCTGGCGCGGATTCTCAATCCACTGGGCGCACGGTGCGGGCTGCAAAGTATTTTCCATCCTGGCTATCAGGCAGTGCATCGCGATGCCAGCGGGCTGCTGGGCGACACGGCGATTGTGGTCAAGGGTGACGGCGGCGAAATCGAGATCAACCCGGACGCTGACAGCCATCTCTACGGCACCACGGGCGGCGAGAGCTGGGATGAGGAATGGCCACAGATGTCGGCACAACGCCACGTCAAACCGGCAACTTTGGACGTCGAACATCTGAAAGCCGTGTGGCGCGGTGAAGTGGTCGACAGCTACCCGCAAATGGCGCTGATCTCGACGATGGCGCTGGCCCTGCGTGGCCTTGGCCAGCCGCGAGAGCAAGCCTTCGAAACTGCCGAGCAATACTGGGCTGCGCGGGACAAATCGATTTAACCGATCATTCGCGCCCGATCTTTGCGCTTTTTGTTCGAACTCATCGGAATAGACTCGACTCCAACGATTATTGGTTTACGGAGTCTTGATCATGGGTTTACTCGTCGATGGCCACTGGCAGGACAAGTGGTACGAAAGCAGCAAGGACGGCGCGTTCCAGCGCGAACAGGCCAAGCGCCGCAACTGGGTGACCGCAGACGGTCAACCCGGCCCGAGCGGTGAAGGTGGCTTTGCCGCCGAAGCCGGGCGCTATCACCTCTACGTTTCCCTCGCCTGCCCGTGGGCGCATCGCACGCTGATCCTGCGCAAGCTCAAAGGTCTGGAAAGTCTGATCGACGTGTCGGTGGTCAGTTGGCTGATGCTGGAAAACGGCTGGACCTTCGACGAAGCACTCGGCTCGACCGGCGACAAGCTCGATGGTTTTGAATTCATGCATCAGCGCTATACCGCCGACACTGCCGATTACACCGGCCGCGTTACCGTGCCAGTGCTGTGGGACAAGAAACTCAAGCGTATTGTCAGCAATGAGTCAGCCGAGATCATCCGCATGTTCAACAGCGCGTTCGATGGCTTGACTGGCAACGATCTGGACTTCTACCCGGCGCCGTTGCGCGGTGAAATCGATGCGTTGAACGAGCGGATCTATCCGGCGGTGAACAACGGCGTGTACCGCGCTGGTTTCGCTACGTCGCAAGAGGCTTATGAAGAAGCGTTCGATGAGGTGTTTGCCGAGCTGGATCATCTGGAGCAGGTGCTGGGTGCCAATCGCTACTTGTCGGGTGAGTACCTGACAGAAGCGGACATCCGCCTGTTTACCACGATGATTCGTTTTGACGCGGTGTACCACGGGCACTTCAAGTGCAACCTGCGGCGGATTGCCGATTACCCGAATCTGTCGAACTGGCTGCGTGAGATGTATCAGCTGCCGGGGATTGCCGAGACAGTGGATTTCCAGCACATCAAGAACCACTACTACGGCAGCCACAAGACCATCAACCCGACGGGGGTTGTGCCGAAGGGGCCGGAGCAGGATTTCACCTTGGCGCATGATCGGGCGCGGCTGGCTGGGAAAGGGGTTTGGTTGAAGGGTTAATAGCAAAAAGCAAAAGATCGCAGCCTTCGGCAGCTCCTACAGGGAACGCATTCTCATGTAGGAGCTGCCGAAGGCTGCGATCTTTTGATCTGACTCAGACCTGCGCCTGAGCCCCTTCGAACCACGCCAGCTTCTCGCGCAGTTGCACCACTTCTCCCACGATCACCAATGTCGGCGCATGCACTTCATGCTCCGCCACCAGTCGCGGCAGATCAGCCAGCGTGCCGGTAAAAACCCGCTGATTGACCGTGGTCCCCTGCTGGATCAACGCCGCCGGGGTATCCGCCGAACGACCATGCTTGATCAGTTGTTCGCAGATCACTGGCAAACCCACCAGGCCCATGTAGAACACCAACGTCTGCGCCGGCGCGACGAGGTCGGACCAAGGCAGATCGGTGGAACCGTCCTTCAAATGCCCGGTGACAAAGCGCACCGACTGCGCGTAATCACGATGGGTCAGCGGTATCCCGGCATACGCCGCGCAACCGCTGGCCGCTGTAATACCCGGCACGACCTGGAACGGAATGCCGTGGGCTGCCAGTTCTTCGATCTCTTCGCCACCACGGCCGAAGATGAACGGATCACCGCCCTTCAACCGCACCACACGTTTGCCGGCCTTGGCCAGGTCGACCAGCTGCTGGTTGATCTGATCCTGCGGCACGGCGTGATCGGCGCGACGCTTGCCGACGTAGACTCGCTCGGCATCACGACGGCACAGCTCAAGAATCGCCGGCGCGACCAAGCGGTCGTAAAGCACCACGTCGGCTTGCTGCATCAGGCGCAGAGCCTTGAAGGTCAGCAGATCCGGATCGCCCGGACCTGCCCCGACCAGATACACCTCGCCGGTGGTGACCATGGCTTCACCATCGATCTTGGCTTGCAGCAAACGCTCGGCTTCAGCGCCCTGCCCGGCCAGTTGCCGATCGGCAATCGGCCCCTGAAACACGTCTTCCCAGAAACCACGACGCTGCTGCACATCCGGAAACAGGCTTTTCACCTGATTGCGAAAACGCGCGGCGAGTCCGGCCAACTGACCGTAAGTCGATGGAATCCAGGTTTCGATCTTGGCCCGGATCAAACGCGCCAGCACCGGCGCATCGCCGCCGCTGGACACGGCAATGATCAGCGGCGAGCGATCGACGATCGCCGGGAAGATCACGCTGCACAAGGCCGGCGCATCGACCACGTTGACCGGCACGCAGCGCTTGTGCGCATCGGTGGAGACTTGGGCGTTCAGCGTCTCATCGTCGGTGGCGGCGATAATCAGCCCGCAACCGTCCAGATCCGCCTCGACGTAACCGCGCAACAGGCATTCACCGCCGGAGGCAGTAACCAGTTCACGCAGTTGCGCTTCGATTTCAGGTGCGACCACCCGCAGCAGCGCACCGGCATCGGCCAGCAGGCGGGATTTGCGCAAGGCAATTTCCCCCCCACCGACAACCAACACACGACTGCCGCGCAGGTTGTGAAACAGCGGCAGATATTTCATTTAGCCGATGACCTCAAGGCCACCCATGTACGGCTTCAGTACGTCCGGCACACGGATCGAACCGTCGGCCTGCTGGTAGTTTTCCAGCACGGCAACCAGCGTACGGCCGACGGCCAGACCGGAACCGTTCAAGGTGTGCACCAGCTCAGGCTTGCCGGTTTCCGGATTACGGAAACGCGCCTGCATGCGGCGGGCCTGGAAGTCGCCGCAGTTCGAGCACGAGGAAATTTCGCGGTACTTGTCCTGGCTCGGGATCCACACTTCCAGATCGTAAGTCTTGACCGCGCTGAAGCCCATGTCACCGGTGCACAGTGCCAGGGTGCGGTAAGGCAGACCGAGCAGTTGCAGGACCTTTTCGGCGTTGGCGGTCAGGCCTTCCAGCGCTTCCATCGAGGTCGAAGGCTCAACGATCTGGACCATCTCGACTTTGTCGAACTGGTGCTGACGGATCATGCCGCGGGTGTCGCGACCCGATGCGCCGGCTTCACTGCGGAAGCACGGGGTGTGGGCGACGAACTTGATCGGCAGCAGTTTCGAATCGACGATTTCACCGGCAACGATATTGGTCAGCGACACTTCGGCAGTCGGGATCAAGTACAGATCGGCTTCGCCTTCGCGGGCGATCTTGAACAGGTCTTCTTCGAACTTCGGCAACTGGCCGGTGCCTTGCAGCGCCGGAGCCTGAACCAGATAAGGCGTGTAAGCCTCTTCGTAGCCGTGCTCGTTGACGTGCAGGTTGATCATGAACTGCGCCAGGGCACGGTGCAGACGGGCGATCGGGCCACGCAGCAAGGCGAAACGCGCGCCGGACAGCTTGGCGGCAGTTTCAAAGTCCAGCCAGCCGAACTTTTCGCCCAGCGCCACGTGGTCTTTCACTTCGAAATCGAATGCAGCCGGGGTGCCCCAGCGGCGCACTTCGACGTTGTCGTCTTCGTCCTTACCAACCGGCACGGATTCGTGCGGCAGGTTCGGGATACCCAGCAGAATCGAGTCCAGTTCAGTCTGGATCGCGTCCAGTTCGACTTTACCGGCACTCAGTTCGCCCGCCATGCGCTCGACGTCCGCCATCAACGGCGCGATGTCTTCACCGCGCTGCTTGGCCTGACCGATGGATTTGGAACGCGCGTTACGCTCAGCCTGCAGTGCTTCGGTGCGGGTCTGGACGGTCTTGCGCTGTTCTTCCAGCGCTTCGATGCGAGCGCTATCAAGGGCAAAGCAACGGGAAGCCAGGC
>NZ_JBIUVX010000011.1:0-43098 GCF_044743175.1 Pseudomonas sp. NPDC087690
CGCCGTTGGCTGATTTAGCCAACGGCGTTTTTTTATGGCCGCCTGCGGCGGATCGCTGGCAAGCCAGCTCCCACAGGGATTTTCTGCGCACATAAATCCCGGTTCACTGAAGATCACTGTGGGAGCTGGCTTGCCAGCGATGGCGGCCGACAAGACAACACACGACCCGGCTCGTACAATGCCCGCTGCCCCGCAGGAGACTTCCATGACGCGACCCGCCCCCGTCCGCAAACCCCGTGCCCGCAGCCAGGCGCGCATCGATTCGATACTCGACGCCGCACGCACGCTGCTGGCCGCCGAGGGCGTGGCCAGTCTGTCGATCTACAGCGTCGCCGAGCGTGCGCAGATCCCGCCCTCCTCCGTGTACCACTTCTTCGCCAGCGTCCCGGCGTTGCTCGAAGCACTGACGGCGGATGTACACGCCGCGTTCCGCGCTTGCCTGCAAGCACCGATCGATCATGAGGCCCTGCGTGACTGGCGCGATCTGTCGCGACTGGTCGAACAGCGCATGCTGGAGATCTACGATGAAGACGCCGCCGCGCGGCAGTTGATCCTCGCGCAACACGGTTTGACCGAGGTGACCCAGGCTGACCGCCAGCACGACATTGAGCTGGGCGACCTGATGCACAAGTTGTTCGATCATCACTTCGAGTTGCCGAGGCTGCCGGAGGATGTCGATGTGTTTGCCTTGGCGATGGAGCTGGGCGACCGGGTTTATGCGCGTTCGGTGCAGCAGCATGGGCAGATTACGCCGCGCATGGCCGAGGAAGGGATGCGGGTGTTTGATGCTTACATTGGGCTGTATCTGCCGCCGTATCTGCCCAAGCGCTGAGCCATGATCGTTCCCACGCTCTGCGTGGGAACGCAGCCCGTGACGCTCCGCGTCACTGGACGCGGAGCGTCCCTAGAGGCATTCCCACGCGGAGCGTGGGAACGATCACAAAAAACCCCGCAGGGCTCACGCCCTCCGGGGTTGTTTTTTACTCACCGGCTTACAACTTGGCGATCGACACCTCGGTGGATTTCACAAAGGCGATCACTTCGCTGCCGACCACCAGTTCCAGCTCCTTGACCGAGCGGGTGGTGATCACCGAAGTGACAATGCCCGAAGCGGTCTGCACGTCGATTTCCGACAGCACGTCGCCGAGGACGATTTCCTTGATCGAGCCTTTGAACTGGTTACGGACGTTGATGGCTTTGATAGTCATGGCAATGATTCCTGTCGTTTGCTTGAGTTATTGAGCCCAACGCAGTTGCGTAGGCAGTGGTGAAACAGGTTCCGGCGCCGGCGGTTCGCCGGGCAGGGAAAGAACACGGTTAAGCACTTCGGTTTCCAGCGCTGCAAGACGATGCGAACCACGTACCCGTGGGCGCGGCAGTTCCACATGCAGATCAAGGCCGACTTCGCCGTCCTCGATCAGAATCACCCGGTCGGCAATCGCCACCGCTTCGCTAACGTCGTGGGTCACCAGCAGCACGGTGAAGCCGTGTTGCTGCCAGAGACGTTCGATCAATTGCTGCATTTCAATCCGGGTCAGCGCATCCAGCGCACCGAGCGGTTCGTCGAGCAACAGCAGACGCGGCTGATGGATCAGTGCGCGTGCCAGTGCAACGCGTTGCTTCTGCCCGCCGGACAACGCCGCCGGCCACTCATTGGCGCGATCTGCCAGCCCCACCGCGTCCAGCGCCTCGAGCGCCTTGGGACGCCAGTTGCCTTTAAGGCCGAGGCCGACGTTGTCAATGATCTTCTTCCACGGCAGCAGACGCGCTTCCTGGAACATCAATCGGGTGTCTTCCCGCGCATCGCTGAGCGGCGCAGAACCGGCCAGCAAGTCGCCGCCAGTCGGTTGATCGAGGCCGGCGAGCAAGCGCAGCAAAGTACTTTTGCCGCAACCACTGCGCCCGACCACAGCGACGAATTGCCCCGCCGGAATGTGCAGATCGATGTCACGCAGCACTTGCCGCGCGCCGAAGGTTTTCTGCAGGTTGCGCACGGCCAGCGGTATCCCGCGCAGCAGGCGTGGAGGTTGTTGAGCGGTCATGCTGCACCTCCTTTGGCAACCTGATACGCCGGGTGCCAGCGCAGCCACACACGTTCAAGTCCACGGGCCGCAAGGTCGGCGAGTTTACCGAGCACCGCGTAAAGCAGGATCGCCAGCACCACCACGTCGGTCTGCAAAAACTCCCGGGCGTTCATCGCCAGATAGCCGATGCCGGAGCTGGCGGAAATGGTTTCAGCGACGATCAGCGTCAGCCACATAAAGCCCAGGGCAAAACGCACGCCGACCAGAATCGAAGGCAGCGCGCCCGGCAAAATCACTTGCCAGAACAGGCTGAAACCGGAGAGGCCATAACTGCGCGCCATCTCCACCAACGCCGGATCGACGTTGCGGATGCCGTGATAGGTGTTGAGGTAGATCGGGAACAGCGTGCCCAACGCCACCAGAAAAATCTTCGCCGACTCGTCGATGCCGAACCACAGGATCACCAACGGAATCAGCGCCAGGTGCGGCACGTTGCGGATCATCTGCACCGAGCTGTCGAGCAGGCGTTCGCCCCATTTCGACAGGCCGGTGATGAAACCCAGGACCAGACCGATGCTGCCGCCGATGGTGAAACCGAGTGCCGCGCGCCAGCCGCTGATCGCCAAGTGCGTCCAGATTTCACCGCTGCGCACCAGGCTCACGCCGGCTTCGATCACCGCCACCGGTGCCGGCAGAATCCGTGTCGACAACCAACCCGCCGACACCGACAACTGCCACACCGCCAGCAACAACACCGGCAACGCCCAAGGCGCGAGGCTGTGGATGATTTTCTTCATGGCGCGCCTCAGCTCTGCGACGCGGCTTTGGGAAGAATGTCGTTGGCAACCATCTCGCCGAACGGGCTGACATAACCGGCGCTTTTCGGCAGTTCCGGACGCTCGATGTCGAGGTGCGGGAACAGCAGTTCGGCGACGCGATACGATTCTTCGAGGTGTGGATAACCGGAGAAGATGAAGGTGTCGATGCCAAGATCGGCGTATTCCTTCACGCGCGCTGCCACGGTCGGGCCATCGCCAACCAGCGCCGTACCGGCACCGCCGCGTACCAGGCCAACACCGGCCCACAGGTTCGGGCTGACTTCGAGGTTGTCGCGGCTGCCACCGTGCAGCGCGGCCATACGTTGCTGGCCGACCGAATCGAAACGCGCCAGCGAGGCTTGAGCGCGGGCGATGGTGTCGTCGTCCAGGTGCGAGATCAGCCGATCCGCCGCTTGCCAGGCTTCAGCGTTGGTTTCGCGAACGATCACGTGCAGTCGAATACCGAAGCGCACGGTGCGGCCGAGCTTGGCGGCTTTGGCGCGCACTTGGGCAATCTTCTCGGCCACCGCGGCTGGCGGCTCGCCCCAGGTCAGGACCATTTCCACTTGTTCGGCAGCCAGATCTTGCGCCGCTTCCGAGGAACCACCGAAGTACAACGGCGGACGCGGCTGCTGGATCGGCGGATAGAGCAATTTCGCGCCCTTCACGCTGATGTGCTGACCGTCGTAATCGACGGTTTCGCCTTCGAGCACACGACGCCAGATGCGGGTGAATTCCACCGAGGCCTGATAACGCTCTTCGTGGCTGAGAAACAGACCGTCACCGGCCAATTCTTCCGGGTCACCGCCAGTCACCAGGTTGAACAGCGCACGCCCGCCAGACAGACGATCCAGCGTGGCTGCCTGCCGCGCTGCCACCGTCGGGGAAATGATCCCGGGGCGCAGGGCAACAAGGAACTTCAGACGTTGGGTCACCGGAATCAGCGACGCTGCCACCAGCCACGAGTCTTCACAGGAACGGCCGGTCGGAATCAGCACGCCGCCGAAACCCAGACGATCCGCCGCTTGCGCGACCTGTTGCAGATAACCGTGGTCGACGGCGCGAGCGCCTTCGGCGGTGCCAAGGTAATGGCCGTCGCCGTGGGTAGGCAGGAACCAGAAGATATTGAGGCTCATGGAGTGGTCTCCTTAGGGATTCGAGTTACTGGGCTTGGGTGGCCGAGCTTTGGGCCACAGCGGCCGGTGGTGTCCAGATCACATCCTTGATGCTCAGCGGCTTGGGAATCAGCTTGAGCTGGAAGAACGTGTCAGCGATTTTCTGCTGCGCGGCGACCACTTCCGGGGTCAGGAACAGCGCGCCGTAGCCCTGGCGTTTCACCGAGGTCAGGGTGATGTCCGCCGGCAGGCCGAGCAGTGGCGCGACTTGTTGAGTGACGTCTTCAGGATTGGCTTTCGACCACTCGCCGACAGCACGCACTTCTTCCACGAGGGTCTTGATCACCTGAGGATTTTTCTCTGCGTAAGGCTTGGTCGCGAGATAGAACTGATGGTTGTCGACGATGCCTTTGCCGTCGCGCAGGGTGTGCGCTTGCAATTGTTTCTCGGCGGCGGCCTGGTACGGATCCCAGATAACCCAGGCGTCGACGCTGCCACGTTCGAACGCAGCGCGGGCGTCGGCCGGCGGCAGGAATACGGTTTGAATGTCGGAGTACTTGAGACCGGCGTCTTCCAGCGCACGCACCAGCAGGTAGTGGACGTTGGAGCCTTTGTTCAGGGCGACTTTCTTGCCTTTGAGATCGGCTACCGATTTGATCGGCGAGCCTTTCGGCACAAGGATCGCTTCGCTGTTTGGCGCTGGCGGTTCGTAGGCGACGTAAAGCAGATCGGCGCCAGCAGCCTGAGCGAACACCGGCGGGGTTTCGCCGGTAACACCGAAGTCGATCGAGCCGACGTTCAGGCCTTCAAGCAGTTGCGGGCCGCCGGGGAATTCAGTCCATTGCACGTCGACGCCTTGAGCGGCCAGACGTTTTTCCAAAGTGCCCTTGGCTTTGAGCAGCACCAGCGTGCCGTACTTCTGGTAACCGATCCGAAGGGTCTCGGCTTGAGCTTGAGTGATGGCGCCGAAGGTGACAGCCGCAGCAAACAGAGCGACCAGACCACGACGCAAAAATACAGTGCGCATAGCGCTCTCCTTTTTGCTGTTGGGTTTTGGCTGCACCTGCTTAACCGTTAGCGGCTGAGTAAGGTGAAGTACATCAAATGCGGGTGAGGCTTAAATGCTCCAGCGAGCACTCAACAAACGTTCGTTCAACAGACCCGGTTCCAGCGGTTTCGGCCGGCGGGCCATGGCGCCGACAAACTGGTCCAGCGCTTCATGCAGACGCTGCTCCAGCGCTGGTGCCAGTTGTGCTGCGGCACTGCCTTCGCCGTACGCAATCTGGCTGTCCTCGGCGAAAATCCCCTGGAGCATTTCCTGGGCTTTCAACGCCGACAGCACAGGCTTGAGGGCGTAATCGACCACCAGCATGTGGGCGATGCTGCCGCCGGTGGCCATCGGCAAGACAATCTTGTGATTCAGGGCGCGCTCGGGCAGCAGATCCAGCAGCGTTTTCAATGCGCCGGAGAACGACGCTTTGTAAACCGGTGTGGCGATCAACAGGCCGTCGGCGTTTTCAATCTGTTGCAGCAGGTCGAGCACCTTCGGGCTGTCGAAGCGGGCGTGGAGCAGATCTTCGGCCGGGAAATCCCGAATCTGATAACTCACCACTTCCACGCCTTGCGCCTGCAACCAGCGTTGCGAGCGTTCCAGCAGCACCCCGGAACGGGAGCGCAGGCTGGGACTGCCACCGAGTGAGACGACCAGCATTGAGACAATTCCTTAAGCGTTACAGGCGATTCGCGGGTTGCGATCTCGCTTCGATGGGAGTGACCTTACCAGCTGATTGATATATCCATAAATCATATTTATTCATTTGGTTATGCTTTTTGGAGATATAAGGTCTGCGTTGTTTCAGGCGAAAAAAAAGGCCGTCGAAACGGCCTGAAATCCCCTGCTTAGTGGTTCCGTGGTGACTGGACTAACGCCTTCGCGAGCAGGCTCGCTCCCACATTTGGAATGCGATCACCTGTGGGAGCGAGCCTGCTCGCGAAAGCGGTGGTGGCTACACCGCAAATCTCACTTGTTCGGCTGTGGCGTCAGGCGCAGGTACGGCTTCACCGCGCGATAGCCCTTCGGAAAGCGCTGCTTGATCTCATCTTCATCCTTGAGCGAAGGCACAATCACCACCTCTTCACCGTCCTGCCAGTTGGCCGGCGTGGCAACCTTGTAGTTGTCGGTGAGCTGCAGCGAATCGATCACCCGCAAGATCTCGTGGAAGTTGCGCCCGGTGCTCGCCGGGTAAGTGATGGTCAGGCGAACCTTCTTGTTCGGATCGATGACGAACAGCGAACGCACGGTCAGCGTGTCATTGGCGTTCGGGTGGATCAGGTCATACAGATCCGAAACCTTGCGATCGGCATCGGCCAGGATCGGGAAGTTGACGATGGTGTTCTGGGTTTCGTTGATGTCTTCGATCCACTTGTGGTGTGAATCCACCGGGTCGACCGACAAGGCGATGGCTTTGACGCCGCGCTTGGAGAATTCATCTTTGAGTTTGGCGGTGAAGCCCAGCTCGGTGGTGCACACCGGGGTGAAGTCTGCCGGGTGGGAGAACAGCACGCCCCAGCTATCGCCCAGCCACTCGTGAAAACGAATCTTGCCGGCGCTGGAATCCTGTTCGAAGTCGGGGGCGATGTCGCCGAGTCTGAGGCTCATGGTGCTGCTCCTGATGAGGTATTGGAGAACTCAACTGTAGCTCGGGATTTGCCATCATGAAAAAGAATAAATAAATAGATATCTAGATCATAAATGAATATTAAACATCTGTTCACTGGACGCCCGACGGCATCCCGACGAACATCGGCTGCAAGGTTCGAGAAGGCCTTGAGTTGCTGTAAAGAGGGGAATTTCGGGGAGGGCTTACGGGGGTGAGCCTGACTCGAAAACGCAAAAGCCCCGTCCGGCGCGATGCCGGACGGGGCTTTTTTTACATCAACGAATCGAGACGCGCTATTACAGCAGCGGGATCGAGTAGCTGACGATCAGGCGGTTTTCGTCCTGCGAACGGGTGCTCGGCAGATCGGTGCGCCATACAGCGTTTTTCCACATCAGGCCGACGTTCTTGAACGGACCTTCCGGTACAACGTAACCGATGGTGAAGTCGCGTTCCCACTCGGAGCTGTTCGAACCGTTCTCACGACCGTTGGTGCCAACGGTATCGATCGAATCGCCTTTGAGGTAAACCACACCGGCGGTCAGGCCAGGTACGCCAACTTTAGCGAAGTCATACGAGTAGCGAGCCTGCCAGGTTTTTTCGCCGGCACGACCGAACTTCTGGATCTGCATGTCGGTGATGGTGTAGTTCGACGAACCGTCGCCCTGGTTCAGCCAAGGGAAGTCGCTGCTGCCATTGGAAACCTGGTAACCGCCACCGAAGGTGTGGCCTTCAACGGTGTACAGGAACAGGCCGCTGTACAGGTTGTTGTCGACTTCACCGCGACCGTTACGCACGCCGGTGTAGTTACCGGTGCTGTAGTAGGCTGGATCGGTACCGTTTTTGCCGTCATCGGAGCTGTTGAAGTAACGGAAATCGGATTTCAATACGCCCGGGCCGATTGCCCAGTTGTGAACCAGACCCAGGAAGTGCTGCTTGTAGAAGTCTTCCAGGTTGCCGTAGTAGTACTGGGCAGTCAGGTCTTTGGTGATCTTGTAGTCACCACCGGCGTAGATGAACTTGTTGCTGTCACGGAAACCGGTACCACGGGTGTTTGCACCGCTGATGGACAGGTTTTCGTTGTTGCTGGAGTTACGACCTTTCACAGCTTCGATCTGACCGCCGACCAGAGTCAGGTCCTTGATTTCGCCGGAAGTGATCTGGCCACCCTGCCAGGTTTGTGGCAGCAGACGACCGTCGTTGGTGACGATTACCGGGTTCTTCGGCTGCAGAGTGCCGAGCTTCAGTTCAGTCTGGGAGATCTTGGCTTTGGCAGTCAGACCCAGGCTGGAGAAGTTGTCCACGGCTTTACCGTTGGATTCGCTCGGGAACACAGTGCCGCCGTAAGCGGTACCGCTGTTGCCGTTGGTGCCGCCGCCCGAATCCAGACGCACGCCCAGCAGGCCGATGGCGTCGATACCGAAGCCGACGGTGCCTTGGGTGTAGCCGGAGATGAAACGCAGATCGAAGCCTTGGCCCCACTCTTCGTTCTTGTTCGGGCCAGTGCCGTCGCGGTTGTCGGTGTTGATGTAGAAGTTACGCAGCCCCAGAGTTGCCTTGCTGTCTTCGATGAAACCGGCGGCGCCTGCCTGCTGCGCCAAAACCCCTACGGCCACAGCCAGGGCCAAGGTGGACTTGTTCATGTAAAGCTCCTCTCGTTTCTAATTTTTGTGTTCCTGGTCCCGGGTCTATTGCCCTGGATCCTAAGATGCGCGATTAGCGCCAGACCGTGACCGACAAGTCAATCGTAACTATGTATGTCTACGACCAAGGTCTAATCGCAGTGATTTGGTCCCTGCAGATTACTGATTTCCCGTTAACCAAAAAAAGAATTATTTAATTCTTTTTAATACCATTCGAGTATATGGCCCATTAATGGCCACCTGCAGCGGGATACAGGATATCGGCTACTAAGCTCATTCCTAAATGGTATTTGTTAGCCTTTTTTTAGATCGATTAGCTTTGGCGTATTCAAATCACGTCAAACCCTATCCAAAAGGCGACGCCATCATGGCCAAACGCGCACTATCGAGTCAATTTGTTACAGTTTGTGTATCGGCGATATTTTCTTTTTCCGCACAGGCAGCCAACCTCACCATTGGCTACCAAACCGGTATCGACCCGAGCAAAGTCCCGCAGGCTGACGGTGTCTACGAGAAAACCATTGGCGAGAAGATCGACTGGCGTCGTTTCAACAGCGGCCCGGAAGTTGTGACAGCCATTGCTTCGGGCGACGTGCAGATCGGCAATCTCGGTTCCAGCCCGTTGGCGGCGGCGGCCTCGCGTAATCTGCCGATCGTGGCGTTCATTGTTTCGGCGCAGATCAACGCCGCCGAAGCACTGGTGGTGCGCAATGGCAGCGGCATCAATACCCCGCAGGAACTGGTCGGCAAGACCATCGCCACACCCTTCGTTTCCACCTCGCATTACAGCCTGCTCGGTGCCCTGAAGCATTGGGGTCTGGACGCTTCGAAAGTCAAAGTGGTGAACCTGCAACCCGCAGAGATCGCCGCAGCGTGGAAGCGCGGCGATATTGACGGGGCATTTGTCTGGTCGCCAGCGCTGGGTGAAATTCGCAAGACCGGCAAGACCCTGACCGATGCGGCGCAGGTCGGTCAGTGGGGCGCGCCGACCTTCGAAGTCTGGGTGGCTCGCAAGGATTTTGCCGAGAAGCATCCAGAGGTTGTAGCAAAGTTTGCCAAGGTCACGCTGGACTCGTTTGCTGATTACGCGGCGCACAAAGACAGCTGGACGGCTGACTCGGTGCCTGTACAGAAAATCGCCAAACTGACCGGTGCCAATGCCGCCGACGTGCCGGAATTGCTTGCCGGTTCCGCATTCCCGGATGCCAAGGCACAACAAACCACGGCGCTGCTGGACGGCGGCACGGCGAAGGCGATTGGCGAAACGGCAAAGTTTTTGAAGGAACAGGGCAAGGTTGAAACGGTGCTGCCGGACTACTCACCGTACGTGAGCGCCAAATTCATCACCGAGTAATTGATCGTTCCCGCGCTCTGCGTGGGAATGCAGCCCGGGACGCTCCGCGTCCCATCAAAAGCCGAACGCGGAGCGTCCGTTGAGGCATTCCCACGCAGAGCGTGGGAACGATCGAATGGACCAACTCGGTTAGAGGGTTTTTTCGAAGATCTTCGAGTTACGCTGATAGTTGTACAGCGACGCCCGCGCCGCTGGCAGGCGCTCGACGCTGCTTGGTTCGAACCCACGCTCGCGGAACCAGTGTGCGGTGCGTGTGGTGAGAACGAACAAGGTCTTCAAACCCTGCGCCCGTGCGCGGGTTTCGATGCGCTCCAACAGTTCATCACCGCGACCGCCATGGCGATACTCCGGATTCACCGCAAGGCACGCGAGCTCACCGGCATCGGAATCGGCAATCTGATACAGCGCCGCACAGGCGATGATCATGCCTTCACGCTCGACCACGCTGAACTGCTCGATCTCGCGCTCCAGCACTTCGCGCGAACGACGCACCAGAATCCCCTGCTCTTCCAGCGGGCTGATCAGGTCGAGCAAGCCGCCGACGTCTTCAATCGCCGCCTCGCGGACCAATTCGAATTGTTCTTGCGCCACCAACGTACCGCCACCGTCACGGGTGAACAGCTCGGTCAGCAGCGCGCCGTCTTCGGCGTAACTGACGATATGGCTGCGCGCCACGCCGCCACGGCAAGCTTCGGCTGCAGCATCGAGCAATTCCGCCTGATAGTTGCTGCCCAAGCGCTGCAAATGCGCCGGCACTTGTTGCGGACGCAGTTCGCGCACCAGTTTGCCGTTCTCGTCGATCAGGCCGAGGTCGGCGCCGAACAGCAGCAGCTTGTCGGCGCCCAGATCGATGGCAGCGCGGGTGGCGACGTCTTCGCAGGCCAGGTTGAAGATCTCACCGGTCGGCGAGTAGCCCAACGGCGACAGCAGCACGATCGAGCGCTCGTCGAGCAAACGGTTGATGCCTTTGCGGTCGACCCGGCGCACTTCGCCGGTGTGGTGATAGTCGACGCCTTCCAGCACGCCGATCGGCCGCGCCGTGACGAGGTTGCCGCTGGCCACGCGCAGACGCGAGCCCTGCATCGGCGACGAGGCCATGTCCATCGACAGCCGCGCTTCGATGGCGATGCGCAGCTGACCAACCGCATCGATCACACATTCCAGCGTAGCGGCATCGGTGATGCGCATGCCGTGGTGGTAATGCGGGGTCAGGCCACGAGCAGCGAGGCGGGTTTCGATCTGCGGGCGCGAACCGTGCACCAGCACCAAACGCACGCCAAGGCTGTGCAGCAGGACGATGTCGTGGACGATGTTGCCGAAATTCGGATGTTCGACGCCGTCGCCGGGCAGCATGACGACGAAGGTGCAGTCGCGGTGGGCATTGATGTAAGGAGATGCGTGGCGAAGCCAATTGACGTATTCGGGCATGAACCTGGGCCTTTAATAAATAGCAGCCTAAAAAGGGGCGAAACGGAAAACTCACAGCGGGCTGATGGTTATCGTCGGAACAGGCTTGGCGACACGCGCGCTCTCCTCATGAATACGGGTTGGATTCCCACTAATTTAACGACTTGCCCCTGTAGGAGCTGCCGCAGGCTCGGGCCGCGATCGGACGATCTTTTGATCTTCTGAAACAAAAGCAAAAGATCGCAGCCTTCGGCAGCTCCTACAAGGGATGCGTTCAATTCTTCAGGCAGTAATGTTCAATCAGTTGCCGTAATAGATGCACGGTAGGCTGCAAACGTGACATTTCAAGGTATTCGCCGGGCTGATGCGCGCAGGCGATGTCGCCGGGGCCGAGCACGATGGTTTCGCAGCCAAGGCGCTGAAGATAGGGCGCTTCGGTGCCAAACGCTACTGCTTCGGCGCTGTGACCGGTGAGCTTTTCAGCGATGCGCACCAGTTCAGCGTCTTCGGCTTGCTCGAACGGCGGCACTTCCGGGAACAATGGTTTGTAGTCGATTTTCACCTGATGCCGCTCGGCCACCGGATTGAGCTTGCGCAGAATCTCCGCGCGCAGGACTTTCGGGTCCATCCCCGGCAACGGCCGCAGGTCGAATTCCAGCGAGCACTGGCCGCAGATGCGGTTCGGGTTGTCACCGCCATGGATGCAACCGAAGTTCATCGTCGGTTGCGGCACGCTGAACTGCGGATTGTTGAATTCACGCTGCCACAGCAGGCGCAGGCCGCGCAGTTCGCCAATCGCATCGTGCATCGCTTCGAGGGCGCTATGACCCAGGCGCGGATCTGACGAATGGCCGCTCTGCCCGAGAATGTCGATGCGCTCCATCATGATGCCCTTGTGCATGCGGATCGGCTTGAGCCCGGTCGGCTCGCCGATCACCGCCGCACGGCCCAGCGGACGCCCGGCCTCAGCCAGTGCGCGGGCGCCGGACATTGAGCTTTCTTCATCGCAGGTGGCGAGGATCAGCAACGGTTGCTTGAACGGCTGATCGAGCAGCGGCTGCACGGCTTCGATGATCAGCGCGAAAAAGCCTTTCATGTCGCAACTGCCCAGGCCAACCCAGCGGCCATCGACTTCGGTGAGCTTCAGCGGGTCGGTCTGCCACAACGCATCGTCGTACGGCACCGTGTCGCTGTGCCCGGCCAGCACCAGGCCGCCGGGGCCGCTGCCGAAACTGGCAAGCAGATTGAATTTGCCGGGGCTGACCTGCTGGATATCGCAGCTGAAACCCAGGTCGCCCAGCCAACCGGCGAGCAAATCGATCACCGCCCGATTGGACTGATCGAGGTTCGGTTGGGTACAGCTGACCGACGGCGCGGCGATCAGCGCCGCGAACTGGTCTTGCATGGACGGCAAAGGCATCGCTGACTCCAACTCCCGATTTGAAGTCCATCATAGAACCATCCGGCGTCAGGAATAAACCGCCGCAGGGCGTAGGACGAATCAGTCCTGTACACTGCACGGCCTTGGCAGCCACATATTCCCCCGGCTGCGCTCCCGATCCTGGATTTTCCGGCCATGCAGAAAGAAACCGAAATCAAACTCCGCGTCAGCCGCGAAACCCTCGCCGCCCTGCGCGAGCACCCGTTACTGAAGAAACGCAACAAAAGTGGCTGGGAACGCCGTGAGTTGATGAACCAGTACTTCGACACGCCCGAGCGCGATCTGGCCCAGGCGAAAGTCGCCCTGCGCCTGCGCAAGGACGGTGACGAAGTGATTCAGACCCTCAAGACCCGTGGCCAGAGCGTCGCCGGTCTGTCCGAGCGTAACGAATACGACTGGAAGTTGCCGAAAGCCAAGCTCGACGTGAAGAAACTCGACGGCGAATGCTGGCCCGAGTCGCTGGCCGAGCTGGACAAGAAAACCCTCAAGCCGATCTTCACCACCGATTTCGTCCGCGAACGCGCCGAAATCGCCTGGGGCCGTGGCAAGACGAAAGTGGTCATCGAAGCCGCGCTGGACCTCGGTCACGTTGTGGTCGGCAAGCAGAAAGAAGAAATCTGCGAGCTGGAACTGGAATTGCGCGAAGGCGAGCCCGCCGCGCTGCTGGAGCTCGCCGCTGAACTGGCTGAAACCCTGGCACTGATGCCGTGCGACATCAGCAAGGCTGAGCGCGGCTATCGTCTGTACGACGCCAACAGCTACTCGCTGAGCCTGCCGGCGCCGGAGTTGACCGCAGAAACCCAGCTCGACGACGCCTTCGCCGCACTGAGCTGGCACTTGCTCGGCAGCAGTCAGCGTCTGGCGGAACAGTATCGTTTCAATGGTCACTGGCGCCTGTTGCTCGACTGGGTCGAGAACCTCGCGGAAATGCGCGCCCTGCTCAGCAGCCTCGGCCAGGCCGCACCGCGTCAGTCGACCCACGACTTGCGCGTTGCTCTGGATGCGTTGCTGGAAGACTGGCGCCCGCTGGTACAGGCCGGTATCGAAGACGAAGACGTGCGCAAAGCTGCCCCAGAGCAGTTCCTCGAAGAACTCGAAGACCCGCGCTGGGGCCTGTTCTCGCTGAACACTTCGCGCTGGTTGCTGGCTCGCACCTGGACCGCCGAGCGCAACGTGCGTGGCAACCGTCAGGGCGGCGCGCAGTTGCACAGCTGGCTCCCGCGCACCTTGGGCGAAGAAGCGACGGCCTTGCAGTTGCAGCGTTATCAGCAGCAGCCGGAAGATCTGGCCGAACAACTGCCGCGTATCGAGCGCATTCAGGTCTGGCTGCATCACGCCCGTAACGTGCTGGAGATCCCGGAAATGGATCGTCTGTACGGTGAACTGAACAAGCTGGCGCAACTGGCCAACGAGCCGACGATCACTGACGAACTGCTCGACGCACGCAAGCAGCAGGCGATTGCGGTTTACCAGAATCGCGCGTGGAAAATGCTCCTGCGCATGTAACACCTCTGTGATGATCGTTCCCACGCTGATCGTTCCCACGCTCTGCGTGGGAATGCAGCCCGGGACGCTCCGCGTCCCAAAGCGGACGCAGAGCGTCCATTGAGGCATTCCCACGCGGAGCGTGGGAACGATCAGGGTCAGACCGGGAGACTGGTGGTGGACTTGATCTCCGATAACGCCACAATCGAATTCACTTCCTGTATCCCCGGCACCAGCGACAGCTTCTCGAAGAAAAACCGTTCATACGCCTCAATGTCCGCCGCGACAATCCGCAACAAAAAATCCACCGCGCCCATCAGCACATAACACTCCAGCACCTCCGGAAACCCGCGAATCGCTTCGGTGAACTCGGTGAAGTTCGAACGCCCATGCGCGTTGAGTTTGATCTCGGCAAAGATCTGCGTGTTGAGGCCAATCTTCTTGCGATCAAGCAAGGTCACCTGACCGCGAATGATCCCCTCCTCCTTCATCCGCTGAATCCGCCGCCAGCACGGCGATTGCGACAGGCCGACCTGCTCGGCGATCTGTGCGCTGGACAGCGAAGCGTCCTCTTGCAGCAAGGCGAGAATCTTGCGGTCGTAGCTGTCCAGCTCGCTGTGCATATAAAAACCTCTAATGGAATATTCTGCGAATTGATCCAGTCGATCATTCGCCAATAACGCCGATCATAGCCAAGAAATACCCCGCACCTAATGTAAAAATTCCTCCAGAGATTTTGGAGATTGGCCATGCCGCACCTTGAAGCCGTGAACAACGCACCTACCCGTGCTGACGTCTGGAACGTCAGTAATGCCCACTGCCTGGCGCAATATCAGATCCTTGCCGAGGCTGAGCCGGACTTGCTGGTGCGGGTGCTCAACCTGTTCGCACTGCAATTCCTCACGCCCGAGCAGGTCAACGTGCAGCGGATGGACGACGTGATGTCGATCGACCTGGTCATGGGCGGTTTGAGCTGGCATCGCGCACAAGTGATCGCGGAAAAACTTCGTAACCTGATCAGTGTTTGCTCGGTGAACCTGCAAAACGCCGACAGCGCTTGGGACGCCCCTGCGCAAGCCGCTGGCTGACAAATCCGGCAACGCCTTCGTCGGGTAGTGGCCCAACGGTCAGCGGGGCCGCGACTATCCTTTTGCGCACTGTCGCTCAAAAGGAAGCCCGCATGTCCGTTCAACTCGCCACTCAGGACCGCTGGCTGGAACTCAATGATGTGTTGCGTGAACTGGTCGCCCAAGGCTTTATCGGCCAGGACGCTGCAGAGCAGGCGCTGAATGCCCGCCGCCGCCACGCCGCCCATGGCCAGATGCACCCGCTGGAATTCATCGCCAGCCAGCAGCTCGACGACCTCAGCCGTCCGGGCAAACACCTCGACCTGGAAAGCCTGACCCTGTGGCTGGCGCAGCAGGCCGGCCAGCCGTATTTGCGTATCGACCCGTTGAAAATCAACGTCGCCGCAATCACCCCGTTGATGTCTTACGCCTTCGCGCAACGGCACAGGATTCTCGCGATAGCGGTTGACCGCGATTCGGTGACCGTGGCCAGTGCCCAGCCCTACGTCACCGCTTGGGAAGCCGATCTGACTCACGTGTTGAAACTGCCGATCAAACGGGTCGTGGCCAACCCGGCGGATATCCAGCGTTTCAGCGTCGAGTTTTTCCGCCTGGCAAAATCGGTCAGCGGCGCCAGCAGTGCCGACGCCCAGGGCGGCAACCTCGGCAACTTCGAACAACTGCTTAACCTCGGCGCCAGCGATCAGGAGCCAGATGCCAACGACGCGCACATCGTCAATATCGTCGACTGGCTGTTCCAGTACGCCTTCCAGCAACGCGCCAGCGATATCCACATCGAACCACGGCGCGAGCAAGGCACGGTGCGGTTTCGTATCGACGGCGTGCTGCACAACGTTTATCAATTCCCGCCGCAGGTGACCATGGCGATTGTCAGTCGCCTGAAAAGCCTGGGCCGAATGAATGTCGCCGAGAAGCGCAAACCCCAGGACGGCCGGGTCAAAACCAAGACTCCAGACGGCGGCGAAGTCGAGCTGCGCCTGTCGACGTTGCCCACTGCGTTCGGCGAAAAAATGGTCATGCGGATTTTCGATCCGGACGTGCTGCTCAAGGATTTCGACCAACTGGGTTTCAGCGCCGATGACCTGCGGCGCTGGCAGGACATGACCCGTCAGCCCAACGGCATCATTCTGGTCACCGGGCCAACCGGTTCGGGTAAAACCACCACGCTGTACACCACGCTGAAAAAACTGGCGACGCCGGAAGTGAACCTCTGCACGATCGAAGACCCGATCGAAATGGTCGAGCCGGCGTTCAACCAGATGCAGGTGCAGCACAATATCGACCTGAGCTTCGCCGCCGGCGTGCGTGCGTTGATGCGGCAAGACCCGGACATCATCATGATCGGCGAGATCCGCGACCTCGAAACCGCCGAAATGGCCATTCAGGCCGCGCTCACCGGGCACTTGGTGCTGTCGACTTTGCACACCAACGACGCCCCCAGTGCGATCAGTCGCCTGCTCGAACTCGGCGTACCGCATTACCTGATCAAGGCCACCGTGCTCGGGGTCATGGCTCAGCGTCTGGTGCGCACCTTGTGTCCGTACTGCAAGGCACCGTTGAATCTCGAAGAGCCAGACTGGCAAACCTTGACCCGCCCTTGGCAGGCACCGCTGCCGAGCAATGCGCAACGCGCCATAGGCTGCCTCGAATGCCGCGACACCGGCTATCACGGCCGCGCCGGGGTCTATGAAATCATGCAACTGAGCGACAGCCTCAAGGCGTTCATCACCCCGGACACCGATCTCACGGCAATCCGCCGCCAGGCGTTCAAGGAAGGCATGCGCAGCCTGCGCCTGTCCGGTGCGCAGAAAGTCGCGGCGGGGCTGACGACGGTTGAGGAGGTGCTGCGGGTGACGCCGCAGAGTGAGCTGAAATAGCTCGTCACGGAACTGGATCGGGGGATTGGCAATCCAACGCCACAGTTAACCCCCAGGAGTCATCTCATCATGCGTCTCAAACTTGCTGTCGCCACACTGGCCTTGCTGTCCCTTCCCGTTGGTTCGGCCATGGCGGACAGCTTTTGGCGTAACGTCATCTCGTCCGGTGCCACCACCGGTTCGACCTACCTGACCTTCAAGGATCACAAGCTGATCATCGCTGCCCAGGACGACGCCGGCAGTTTCGTCGCCAGTGACGGCGGCATTCGTGGGCCGTATCTGGAAGCAGCGATGCAGAAAGTCCGCGCCGACAATCCGGGCCTGCAGGCGACTGATATGGAATTGGCCAATGCGATTCTGGCGAAGAACGCGGTTGCTTCCGAGTAAGCCTTTCGCACACAAAGATGCCGCTCAATCGAGCGGCATTTTTTTGCCCGGATTACAGGATCACCACAATCCCTTGTAGGAGTGAGCCTGCTCGCGATAGCGGTGTATCAGTCACCCGAGAATTTGCCTGATACACCGCTATCGCGAGCAGGCTCACTCCTACAGGGGAACTGTGTAAACCTGAGTATCAGCGGTAATCGTCCACCGGGACGCAGGCGCAAAACAGGTTGCGGTCACCGTAAACGTTATCGACCCGATTCACCGCCGGCCAATATTTGTGCGCCTGGGTGTGCTCATCCGGGGTGATGCCTTGCTCGATGCTGTAGGGCCGTTCCCAAACTCCGGTGACATCCGCCAGCGTATGCGGTGCCCGTTTGAGCGGGTTGTCCTCGGCCGGCCAATTGCCGTTCTGCACTTCGGTGATTTCTGCACGAATGCTCAACATGGCGCCGATAAACCGGTCCAGTTCAGCCTTCGATTCGCTCTCGGTCGGTTCGACCATCAACGTCCCCGGCACCGGGAAGGACATGGTCGGCGCATGGAAACCGTAATCCATCAAGCGCTTGGCGACGTCCTCCTCACTGATTCCGGTCAGCGCCTTCAATGGCCGCAAATCGAGAATGCATTCATGCGCGACCCGGCCGTTGCGCCCGGTGTACAGCACCGGGAACGCACCGGATAAATGCTGCGCCAGGTAATTCGCCGCGAGAATCGCCACCTCGCTGGCGTCCGCCAGTTGCGGGCCCATCATGGCGATGTACATCCAGCTGATCGGCAAAATACTCGCACTGCCCCATGGCGCCGCGCTGACGGCGCCGTTCTGCGCCAACGGCCCATCGATTGGCACCACCGGATGATTGGCGACAAACGGCGCCAGATGCGCGCGAATGCCGATCGGCCCCATGCCCGGCCCGCCGCCGCCATGGGGAATGCAGAAGGTCTTGTGCAAATTCATGTGCGACACGTCAGCGCCAATGTCCGCCGGCCGCGCCAACCCGACCTGCGCGTTGAGGTTGGCGCCGTCCATGTACACCTGACCGCCATGCTGGTGGATAACTTCGCAGATTTCGCTGATGCCCTCCTCGTACACGCCGTGGGTCGACGGATAGGTCGCCATCAGGCACGACAGTTTTGCCCCGGCCTCCGCTGCCTTGGCTTTCAAGTCATCAAGATCAACGTTGCCAGCCTCGTCGCACTCGACGATCACCACCCGTAACCCGACCATTTGCGCCGAGGCCGGGTTGGTGCCGTGGGCCGACGACGGAATCAGGCACACATCGCGCCCGCCCTGCTGGCGGCTCTCGTGGTATTTGCGAATCGCCAGCAGTCCGGCGTATTCGCCCTGCGCACCGGAATTGGGCTGCATGCAGATCGCATCGAATCCGGTGATCGCGCACAACCAGCGCTCCAGCTCTTCGATCATCAGCGTGTAGCCGACGGCTTGCTCGCGCGGCACGAACGGATGCAGGTTGGCGAATTGCGGCCAGGTGATCGGGATCATTTCGCTGGTGGCGTTGAGTTTCATGGTGCAGGAGCCCAGCGGGATCATCGACTGATTGAGTGCCAGATCCTTGTTTTCCAGTTGTTTGAGGTAGCGCAGCATCTCGGTTTCGCTGTGATGGGCGTTGAAGACCGGATGGCGCAGGTAGGGTGTTTTGCGCTGGAGGCTGTCGGGGATGCCGGAAACAAGCGCTTCAGCATCAAGTTCGTCGACGTTCAATCCATGATCGGCACCGAGCAGCACATCGAACAGCTTGGCCACGGTGCTCTCATCGCACGTCTCATCGAGACTCAGCCCCACTCGACCGCGCCCGAGTATTCTCAGATTGATCTGGGCAGCTTGAGCGCTTTCGATGACCGCCGTTTGCGCACCGCCGACGTCCAGCGTCAGCGTGTCGAAAAACTGCGCATTGAACCGGTTGATGCCTTTTCGCTCAAGTCCCGCCGCCAGAATGCAGGTGAGCCGGTGCACCCGCTGAGCGATGCGCTTCAGACCTTCCGGCCCGTGATAGACCGCGTAGAAACTGGCAATGTTGGCCAGCAGCACCTGCGCCGTGCAGATGTTCGAATTGGCCTTCTCGCGGCGGATATGTTGCTCGCGGGTTTGCAGGGCCATGCGCAGCGCCACATTGCCCCGGGCGTCCTTCGACACGCCGATGATCCGCCCGGGAATCGCCCGTTTGTATTCCTCACGGCTGGCGAAGAACGCCGCATGCGGGCCGCCGTAACCCATCGGCACGCCAAAGCGCTGGGACGAACCGAACACTACATCCGCGCCCAATTCGCCCGGCGGCGTCAGCAACAACAGACTCAACAAATCCGTCGCGACGCAGGCCAGCGCCTGTTGCGCATGCAGATGATCAATCAAGGGCCGCAGATCGTGAATCTCGCCGTGGGTGTCGGGATACTGCAGCAGCGCGCCGAACACCTGATGCTGTTTCAAGTTGTCCACAGCGTCGATAATCAGCTCGAAGCCGAAACCTTCCGCGCGGGTCTGCACCACGGAAATGGTTTGCGGATGACAGTTCTCATCGACGAAAAACAGATTGCTCTTCGACTTCGCCACACGCTTGGCCAGCGCCATCGCTTCCGCCGCTGCCGTGGCTTCATCGAGCAGCGAGGCGTTGGCCAACTCCAGACCGGTGAGGTCGATGGTCAGTTGCTGAAAATTCAGCAGCGCTTCGAGCCGGCCCTGGGCGATTTCCGGTTGATAGGGTGTGTACGCGGTGTACCAGCCGGGATTTTCCAGCACATTGCGCAGGATAACGGTCGGGGTGAGGGTGCCGTGGTAGCCCATGCCGATCAGGCTGGTCCAGACCTGATTCTGCTCGGCGTAACCACGCAGCTTGGCCAGTGCGGCTTGTTCATCCAGCGCCGGTGGCAAATCCAGTGCGCGATTGAAGCGAATGCCCGGCGGCACGGTCTGTTCGATCAGTTCGACGCGGCTGCCGAGGCCGAGACTGTCGAGCATCGCTTGTTGCTCGGCGGCATCGGGGCCGAGGTGGCGGCGCAGGAAGGCATCAGGGTCGCGTAACTGGCTCAGGGACGGCAACTGGGACATGACGGGCTCTCACTTGGCTGGCGCTCGGCGTCAATGCAACACGGTCAAACCAGCATAGCAGCCGATGTGGCAACCCATTTTCAGTGCACCGCATACCCCTGTAGGAGTGAGCCTGCTCGCGATAGCGTTCCTTCAGACACCTTAAAGCTGACTGACCCACCGCTATCGCGAGCAGGCTCACTCCTACAGGGGATTGCATCGTGCATGAAAAAGCCCCGACGGGTCGGGGCTTTGCGGTGTTGCTTAATGCTTACTCGCCGATGGCAGCCTTGTAAGCGGCAGCATCCAGCAGCTTGTCCAGCTCGGCCTTGTCGCTTGGCTTGAGCTTGAAGATCCACGCGCCGTACGGGTCGGAGTTCAGCAGTTCCGGGGAGCCACCCAGCTCTTCGTTGACCGCGATGACTTCACCGCTGATCGGCGAATAGATGTCGGACGCGGCTTTCACCGATTCAACCACACCGGCTTGATCTTCAGCGGCGAAGACTTTGCCGACTTCGGTCAGCTCGACGAACACCACGTCGCCCAGCGCTTCCTGCGCGTGATCGCTGATGCCCACGGTGACGGTGCCGTCCGCTTCCAGACGTGCCCATTCATGACTCTCGGCAAAACGCAGTTCAGCGGGGATATTGCTCATCTTCGGTGTCCTCGGGAATTGGGTCAGCGGTCATGCCCGCCGGAAAAAGGTTAGATCAAGGTTTTGCCATGGCGTACGAAGGTCGGTTTGACCACCCGTACCGGGTACCACTTGCCACGGATTTCCACTTCGGCGCGGTCGGCAGTAGCCATTGGAACACGCGCCAGGGCAATCGATTTGCTTAGCGTAGGAGAGAAACTACCACTGGTGATCTCCCCTTCGCCAACATCGGCGATGCGAACCACCTGATGGGCGCGCAAAACACCGCGCTCTTCCAGCACCAGACCAACCAGTTTGTGCGCAACCCCGGCGGCTTTTTCCGCCTCAACGGCAGCGCGGCCGATGAACTGGCGCGAGGCCGGTTCCCAAGCAATGCTCCAGGCCATGTTCGAGGCCAGCGGCGAGACGTCTTGATGAATGTCCTGACCGTAAAGATTCATCCCGGCTTCCACCCGCAGGGTGTCGCGGGCACCGAGGCCGATCGGCGAAATGCCGGCGCCGACCAGGTCGTTGAAGAACCCCGGCGCCTGACTGGCGGGCAGACAGATTTCCAGGCCATCCTCACCGGTGTAGCCGGTACGGGCGATGAACCAGTCGCCGTCGGTGTAGCCTTCGAAGGGTTTGAGGTGCTGGATCAGCGTGGCGCGAGACTGGGTCACCAGTTCGGCAATCTTGTGCCGGGCCTGCGGGCCTTGAATGGCGAGCATCGCCAGCTCGGAGCGCTCGTGCAGTTGCACGTCGTAATCGCCGCGCTGCGCGTTCATCCAGGCCAGATCCTGATCGCGGGTGGAGGCGTTGAACACCAGACGATAAGCGTCCTCGAGGCGGTAGACGATCATGTCATCGACGATGCCGCCGCGCTCATTGAGCATCGTGCTGTACAACGCACGCCCGGGGCGGTGCAGGCGGTCGACATCGTTGGCCAGCAAATGCTGCAGCCAGGTTTTGGCCTGGGAGCCGGTGACATCGATCACGGTCATGTGGGATACATCGAATACCCCGCAATCGCGGCGCACTTCGTGGTGCTCCTCGACCTGCGAGCCGTAATGCAGTGGCATGTCCCAACCGCCAAAATCGACCATCTTCGCGCCGAGGGCGAGATGCAGGTCATACAGAGGCGTACGCTGTCCCATGGGTTTCTCCTTCCGGGCGTGGCGAGGGTGCGGACAGCCGCTGCACGGGATGAAAGCCTTGATATACAAGGCTCTCAGCCGATCCCAGCGAACCGGTCTGTCAGACGAACCGCACCGAATGCCGCGCATTGTAGCCGCATGATTGAGGACTGACGACTAAGTGTTTCGGTGCGCCGAGCGGCGGATCAGGCCGATGACCGGCAACAAGCCAACCAGAACCAGGGTCAGCGCCGGCAACGAAGCCCGCGCCCATTCGCCTTCGCTGGTCATTTCAAAGATCCGCACCGCCAGCGTATCCCAGCCAAACGGGCGCATCAGCAGGGTCGCGGGCATTTCCTTGAGCACATCGACGAACACCAGCAACGCCGCGCTTAACGTGCCGGGCAACAACAGTGGCAGATACACTTTGAAAAACAGTCGCGGCCCACTGACACCGAGGCTACGTGCTGCTTCAGGCAAAGATGGCCGTATACGCGCCAGACTATTTTCCAGCGGGCCGTATGCGACCGCGATAAAGCGCACCAGATACGCCATCAGCAACGCCGCCAGACTGCCCAGCAGTAACGGTTTGCCCGCACCGCCGAGCCAGCCCGAAAGCGGAATCACCAGCTCGCGATCCAGGTAACTGAACGCCAGCATGATCGACACCGCCAGCACCGAGCCCGGCAGGGCGTAACCGAGATTGGCCAGGCCTACGCCGGAGTCGATCGCCGGCGTCGGCGCCAGTCGCCGGGCGAAGGCCAGCAACAACGCGACGCTGACGGTAATCAACGCCGCCATGCCACCCAGATAGAGGGTGTGCAGGATCAGCCCGGCATAGCGCTCATCCAGGTCGAAACGTCCACGCTGCCAGAACCAGACAATCAGTTGCAGCATCGGAATCACGAAGGCGCAGGCGAAGACCAGTCCGCACCAGCTCATCGCTGCGAGCGCCTTGAATCCGCGTAGGTGATACAGCGCTTTCACCCGAGGCCGCTCGTTGCTCGCCCGGTTGGCGCCGCGCGCACGACGTTCGCCATACAGCACCAGCATCACCACCAGCAGCAACAGACTGGCCAGTTGCGCCGCGCTCGACAGGCTGAAGAAGCCGTACCAGGTTTTGTAGATCGCGGTGGTGAAGGTGTCGAAGTTGAACACCGACACCGCACCGAAATCAGCGAGTGTTTCCATCAGCGCCAGCGCCACACCGGCGCCAATGGCCGGGCGTGCCATCGGCAACGCTACGCGCCAGAAGGCTTGCCACGGCGATTTACCGAGCACCCGTGCGGCTTCCATCAAGCCTTTGCCTTGCGCAAGAAACGCAGTACGCGCCAGCAAGTAGACGTAGGGATAGAAAACCAGCACCAGCACGATAATCACCCCGCCAGTGGAGCGCACCCGTGGCAGGCGCAAGCCAGTGCCGAACCATTCCCTGAGCAGGGTTTGCACCGGGCCGGCGAAATCCAGCAGACCGACGAAGACAAAGGCCAGCACATACGCGGGAATGGCGAAGGGCAGCATCAGCGCCCAGTCGAGCCAGCGCCGCCCGGGGAATTCGCAGAGGCTGGTAAGCCAGGCCAGGCTGACGCCGAGCAGCGTCACGCCGACGCCGACGCCGAGTACCAGAGTCAGCGTGTTGCCGAGCAGACGCGGCATCTGGGTTTGCCACAGGTGCGACCAGATTTGTTGGTCGATGGTCTGCCAGGACAGCAGCAGAACGCTCAGCGGCAACAGCACCAGCGCGGCAATGGCGAAGACGATGGGGTACCAGCGGCGTTGGGCGGGGTGGGCCAAGGAAACAGTCTCGTTCAAATGATTGTGCCCACGCTCTGCGTGGGCACACATCCTGTGACGCTCTGCGTCACGCTGTCGGCGGCACGACGCAGAGCGTCGATGGATGCATTCCCACGCAGAGCGTGGGAACGATCAGTGTCGCGTGGCGCAGTATAAACGCCGAGTCAGTTCCAACCCGCCCGATCCATCATCCGGATCGCTTCAGCCTGACGCTTGCCCGCCACTTCAACCGGCAACGTATCGGCAACAAACTTGCCCCACGCCGCCACTTCTTCCGAAGGCGCCACCGCCGGGTTGGCCGGGAACTCCTGGTTCACGTCGGCAAAAATCTTCTGCGCCTCAGGCGTGGTCATCCATTCAACCAGCGCCTTGGCCGCTTCCGGGTGCGGCGCATGCTTGGTCAGGCCGATGCCCGACAGGTTCACGTGCACACCGCGATCGGCCTGGTTCGGCCAGAACAGTTTCACCGGCAGCTCCGGCTTCTGCTTGTGCAGGCGACCGTAGTAGTAAGTGTTGACGATGCCGACGTCGCACTGCCCGGCATTGATCGCTTCGAGCACAGCGACGTCATCGGAGAACACATCAGTGGACAGGTTGTTGACCCAGCCCTTGAGGATTTTTTCGGTCTTCTCGGCGCCATGGACTTCGATCATGGTCGCGGTCAGCGACTGGTTGTAGACCTTCTTCGCCGTGCGCAGACACAAGCGCCCTTCCCAGTTCTTGTCGGCCAGCGCTTCGTAGGTGGTCAATTCGCCCGGCTTCACGCGTTCGGTGGAGTAAGCGATGGTCCGCGCGCGCAGACTCAGGCCGGTCCACGCATGGCTGGATGAGCGATATTGCAGAGGAATGTTGGCGTCGATGGTTTTCGAGGTGAACGGCTGGAGGATGCCCATTTGCTCGGCCTGCCAGAGGTTGCCGGCATCCACGGTGAGCAGCAGGTCGGCGGCGGCGCTTTCACCTTCGGCTTTGATGCGCTGCATCAGCGGCGCTTCCTTGTCGGTGATGAACTTGATCTTCACCCCGGTCTTGGCGGTGTAGGCATCGAACACCGGTTTGATCAGTTCATCGATGCGCGACGAGTAAACCACCACCTCATCAGCGGCCTGGGCCGTTGTACTGCCGATCAGGGTCAGGGCCATTGCGGTCAGAAGACGCTTGGGTGCCAACATGGGAGTGGTCTCTCGGTCGGGAAATGTGGGCCAAATGATAAGGACTCACATTTACCACCTCAATCGAACTCTTTTTGAAGGAGTTACCAGATGTTGCACAGTTTGAAAATTGTGGTGCCTGGACAGGCGCCATCGCGAGCAGGCTCACTCCTACATTTGAAATGCGCTCCCCTGTAGGAGTGAGCCTGCTCGCGATGAGGCCATCAGCAGCAACGAAATGATCAAGGTTTGGCGAGGGCCGGAAGATCCCCGGTCAACCCGAGGGCTTCACGCACAAACAGCGCCTTCGCCTCCGGCATCTGCTCCACCAGCTTCAACCCGGCATTGCGCAACCAGCGCACCGGCAACGGATCCGCCTGAAACAGCCGCTCAAACCCTTCCATCGCCGCCATCAACGCGAGGTTGTGTGGCATGCGCCGACGCTCGTAACGGCTCAGCACCTTCACATCGGCCAAACGCTCACCGCGCTCTGCCGCCTGCAACAGCACTTCCGCCAGCACCGCCGCATCAAGGAAACCAAGGTTCACACCTTGCCCTGCCAACGGGTGAATGGTGTGCGCCGCATCGCCGATCAACGCCAGGCCTTCAGCCACATAACGTTTGGCGTGGCGCTGACGCAGCGGCACGCACAAGCGCGGATCAGCGCTGATGACTTCGCCGAGACGCCCCTCAAAGGCACGTTCCAGCTCACGGCAGAAATCCGCTTCCTCCAGCGCCATCAAACGCTCGGCTTCACTCGGTGTGGTCGACCAGACGATCGAACACCAATCCTGCTGCCCGTCACGCTCCAGCGGCAGAAACGCCAATGGCCCGTGATCGGTGAAGCGCTGCCACGCGGTCATCTGATGCGGCCTGCTGCTGCGCACACTGGTAACGATGGCGTGATGCAAGTAATCCCACTCACGCGTCGCCACGCCAGTCAGGCGTCGCACGGCCGAGTTGGCGCCGTCAGCGGCAATCACCAGCGGTGCGCGCAACTGCCGACCATCGGCCAGCGTCAGCAGCCAGTCATCGCCCGAACGGCGCATCTGTTCCAGCCGCGCATTGGCGAGCATGCCCAGATCGCAATCGTGCAAACGGTCAAGCAAGGCGTCCTGCACCACGCGGTTTTCGACGATGTGGCCAAGCACTTCGGCATGCACGCTGCTCGCCGAAAAATGAATCTGCCCGGTGCCGCTGCCGTCCCACACATGCATGTCGGTGTACGGGCTGCTGCGCCGAGCGGCGATGCCATCCCACACGCCGAGGCGTTCGAGAATCCGCTGGCTGGCCGCTGACAGGGCGCTCACCCGCGGTTCAAAAGCAGCTTCGGCGTCGAACGGTTTGACGCTCAGCGGGCTGCCGTCGAGCAGCAGGACTTCCAGCCCGCTGTCCTGCAACGCCAACGCCAGGGCGCTGCCGACCATTCCGGCTCCGACAATCAGCAGATCTGCGCGCATGTCCATGCTTTAAGCCTGTCTCGCTTGCGGCTTGAGCCGCACGTAAAGGGTTTTACCGACCCGCGCCACCAGATTGCCGGCGCCGTCATGAATGTCGACCTGCAACTGCGGCAGGTATTTCTCGCCACTGGCGGTCTGCCGGCGAATCTCGTCGAGCAAGGTTTCGTCGATATTGAAGCGGGCGAACACCGGGCCTTTGCCCGGCGCAATGAAATCGATGTCGGCGGCCTTGTCCCAGACGATGTATTTCGAGCCAAGGTTTTCCATGAGCATCAGCATGAAGAACGGATCGACCATCGAATACAGGCTGCCGCCGAACTGGGTGCCGACGTAGTTGCGGTTGTACCAGCCCAACCCCATCGACACCTGCACATCGCGAAAGTCATCACTGATGTGCCGAACCCGCACACCGGCACCGAGGTACGGCGGGTAGAACGTCATGATCCAGCGCATCAGTCGCGCCTTGCCAAATTTGGCGGTCAACCACTTAAGCATCCGGACGCGTTCCCAAACCCATGGCCTGACGCGCAAACCAGCGCTTGGCCGGCGGCAACAGGTCGAGACCGAGCAAGCCGATATTACGGCCCAGCGAAACCAGCGGCTGCGTGCTGCCGAACAGGCGCGTGACCTGATCGGAAAAACCGACGGTAAGGTCCTGATCAAGACGCTGACGCTCGCGATACGCCTGCAACGTGGCGAAATCGCCCAGCGGTTTGTCGCTGGCCAACAGCGCAGCGGCCAAGGCATCGGCATCGCGCAACGACAGGTTGAAACCCTGCCCGGCAATCGGGTGCAGGCTGTGCGCCGCGTTGCCGAGCACGGCCAGATGCGAACGCACTTGCTCTTCGGCCTCGACCAGCGTCAGCGGATATAAATGCCGCGCACCAACCTGTTTCAGCGTGCCGAGGCGATAACCGAACACGCCCTGCAATTCGCTGAGGAAATCACGCTCGCTCAAGTCAGCCAAACGCTGCGCGTCCATGCCCAAACGGGTCCAGACCAAGGCGCAGCGGTTTTCCGGCAGCGGCAACAGCGCCATCGGCCCTTCGTCGGTGAAACGCTCGAAAGCCATGCCGTTGTGCGCTTCGCTCGGGGTGATGTTGGCGATCAGCGCGCTCTGGTTGTAAGGACGCTGGCGCACGTTGATGCCCAACTGCTCGCGCAATCCGGAGCGACCGCCATCGGCGAGCACTGCAAGGTCGCATTCGAGGGTGGTTTCATCGTTGAGGGTCAGGCGATAGCCGTCGGGCAACGGTTCCATGCGCGTGACTTCCGCCGGGCAGCGCCAACTGATCACGTCTTTATCGACGTGCTGCCACAAGCAATGGCCGAGCCAAGCGTTTTCCACCACATAACCGAGCGCCGGCACGCCCTCTTCCATCGCCGACAAACGCGCGGTGGAGAAGCGGCCACGATCGGAGACGTGAATCTGTTTGATCGGTTCGGCACGGCGGGAGATTTCCTGCCACACGCCCAAGCGTTGATAAATCTGTCGCGAGCCGAAGGACAGCGCCGACGAACGTGCGTCGTAGCTCGGCTGCCAGCTGTCACCAGGAGCGAACGGTTCGATCAGCACGATTTTCCAGCCGCGCGCCTTGGCCCCGGCCTGCAAGGCCAACGCCAGACTGGCGCCGACCAGACCGCCACCGATGATTGCCAGATTGACTCGACTCATGCCGCGTGTGTCCTTGCTTGTGCCATCAGCGCTTCGATGTCGGCGACGGTTTTCGGTACGCCGGTGGTGAGGATTTCACAGCCTGTCTTGGTCACGACCACGTCGTCCTCGATACGCACGCCAATGCCGCGCCATTTCTTCGCGACGTTTTGATTGTCCGGGGCGATGTAGATGCCCGGCTCCACCGTCAGCGCCATGCCGACTTCCAGCACGCGCCATTCGCCGCCGACCTTGTACTCGCCGACGTCGTGAACATCCATGCCCAGCCAGTGGCCGGCGCGGTGCATGTAAAACGCTTTGTAGGCTTCGCTGGCGATCAACTCGTCGACCTCGCCCTGTAACAAACCGAGTTTCACCAGCCCTGAGGTGATCACCCGGACAGTAGCCTCGTGCGCCTGATTCCAGTGCTTGTTCGGGGCGATTTCGGCGAACGCGGCTTCTTGCGAGGCCAGCACCAATTCGTAGATCGCTTTCTGCTCAGGCGAAAACTTGCCGTTGACCGGCCAAGTGCGGGTGATGTCGCTGGCGTAGCAGTCGATTTCGCAACCGGCGTCGATCAGCACCAGATCGCCATCCTTGAGCAGCGCGTCATTCTGCTGGTAATGCAGGATGCAGCTGTTGCGCCCGGCGGCGACGATCGAACCGTAGGCCGGCATTTTCGCCCCGCCCTTGCGGAATTCGTAATCGAGCTCGGCTTCGAGGCTGTACTCGTAGAGCCCGGCCCGACTGGCCTGCATAGCGCGAATATGCGCCTGCGCCGAGATCCGTGCGGCTTCGCGCATCACCTTCACCTCTGCCGCCGATTTATACAGGCGCATGTCGTGCAGCAGATGATCCAGCGCAACGAATTCGTTCGGCGGCTGGGCACCGAGGTGCGCCTTGGAGCGGATCACGTTGATCCAGTCCATCAGATGCCGGTCGAATTCGGGGTTGCTGCCCATCGCCGAATACACCCGGTCGCGGCCTTCGATCAGGCCCGGGAGAATGTCGTCGATGTCGGTGATCGGGAAGGCGTCGTCGGCGCCGAAGTCGCGGATCGCACCCTCTTGTCCTGCGCGCAAGCCGTCCCACAATTCGCGTTCGGCGTTGCGTTCACGGCAGAACAGCACGTATTCACCATGCTCGCGGCCGGGCATCAAGACGATGACGGCTTGCGGCTCGGGAAACCCGCTGAGGTACTGAAAGTCGCTGTCCTGACGGTAGACGTGCTCGACGTCGCGGTTGCGTATCGCCACCGCGGCGGCCGGCAGGATCGCGATGCTGTTGGGTTCCATCTGCGCCATCAGGGCCTTGCGGCGACGGCTGTATTCCGCTTTGGGGATATGGGTCATGGGCAGATGGCTTTCCCTGGCACGCGATTAATGCAGCGACGGCTTGGCGGCTGGCGGCACGTCGGCTTTCTTGGTTTCCGAGAACAGCAGCAACGGCGCGACGCGCAGGTACTCCATGACTTCCATGTAGTCGGTCTCGCCGTCTTCGGATTCTTCAAGGGCGTCTTGCACCTGGGAAATGGCGGCCAGATCCTGCAACACTTCGGTGGCTTCAGTGCTGAGCATGCTGCTGTCGCGGCAGTTCAGGCCGAAACCGCTGAGGAAGCCCTGGCACCACTCGCCCAGTGCAGCGGCGCGGTCGGCCAGCGGTGCGTCATCGGTCGGCAGCAGCAGAACGACGGTAACGTCGTCGCCGGTCAGCTCGCCTTTGACCATCTCTTGCAGGCCGATCAGGGCGTTGCGGACGTTGTCCTGGATATCGCCTTCGAGCAGTTCGGCGGCGTCGATCAACCAGCCTTCGTTATCGAAGCCGGCACCGGCGCAGCTGCGTCCGAGCAGTACGCCATGCAGTTCGGCAGGCGAGACGTTGTGGCCGCTGGAGGTCAGCAGGGTGGCAAAGGCTTGGTACGGGGAATTCGCAATGGTCATGGGCAGCTAGGCGCCAGACGGCGCTATGTCTAGAATGAAGGCCTTGTATCCTACATCGACAGACTCGCCAAGACTATTAAAGGCTGTCCGCCAGCTATCCCATCAGACAGACTCCAACTCAGTGGACACAATGGAAGACACCGACCTGCAAGCGCTGATGGCCAGACTCGAACTGCTGATTGGTCGAGTCGAGCAACTAAAGAGTCAAAACGCACTCTTACTAGCTCAGGAAAAAACCTGGCGCGAGGAACGCGCTCACCTCATTGAAAAAAACGAAATCGCCCGGCGTAAGGTCGAATCGATGATTTCGCGCCTCAAGGCCCTGGAGCAAGACTCATGAGTTCAAGCAATAGCGTCACCGTGCAGATCCTCGATAAAGAGTATTCGATCATCTGCCCGCAGGAAGAACGCAGCAATCTGGTCAGCGCCGCGCGCTACCTGGATGGCAAGATGCGCGAGATCCGCAGCAGCGGCAAAGTCATCGGCGCCGACCGTATCGCCGTGATGGCCGCGTTGAACATCACCCACGACCTCTTGCACAAAGAAGAGCGCCCGGACATCCAGGCCAGTGGTTCGACCCGTGAACAGGTGCGCGACTTGCTTGATCGTGTCGATCTGGTGCTCGCCGACGATCAGAACACCACCAAGGGCTGATTCGACTGGCCGCTTGCGGTATACTCGCGGCACTCCCTGGGGTGCTTGCCAGTTGACGATGTCCCTGAGCCGATTCGCACTACCCTGGAAGTTGCACGTTGGGCTGGTGTGCATGTCCGCTAGACGGAAAGCCTTAAAGTCTACTGCATCTTCCACCTTGAACTTTCGGGTTCAAGGGCTAAGTTGACAGCGGTTCATCCGGGGAGCCTGATTCGAATCCGATGTCGGTGAAAACCGCCATCGGATTTTTTATGCGTACGTTTTCGTCCAACCTGCCGAAGCCGAACCATGACCGAACCCGCGCTGCTGCCCCGCCCGCAACTCCGCCGCCTGCTGCGCAAGGCACGCCGCGCACTGAGCAAAAGCGAACAACGCCAGGCCGCCAAAGGCCTGTATCGGCAACTGGCGCAAGACCCGCATTTTCGCCGGGCCAAACATATCTCTCTGTATCTGCCCACCGACGGTGAAATCGATCCGCGCCTGCTGCTGCGTGAAGCGCAGCGTCGGGGCAAGGCCACCTATCTGCCGGTGCTCAGCGCCTGGCCGCGTACCAAAATGGTCTTTCAGCGCATCCGCCCCGGCGAGAAACTCCAACCCAACCGCTTCCGCATTCTCGAGCCACGGGCCAATCTGGCGCAGCAGCGCAAGGTCTGGGCGCTGGATCTGGTGTTGTTGCCACTGGTGGGTTTTGACGATGTTGGCGGGCGACTGGGGATGGGCGGCGGTTTCTATGATCGCAGCCTGGCGTATCTGGCGCGGCGCAAAAGCTGGCGCAAGCCGACGCTGCTGGGTCTGGCCCATGAATGTCAGAAAGTCGAACGCTTGGCGCAGGCAAGCTGGGATGTACCGTTACAAGGCACGGTCAGCGACAAGGCGTGGTATTTCGCGGGATAGGACGCCGCGCAGAACAGCGGCGTCGAGAATGCAGTTTCAGCGCTTGAACGCGGTCGACTGTTGCACCTGTTGCGCGATTTCAATCGGCGCGTCGGCCTTGTTCGACCAAAGGCTCTGCGCGTAACCGGTAGTCACGACGCCCAGGCCAAACAAAATTACCAAAGTCCATAGTAGATCCGGTTTGCGTTTCATCGATTGCCCCCCTCAAGGCACATCATCACGATGACAGCAGCGGTTTCCGTTCGTAGGCCGTGCAGCAGCGTCAAGCTTTAAAGGCCGGCATTTTGCGACAACGTGAACCTCTGCGCAAACGCTGACGTCAACCGACCGTCGGTTTGTCATAAAATTGCCCGACAACCTGCCCAATGACCGTTTCAGGAGCACACGACATGGCCTATTGGCTGATGAAATCCGAACCCGACGAACTTTCGATCAAAGGTCTGGAAAAGCTCGGCAAAGCGCGCTGGGACGGGGTTCGCAACTATCAGGCGCGCAATTTCCTGCGGGCGATGGCGGTGGGCGATGAGTTCTTTTTCTACCATTCCAGCTGCCCGGAGCCGGGAATTGCCGGGATTGGCAAAATAGTCGAAGCGGCGTACCCGGATCCCACCGCACTGGAGCCGGAGAGTCATTACTTCGATCCCAAGGCTACCCCGGAGAAAAATGCCTGGAGTGCGATTGACGTTGAACACGTCGAGACGTTTGCGCGGGTGTTGAAACTGGATTATCTGAAGCAGCAGACGGCGCTGGCGGAGATGCCGTTAGTGCAGAAGGGGTCAAGGTTGTCGGTGATGCCGGTGACGCCAGAGCAGTGGGCGGCGGTGATTGCGCTCAAGCCTTGAAGAATATGTTGCCTGAAACATCGCCATCGCGAGCAGGCTCACTCCTACAGGGGAACGCATTCCAACTGTAGGAGTGAGCCTGCTCGCGATGGGGCCAGCCCGGACAACGAATGGCTTATTGAATGATCAGGTTGTTGAACAACAGATCTTCAACCACCGGCTTGCCGGTCTCGTCATTCATCACTTGCTGGGTCTGCTTCAACGCTTCCTGACGCAGCTTCTCTTTACCTTCGATGCTGCCCATCGCCTCGGTGGTCTGCTGCGTGAACAGCGCCACCAGTTGATTGCGGATCAACGGTTCGTTGGCCTTGACCAGTTTGGCCGACTCCTCGCCGGTCACACGCAGCGCCACGTCAGCCTTGTAGACCTTGAGCTTCGGCGTGCCATCGAGCCCGTAATTACCCACGAACGGCGGGCTCAGGGTGATATAGCTCACCTTTGGCGCTTCACCTTCTTTGGCTTCTTCGGCCAGCGCTGCCACAGGCAGAGACAGGGCCAGCAACAACATGATCCACGCTTTCACAATTCGCTCCTTTTCCGGTTTGCGGCCTAGCATAACGACCCGCCGCGCAAGCACAAGCTATGGCTGACTATCAGGGTCGGGCATGCTCGTTGACCCGTTGACTGACACACCTACACTTATCGGCCATCACTCCCAAAGGAATAGCCCTGATGAAAGCCGTGCTGTGCAAAGCCTTCGGCCCTGCCGAATCGCTGGTGCTGGAAGAGGTCGCCAGCCCCGCCCCGAAGAAGAACGAAATCCTGCTGGACGTGCACGCCGCCGGGGTCAACTTCCCGGACACGCTGATCATCGAGGGCAAGTACCAGTTCAAACCGCCCTTCCCGTTCTCGCCAGGTGGCGAAGCGGCTGGCGTGGTGCGCGAAGTCGGGGAAAAGGTCAGCCACCTCAAGGTCGGCGACCGCGTCATGGCCCTGACCGGTTGGGGCAGCTTTGCCGAACAGGTCGCGGTGCCGGGCTACAACGTGCTGCCGATTCCGCCGTCGATGGACTTCAACACTGCCGCCGCCTTCAGCATGACCTACGGCACTTCGATGCACGCGCTCAAGCAGCGCGCCAACCTGCAACCGGGCGAAACCTTGCTGGTGCTCGGCGCATCCGGCGGCGTCGGCTTGGCGGCGGTGGAGATCGGCAAAGCCATGGGCGCCCGCGTGATTGCCGCCGCCAGCAGCGCGGAAAAACTCGCCATAGCCAAAGCTGCCGGCGCCGATGAGCTGATCAACTACAGCGAATCGAACCTCAAGGACGAAATCAAACGCCTCACCGACGGCCAGGGTGCCGACGTGATTTACGATCCGGTCGGCGGTGATCTGTTCGACCAGGCCATCCGCGCCATTGCCTGGAATGGTCGCCTGCTGGTGGTCGGCTTCGCCAGCGGGCGCATCCCGGAACTGCCGGTCAACCTTGCTCTGCTCAAGGGCGCGGCAGTGCTCGGCGTGTTCTGGGGCTCCTTCGCCCAGCGCCAGCCGCAGGACAACGCGGCGAACTTCCAGCAGTTGTTCGGCTGGTTCGCCGAGGGCAAGTTGAAACCGCTGGTGTCGCAGGTCTATCCATTGAGCGAGGCGGCGCAGGCGATCAATGATCTTGGGCAGCGCAAGGCTGTCGGGAAGGTTGTGGTTCAGGTTCGCTAATCAAAAGACCAAAACGCTTCAATTGCCGGGCGACCCCGCAACATCGCCCGGCATCAGTTGCTCCTGCACCTTCTCACTACGCGACTCAATCAACTGCCCCTTGTCGTCGAAGTGCAAAACAATCAGCCAGTCATAAACATCCACCGGCCATTTCGGCTGGCCGATCAGTGCCGGGCCGTTGCCGCCGAATGCGGCTATGAGTTTGTTGATGTGGCCATGGTGCCAGGCGATCAGCACGGTTTTCGCCTGATTGTCCTTGCGTAGCAGGCTGACCAGTTTGTCGACGTCGTTATTGGCGAATGGCTGTTCGATGGGCAGTTGCAGGCGTTGCGCCAGCGGCATCAGCGTCTGACGGGGACGGATGCTTTGCGCGCTGTCAGCGGTGGCGATCAGGCGTTGCGGGGTCAGTGTTTCGTCGCGCAGTTTCAGCGCAGTGAAATAGTCGGCGTAGGCGGCAGCGCGCTGTTGACCTTGGGCATTGAGCTCTCGGCCCACGTCCGGTTTTTCCGCATGACGGACGATCAGCACGGTGACATTGCGCAGCCCCGATCCGCCAGATCCCTGAGCAAAACTCAGCGCCAGAACCGAAACGGTAACGGCGACCACCATCAGCAATCGGGGCAATAACCTGCGAATCTTCGGGGCCATCATTTATCTCTGCGCGATCAGTCGGTGGATTGATCGCGAGTCTAAGACACAACGCCTCGACCACTACAAAAACGCCCCGTTCTTACAGCTGAGCGACAGGTTCGTAAAAGAACGCGCGACTTCCAACATTTTCCGCTATTTGCTCGATGCGAACCGGTGCTATTTTCGGTAACGAAACTGTAACATTCGCATCCGCAGTCAAAACAAGAAATCTGGAGCTCTTGAATGTTTGCTTTCTTTCGTCCTGCCGCACATCAGGCTCCATTGCCTGAAGAAAAAATAGACAGCACGTACCGACGCCTGCGCTGGCAGATCTTCGCCGGTATTTTCATCGGTTACGCGGGTTATTACCTGCTGCGCAAAAACTTCTCCCTGGCCATGCCGTACCTGATCGACGAAGGCTACAGCCGCGGTGATCTGGGCCTGGCGATGTCGGCCATCGCCATCGCGTATGGCTTGTCGAAATTCCTCATGGGCCTGGTGTCCGACCGTTCCAACCCGCGCTTCTTTCTGCCGTTCGGCCTGCTGGTCTCGGCGGGGGTAATGTTCGTGTTCGGTTTCGCGCCTTGGGCGACGTCCAGCGTGACCATGATGTTCATCCTGCTGTTCATCAACGGCTGGGCCCAAGGCATGGGTTGGCCGCCAAGTGGGCGGACCATGGTGCACTGGTGGTCGCAGAAGGAACGGGGCGGCGTGGTGTCCGTGTGGAACGTGGCGCACAACGTCGGCGGCGGCCTGATCGGCCCGTTGTTCCTGCTCGGCATGGGCCTGTTCAACGACTGGCACGCGGCGTTCTACGTACCGGCAGCCGTGGCGCTGGGCGTGGCGGTGTTCGCCTTCATCACCATGCGCGACACCCCACAATCGGTCGGCTTGCCGCCGATTGAGAAATACAAGAACGATTACCCGGAAGGCTACGATTCCAGCCACGAAGACGAATTCAGCGCCAAGGAAATCTTCGTCAAATACGTGCTGCGCAACAAAATGCTCTGGTACATCGCGCTGGCCAACGTTTTCGTTTATCTGCTGCGCTACGGCGTGCTGGACTGGGCGCCGACCTACCTGAAGGAAGCCAAGGGTTTCACCGTGGATAAAACCTCGTGGGCCTATTTCTTCTACGAGTGGGCGGGTATTCCGGGCACGCTGCTGTGCGGCTGGATGTCGGACAAGATCTTCCGTGGCAACCGTGGCCTGACCGGCATGGTGTTCATGGCGCTGGTGACCGTTGCGACACTGGTTTACTGGCTGAATCCGGCCGGCAACCCGATGGTCGACATGATCGCCCTGCTGTCGATCGGCTTCCTGATCTACGGCCCGGTGATGTTGATCGGCTTGCAGGCACTGGAGCTGGCGCCGAAGAAAGCCGCCGGCACCGCTGCGGGTTTCACCGGTCTGTTTGGTTATCTGGGGGGTTCGGTCGCGGCCAGTGCGGCGATGGGCTACACCGTTGACCATTTCGGCTGGGACGGTGGTTTTGTCCTGCTGGTGGGCGCTTGCCTGTTGGCGATGGCCTTCCTGGCCCCGACCCTGCGACACAAGAATGTCGCGAGTCAGAGTCGTGAAGCGGTCGCTTGATCGCTTGGTGATTTACAGCGCTTGAGCCGCGCCTCCAGATTGCGGTCTGGCATGGCGTGGCTGCGCAGGGCGTGTGCGGTCTGCTCGACATAATCGCGAGTGGTGCCGTAACGCCCGCTGGCGCTCTCGAACACCTGGCTCAGCACATGATCCGGCAAGTTGCCGGCATAGCTGGGCAGGTGTCGCTCCAACACAAATCCCAAGGCCTGCACCTGGCTACCGTCGGCGAGACGGCAGTTGAGCCAGTGTGGCCGATAGGATGGCACCGGCATCTCGCGTTTCCACAGCGCGTACAGCGCAGCGTCGAGATTGTCTTCCGGCAAGCGATAAGCGAAGCCACTGCACGAACCGCCGCGATCCAGACCAAACACCAGCCCCGGCATTTCCGGGGTACCCCGGTGCTCGTGCGACCACAGATACAAGCCGCGATGGTAGCCGTGCACACGTCCGCGCACGCGCTCCACCGCCGAACACTCAGGCCGCCAGATCAACGAACCATAGGCGAACAGCCACACCGGCCCGCCCTTGTGGCGCGCCATGGTCGATTGCATGGAAGCGAGAAGTTGTTCGTGCGTCAACTGCGGCCCAAGATCGAGCCGCGGAGGGTAATTCAAATTCAGAAAAGCGTTTTCAATGGCGCTCATGGCGAATAGCGTTCAGCTCCCCGCGGGTAAAGAATTACTTAATAGAACGCACCGCTGTAACAATAAGGCACATATGTTTTAAGGCAATTTAAGTGCCATGGCACAGTTCTTAATTGATTGCCTGATTGATATATAACCTAGCGGTATTTATGCAATTACATAAATACCGATCGGCTATATAGAGAGTTATAACGACTCAAGAGCGCGGCTCAAGAGCGCGGCTCAAGAGCGCGGCTCAAGAGCGCGGCGCGTAGGCAAATACATCGGCGCGCATTTGATGAGCGTCCATCCCCGCCTCAACCAATGCGTCCAGCGTGCCGTAGACCATCGCCGGCGAGCCGCTGGCGTAGACGTGCAAGGGTTTCAGATCGGGGAAGTCTTCACAGACCGCCTCGTGCAACATACCGCAGCGCCCTTCCCAGCCGCATTGATCGCTGACGACCTTGTGCAGGAACAGGTTGGGCAACTTCAGCCATTCGCCCCAATGTTCGATTTCATAGAAATCTTCCGGACGGCGCACGCCCCAGTACAGATGTACGGGATGCTTGAAGCCATTGGCGCGGCAGTGTTCGATCAGCGCGTGAATCTGGCCCATCCCGGTGCCAGCGGCAACCAGTACCAGCGGCCCGTCAGGCAACTCGGCCAGATGGGTGTCGCCGAACGGCAGCTCGACACGCACCATGGCGTTGCGCTGCAGCTGTTCGATCAGGCTCAGTGCACTGGCTTCGCGCGCCAACACGTGAATTTCCAGATCACGCCCGCCGTGCGGTGCCGAGGCCATGGAGAACGCCGACTTTTCGCCGCTCTCGCGTTCGATCATCAAGTATTGTCCAGCGTGATAACGCGGTGGCTTGCCCGCCGGCGCACGCAGGCGCACGCGCCAGGTATCGCCACCGACGTCCCGGCATTCAATGACCTGACACGACAGGCTGCGCACTGGCAGTTCTCCCAGCGCGAGCACGCCATCCCACAGCAGGATGCAGTCTTCCAGCGGCTCGGCTATGCAAGTGTAGAACTCGCCGTGGTCGTGCACCTTGCCGTCCTGGGCGACGCTGCCTTCAACCAGCAGCGCCGCACACACGTGACAATTGCCGTTGCGGCAGCTTTGCGGGCATTCGTAGCCCAGGCGCCGCGCACCATCGAGAATCCGCTCACCGGGCTGTATCTCAAGCACTGCTCCGGAGGGCTGCAGGGTTACACGCATCAATCTATTCCTAACTGATTCCAGATGGCATCGATCCGTTGGGTGACGGCGTCGTCCTTGACGATCACGCGACCCCACTCGCGAGTGGTTTCACCCGGCCACTTGTGGGTAGCATCGAGGCCCATTTTCGAACCCAGGCCGGAAATCGGCGAGGCGAAGTCGAGGTAGTCGATCGGCGTGTTATCGATCATCACCGTGTCGCGCTTGGGGTCCATGCGCGTGGTGATGGCCCAGATCACGTCGTTCCAGTCGCGGGCGTTGATATCGTCGTCGGTGACGATAACGAACTTGGTGTACATGAACTGTCGCAAAAACGACCAGACACCGAGCATCACGCGCTTGGCATGCCCCGGATACGACTTCTTCATGGTCACGATGGCCATGCGGTACGAGCAGCCTTCCGGCGGCAGGTAGAAGTCGGTGATCTCCGGGAACTGCTTCTGCAGGATCGGCACGAACACTTCGTTCAGCGCTACACCGAGAATCGCCGGTTCATCTGGCGGACGGCCGGTGTAGGTGCTGTGGTAGATCGGCTTGATCCGGTGGGTGATGCGTTCGACGGTGAACACCGGGAAGCTGTCGACTTCGTTGTAGTAGCCAGTGTGGTCGCCGTACGGGCCTTCGTCAGCCATTTCGCCGGGATGGATCACGCCTTCGAGGATGATCTCGGCAGTGGCCGGCACTTGCAAATCGTTGCCACGGCACTTGACCAGTTCGGTGCGATTACCGCGCAACAGACCGGCGAAAGCGTATTCGGAGAGGCTGTCAGGCACCGGCGTCACGGCGCCGAGAATGGTCGCCGGATCCGCGCCGAGGGCCACGGACACCGGGAACGGCTGCCCCGGATGCTTCTCGCACCATTCGCGATAGTCCAGCGCGCCGCCACGGTGGCTGAGCCAGCGCATGATCACCTTGTTGCGGCCGATCACTTGCTGACGGTAGATACCGAGGTTCTGACGTTCCTTGTTCGGGCCCTTGGTGACGGTCAGGCCCCAAGTGATCAGCGGACCGACGTCGCCAGGCCAGCAGGTCTGTACCGGCAGCATCGCCAGGTCGACGTCGTCGCCCTCGATGACCACTTCCTGGCACACCGCGTCTTTAACGACTTTCGGCGCCATCGAGATGATCTTGCGGAAGATCGGTAGCTTCGACCACGCATCTTTCAAGCCCTTCGGCGGCTCGGGCTCCTTGAGGAACGCCAGCAGCTTGCCGATTTCGCGCAACTCGCTGACCGACTCGGCGCCCATGCCCATGGCCACCCGTTCAGGCGTGCCGAACAGGTTGCCGAGCACCGGAATGTCGTAGCCGGTTGGCTTCTCGAACAGCAGCGCCGGGCCCTTGGCCCGCAGCGTGCGGTCACACACCTCAGTCATCTCCAGCACCGGCGAGACGGGAATCTGGATGCGTTTCAACTCTCCGCGCTGCTCAAGCTGCTGCACGAAATCCCGAAGATCCTTGAATTTCATTGACGATGGCACCCTCAAAATAGGCGTACATCCTACCTGCTCTGCAGCCCTGTGGCAGCCTGTCGCTGCTTACTTGGCTGCATTCGTCCAGGCCTTGCCGGGGTTTTCCCGGCTCTGCAGGTTGATGAACAACGGTTCCATGATCGGTGCTACCAGCCGCGCGCCAACCTCCGAGAGGTGATTGTCGTCGGTGTACAGCGAGTAGCCCTCGAGTTCGGCGTGACACAGACCGCGCTCATCACACAGCCGTGGTGCCGGGTCGACCACATGCACCGCCGGGTCTTTGCCCAACTCAGCGAACAACTGACTGATGAACACCTGACGTTCGTGGTGGACGGCAACCTGTTGGCCAACGCCCTCGACCGAGCGATCCAGCATCGCCAGTCGCGTCAGGCGATACGGCGGGCTGAACGGCTGTAACGGCGCCTCTTTGACCAGCCAGACGCGATGTCCGCTGGCACGTAATTGTGCAACCCGCGCACGCAGGCCATCGGCCAGACGCTGCTCGGCCGCCGCACGATCGTAACGACCGTCGGGAGTTCTCAGGACGTGGCCCAGGTCGCCATTGGCGTCACCATAGATGTACAGACTCCAGCGCGCGACCAGCACCACATCGCTGACGGTTTTCTCTTTCAGCGCCTGCTCGATGCGGCGGTTGAAATGCGCACACACCGGACCATGCTCCAGACCTTCCACCGGAATGCAGCCGGGGGAACTGGCGAGAATCACGCTGACATCGTGAGCCTTCGCACCGTCGTCGAACACCGGAATCAGCGCCGTCGCATGACTGTCGCCCCAGACCATCGCCTGCGCAGGCAGATTGGCAACGCCAAAATGACAGAACAACTTGTCGTCGGGCGTCTTGTCGTCCGCCAGACAGGCCATCAACTCCGGCCGCCAATCGTGGCCTCGGGCGTATTGCAGGGCCTGGTCGGACAGGCGCCACGGCAAGCCATCGGTCCAGCGCAGGGTTTGTCCGGCCAGCGCCAGCACCAGCACACCCAGAGCACCGGCGAGCAGAATCGGCCGACGACCGGCGAGCAACCGACGCTCGCGGAACGGCGTTTCGATGAATTTCCACGACAGGTAACCCAGCACCAGCGTCAGCAGGATCAGGCCGGCGCTGTCCAGCGCACTGGTCTCTTCGACACTGGCGTAGCTGGAGAATACGAACACCGGCCAGTGCCACAAGTACCAGGAATAGGAGATCAGGCCGAAACCGACCATCACTTTGCTGCTCAGAAATTGACCAACCACCGTCTCGCGATGACCGTTGGCAAAAATCAGCAGCACCACACCGAGCACTGGCAACAGCGCCGCCGCACCCGGGAATGGCGTGGCATTGTCGTAGCCGAACACCGCCAGCAGGATCAGGCCCATGCCGAGCAGGCTCAGCCATTGCGCGGCCATTGGTTTCAGGCGCCAGGCGTGCTTCGGCGCGACCGCCAGCATGGCCCCGGCCAACAGTTCCCAAGCGCGCATCGGCAGCAGAAAGAAAGCTTTCTCAGGATGGTGACTGACCGCCCAGACGCTCAGGCCGAAGGACACCAGCAGTACGCCAAACAGCGCCAGCCGCCAGTGCTTCAGGCGGCTCGACAGCAACGTCAGCAACAGCGGGAAGATAATGTAGAACTGCTCTTCAACCGCCAGCGACCAAGTGTGCAACATCGGTTTGAGATCAGAGGCAACGTCGAAATAGCCGTCCTGACGCATGAACAGGATGTTCGAGACGAACAGCACTTGATAGCGCACCGAGCGCCCCAGCTCTTCGTAATCCTTGGGCGCCATCAGGAACCAGCCCACCGCCAGCACCGCAATGATCATCGCAAACAGCGCTGGCAGAATCCGCCGCGCACGGCGTGCCCAGAACTCGACAAAGCTGAAACGCCCAGCCTGACGCTGGTTCCAGATGATCGAGGTGATGAGGTAGCCGGAAATCACGAAGAATACGTCCACGCCGACAAAACCGCCGGTAAACCCCGGGACGCCAAAGTGGAACAGCACCACGGCGATGACCGCGACTGCCCGCAAGCCGTCGATATCCCTTCGATAAGCGAGTGTGCTCATAAATCTTTAATGCCAATCAATTGGTTATTATTTGTACAGCCTGATTCTCTTGTCTGGAAACGGTCACGTACGCTGTTGCCCATTCTGCAAGGCACAGACCTTACCAGATCGCTAACGTCCCATTGCCCGGACAAAATCCGCGCAAAAAAATGGCGCCCCCGTGGGGACGCCATTTTTACCGGCTCAGCCTGCGATGTTACTTGCGCTTCATCGACAGGAAGAACTCGTCGTTGGTCTTGGTCGTTTTCAGCTTGTCGACCAGGAACTCGATGGCAGCGACTTCGTCCATCGGGTGCAGCAGCTTGCGCAGAATCCACATGCGCTGCAGCTCGTCGTCAGCCGTCAGCAACTCTTCGCGGCGGGTGCCGGAGCGGTTGATGTTGATGGCCGGGAACACGCGCTTCTCGGCGATCTTGCGATCCAGAGGCAGTTCCATGTTGCCGGTGCCCTTGAACTCTTCGTAGATCACTTCGTCCATCTTCGAGCCGGTTTCAACCAGCGCGGTGGCGATAATGGTCAGCGAACCGCCTTCTTCGATGTTACGTGCCGCACCGAAGAAACGCTTTGGCTTCTCGAGAGCGTGAGCATCGACACCACCGGTCAGTACCTTGCCGGAGCTCGGGATCACGGTGTTGTAGGCACGGGCCAGACGGGTGATGGAGTCGAGCAGGATCACCACGTCTTTCTTGTGTTCGACCAGGCGTTTGGCCTTCTCGATCACCATTTCGGCCACTTGCACGTGACGGGTCGGCGGCTCGTCGAAAGTCGAGGCAACCACTTCGCCGCGCACGGTGCGCTGCATTTCGGTCACTTCTTCCGGACGCTCGTCGATCAGCAGCACGATCAGGTGAACTTCAGGATTGTTACGTGCGATGTTCGCCGCGATGTTCTGCAGCATGATCGTCTTACCGGCTTTCGGCGGTGCAACGATAAGGCCGCGCTGACCTTTGCCGATCGGAGCGCACAGGTCGATCACACGACCGGTCAAGTCTTCGGTGGAACCGTTACCGGCTTCCATCTTCATGCGTACGGTCGGGAACAGCGGGGTCAGGTTCTCGAAGAGAATCTTGTTTTTCGCGTTCTCGGGACGATCGAAGTTGATCGTGTCGACCTTGAGCAGGGCGAAATACCGCTCGCCTTCCTTCGGAGGGCGGATCTTGCCAACGATGGTGTCACCGGTACGCAAGTTGAAGCGGCGGATCTGGCTTGGCGAGACGTAGATGTCGTCCGGGCCAGCCAGGTAGGAAGCGTCAGCGGAGCGCAGGAAGCCGAAGCCGTCCTGGAGAATCTCCAGCACGCCATCACCGGAGATTTCCTCGCCGCTGTTCGCGTGCTTTTTCAGCAGGTAGAAAATC
>NZ_JBIUVX010000011.1:43106-137775 GCF_044743175.1 Pseudomonas sp. NPDC087690
GTTCGGCCAATTCGAGCAGTTCGGTAATCGGCTTTTGCTTGAGTTCAGTCAGATTCATATAGGAATGACGTAATCATTTATGGAGGGGGGAAATTAAGCTTTTGGCTTAATGAGGCCGCGCCGCGGAGAAGGCGACAGGATCGCGTACTTATTCGAAAAGGAGTGCGTCGGCGACGGCTAGCAGGGGGCAGTGGAGAAACCAGTGCGGGGCCGAATGTACCACCTGAGTTTCAGAGCGTCTAGCCCTGAATACGCAAAAAGCCCCGCAATTTGCGAGGCTTTTTTTTCGGGCACTTTACAGCGACGCTTAGATGTTGGCGTCGAGGAAAGCAGCCAGTTGCGACTTCGACAGGGCGCCGACTTTGGTCGCAGCGACATCACCGTTCTTGAACAGCATCAAGGTCGGGATACCACGTACGCCATGCTTGGCCGGGGTTTCCTGGTTCTCGTCGATGTTCAGTTTGGCAACGGTCAGCTTGCCTTTGTAAGTCTCGGCAATCTCGTCCAGAACCGGAGCGATCATTTTGCAAGGACCGCACCATTCAGCCCAGTAATCGACCAGGACAGCGCCTTCGGCCTTGAGGACGTCAACGTCGAAGCTAGCGTCGGTGACGTGTTTGATAAGATCGCTGCTCATGGAATTCTCCAGGTTGTAAGCAAAAAAACGTGGCCCATCATAGCCGCCCTTCCCCTGTTCAGGAAGCCGCAGTTGATTGAGTCTTGCTATGGCACTCGATGAGTCTGGGTATAGCTCAAGTCACGCCGTGGCGGGGGCAATGAAGGAGATTCCAGTGCGCAGGGCCGCGTTGCGCACGTGTTCCTGCATGGCTTTCTGCGCAGCACCCGACGCCCGGCGCGCGAGGGCGCGGAGGATCTTGCGGTGTTCCTGCCAGGTTTCCATGGCGCGTTCGGCACGGATGAACGGTAGTTTCTGGCTTTCCAGGAACATCTCGGCGCTGGCCGTGAGGATGCTCAGCATCGCTTGATTGCCGCTGGCCAGCAGGATCCGTCGGTGGAATTCGAAGTCGAGTTTCGCCGCAGCCTCAAAGTCGCCAGCCTTCAATTGCTCGCGCATGGCCGCGACATTGTCTTCCAGCGCATCCAGATCGAACGTGCTCAAGGTCACCGCAGCCAGTCCTGCGGCAAACCCTTCCAGCGCATAGCGTAATTGAAAGATGTCCAGCGGCGATGCCTGCGCCGCAAACGACCACCCCGGCGCGCTATCGCCGCGCGACAACTCCACTGGCGACTGCACGAACACGCCTTTGCCCGGCTGGATACTGACCACGCCCAGCGCACTCAGCGACGATAGCGCTTCACGCAACGATGCTCGGCTCACGCCCAATTGCAGCGCCAGATCCCGTTGCGACGGCAAGGCATCGCCCGCGCCGAAGCCCTGTTCGCTGATCAGTTTGCGGATCGCTTGCAGCGCCACTTCGGGTACTGCACGGGAAATCGAGTTCATGGTTTTTCAGACGCACCAAGCCAATGTGCGGCTAGTTGTAAAGCTATTCGCCGAGTCCGGCAAGTCGTGCCCCAGCGGGGTTCGGTGTTGCGTACCGATGCGCGATAGCAGTGCGAAAAACAACCTGACTGTTCAGACCAGTAAGACCGAACAAAGCCGCTGAAACCGCGGTCTGCCGGGGCGAAACCCATGTATTGGCACGGCGCATGCTCTGTCCGAACGCAGAAATCACTTCACGCCGATCCGGAGATTTGCCATGACCCTGCGTTACCGCGCCCTCCTCGCCGCCCTGTTTTCCAGCCTGTTGCTTAGCCAGATCCCCGCCCACGCCGACGGCCTCGACGACGTGGTCAAACGCGGCACGCTGAAAGTCGCCGTGCCGCAGGACTTCCCGCCATTCGGCTCGGTCGGTCCGGACATGAAGCCCCGCGGTCTGGACATCGACACGGCGAAACTGCTGGCCGACCAGCTCAAGGTCAAACTTGAACTGACCCCGGTCAACAGCACCAACCGAATCCCGTTCCTGACCACCGGCAAGGTCGACCTGGTGATTTCCAGCCTCGGCAAAAACCCTGAGCGCGAAAAAGTCATCGACTTCTCCCGCGCCTACGCCCCGTTCTACCTTGCGGTATTCGGCCCACCAGACGCCGCCATTACCAGCCTCGACGACCTCAAGGGCAAGACCATCAGCGTCACCCGTGGCGCCATCGAAGACATCGAACTGAGCAAAGTCGCCCCCGAAGGCGTGACCATCAAACGCTTCGAAGACAACAACTCGACCATTGCCGCCTACCTCGCCGGCCAAGTCGACCTGATCGCCAGCGGCAACGTGGTCATGGTCGCGATCAGCGAAAAGAACCCGAAACGCGTGCCAGCGCTGAAAGTGAAGCTCAAGGATTCGCCGGTCTACGTCGGCGTCAACAAGAACGAAACGGCGCTGCTGGCCAAGGTCAACGACATCCTGACCACCGCCAAGGCTGACGGCGCACTGGAAAAGAATTCACAGACCTGGCTGAAAGAGCCGCTGCCGGCCGATCTCTGATCGACTGCGCGGGAGACCTTCATGGCTTATCAGTTCGATTTCATGCCGGTGGTGGAAAACACCGACCTGTTGCTGCGCGGGGCGCTGTTTACCCTTGAGCTGACGGCCATTGGCGCGTTGCTTGGGGTGGGCGTCGGGATTGTCGGGGCGTTGGTGCGGGCGTGGAACATCCGCCCGTTCTCGGCAATTTTCGGCGTCTACGTCGAGTTGATCCGCAACACGCCGTTTCTGGTGCAGTTGTTCTTCATCTTCTTCGGCCTGCCGTCGCTGGGCGTGCAGATTTCCGAGTGGCAAGCGGCGGTGCTGGCGATGGTGATCAACCTTGGCGCCTATTCGACCGAGATCATCCGTGCGGGTATTCAAGCAATCCCCCGCGGACAGCTGGAAGCCGCAGCGGCGCTGGCGATGACGCGCTTCGAGGCGTTCCGTCATGTGGTTCTGCTGCCGGCACTGGGCAAGGTCTGGCCGGCGCTGAGTAGTCAGATCATCATCGTCATGCTCGGCTCGGCGGTGTGCTCGCAGATCGCCACCGAAGAACTCAGCTTCGCTGCCAACTTCATTCAGTCGCGCAACTTCCGCGCCTTTGAAACCTACGCGCTGACCACACTGATCTACCTGTGCATGGCACTGCTGATCCGCCAGTTGCTCAACTGGATCGGTCGCCGCTACATCAGTCGAAGCGGGAGCCGCACATGAGCGATTTCACCTTCTGGGACATCCTGCGCAACCTGCTCACCGGCCTGCAATGGACGCTGGCATTGTCACTGGTGGCGTTTATCGGCGGCGGGATCGTCGGGTTGCTGATCCTGATCATGCGCATTTCGAAAAGCCCTGTGCCGAGCAGCATTGCCCGCACCTGGATCGAACTGTTCCAAGGCACGCCGCTGCTGATGCAACTGTTTCTGGTGTTCTTCGGCGTGGCGTTGGCCGGGATCGAAATTTCGCCGTGGATGGCCGCAGCGATTGCCCTGACCTTGTTCACCAGCGCCTACTTGGCGGAGATCTGGCGCGGTTGCGTCGAGTCGATCTCCAATGGCCAGTGGGAAGCCTCGGCGAGCCTAGCACTCAATCCTTTGGAGCAACTGCGCTACGTGATCCTGCCGCAAGCGTTGCGCATTGCCGTGGCGCCGACTGTGGGTTTCTCGGTGCAAGTGGTCAAAGGCACCGCCGTGACCTCGATCATCGGCTTCACCGAGCTGACCAAGACCGGCGGCATGCTCGCCAATGCCACGTTTGAACCGTTCATGGTCTACGGCCTCGTCGCCCTCGGCTACTTCCTGCTCTGCTACCCCTTGTCCCTCAGTGCGCGCTACCTGGAAAGGAGACTGCATGCCTCTGCTTAGAATTTCCGCCCTGCATAAATACTACGGCGATCACCACGTGCTAAAAGGCATCGACCTCAGCGTCGAGGAAGGCCAGGTGGTGGCGATCATCGGCCGCAGCGGCTCGGGCAAATCCACCCTGCTGCGCACCCTCAATGGCCTGGAGTCAATCAACGACGGCGTGATCGAAGTCGATGGCGAATACCTCGACGCCGCCCGCGCCGACCTGCGCAGCTTGCGGCAGAAGGTCGGCATGGTCTTTCAGCAGTTCAACCTGTTCCCGCACCTGACCGTGGGTGAAAACGTCATGCTCGCGCCGCAAGTGGTGCAGAAAGTGCCGAAGGCCAAAGCGGCCGAACTGGCTCGCGAGATGCTGGAGCGGGTCGGTCTGGGTGAGAAATTCGATGCCTTCCCGGATCGGCTGTCCGGCGGCCAGCAACAGCGCGTGGCGATTGCCCGGGCACTGGCGATGTCGCCGAAGGTTTTGCTGTGCGACGAGATCACCTCGGCGCTCGACCCGGAACTGGTCAATGAAGTGCTTAGCGTGGTGCGGCAACTGGCCAGGGAAGGCATGACGCTGATCATGGTCACCCACGAAATGCGCTTTGCCCGCGAGGTGGGAGACAAATTGGTGTTCATGCACCATGGCAAGGTGCATGAGGTGGGGGATCCGAAAGTGTTGTTTGCCAACCCGCAGACGGCGGAGCTGGCGAACTTTATTGGCACAGTTGAAGCAACAGCCTGAGAGAAATACAGGGGCTTCCAGGCCCTCATCGCGAGCAGGCTCACTCCTACATGGGAATGCGTTCACCTGTAGGAGTGAGCCTGCTCGCGATTGACCGCGCAGCGGTCACCGACTTTCTGCGCTGAATCAACGGTTTGAACCATGCGCGTTGGCGCCAGCGTTTGATCGTGGCACGATGTCGAGGTTATCGACCGAGACCCCCTGACCATGCCGCAATCCCAAGCCAAGAATCTGTCCCTGATCGCCGCAATCGACCTGGGCTCCAACAGCTTTCACATGGTCGTGGCCAAGGCCCAGAACGGCGAAATCCGCATTCTCGAGCGCCTCGGCGAGAAGGTTCAGCTGGCCGCCGGCATCGACGATGAGCGCAAGCTCAACGAAGAATCGATGCAGCGCGGGCTCGATTGCCTCAAGCGCTTTGCCCAACTGATCAACGGTATGCCGCTGGGCGCCGTGCGTATCGTTGGCACCAACGCCTTGCGGGAAGCGCGCAACCGCCTCGAATTCATCCACCGCGCCGAAGAAATCCTCGGCCACCCGGTGGAAGTCATCTCCGGCCGTGAAGAGGCGCGCCTGATCTACCTCGGCGTCTCGCACACCCTCGCCGACACTCCGGGCAAACGCCTGGTGGCCGACATCGGCGGCGGCAGTACCGAATTCATCATCGGCCAGCGCTTCGAGCCGCTGCTGCGCGAAAGCCTGCAAATGGGCTGCGTCAGCTTCACCCAGCGCTATTTCAAGGACGGCAAGATCACCCCGGCCCGCTATGCCCAGGCGTACACGGCGGCGCGGCTGGAGATCATGAGCATCGAACACGCCCTGCACCGGCTGACCTGGGATGAAGCCATCGGCTCCTCGGGCACCATCCGCGCGATCGGTCTGGCGCTGAAGGCCGGCGGCCATGGCACTGGCGAAGTGAATGCCGAAGGCCTGGCGTGGCTCAAGCGTCGCCTGTTCAAGCTCGGTGATGTCGACAAGATCGATTTCGAAGGCATCAAACCGGATCGCCGGACCATTTTCCCGGCGGGCCTGGCGATTCTCGAAGCCATTTTCGATGCCCTCGAGCTGCAACGCATGGATCACTGCGATGGCGCGCTGCGTGAAGGCGTACTTTACGATCTGCTCGGCCGCCATCATCACGAAGACGTGCGCGAACGCACCCTGACCTCGCTGATGGAGCGCTACCACGTCGATCTGGAACAGGCGGCGCGAGTCGAGCGCAAAGCCTTGCACGCGTTTGATCAGGTCGCGGCGGACTGGGAACTGGATGACGGTATCTGGCGCGAACTCCTCGGCTGGGCAGCGAAAGTGCACGAAGTCGGCCTCGACATTGCCCACTATCACTACCATAAGCACGGCGCCTACCTGATCGAGCACTCGGACCTCGCCGGCTTCTCCCGCGAAGACCAACAGATGCTCGCGCTATTGGTGCGCGGCCATCGCCGCAACATTCCCAAGGACAAATTTGCTGACTTCGGTGACGACGGCGACAAGCTGATTCGCCTTTGCGTACTGCTGCGCTTTGCGATCCTGTTCCACCACATTCGTGGCACGCAGGCGATGCCGCAGGTGGTGTTGCGCGCGAAGGGCAACAACCTGGATGTGGAATTCCCGGAGAACTGGCTGGATGAGAATCAGCTGACTCAGGCGGATTTCGGGCTTGAGGCGGATTGGCTGACGCGGGTGGGCATCGTCCTCACCGTCCACTGATACACCGCAAATCCCCCCTGTAGGAGCTGCCGCAGGCTGCGATCTTTTGATCTTGTTTCTACAGGATCAAGATCAGAAGATCGCAGCCTTCGGCAGCTCCTACAGGTGTGTGGATGACAGGTACAAAAAAGGCGATCCATGGGGATCGCCTTTTTTATTGGGTTTGTTTGAGATGGGGGCGGGCCTGCCCCTCACCCCAGCCCACTCCCGAGGTAGAGGGAGCCGATTTGAGGGCTGTTCAAACCTGAGTTCGTCTCGATTTCTCAGGTCGGCGTATAGCGCAAGACACCTCGGTCAGTCCCCTCTCCCTCTGGGAGAGGGTTAGGGTGAGGGGCTTTTGACTTCAAGGCCTCAACTGCTCACCGGCAAGATCGGGCTACCCAAGCGTTCCAGCAACGTCGCCTGCGCACTCCTCGGGTTCTGGTTACCGGTCGGCGTGTTGCGGATGTAACGGCCATCCGATTGCAGGCTCCAGCTGTGGGTGTTGTCGGTCAGGTACAGCTCCAGCTCTTTCTTCACGCGGGTCAGCAGTTTCTTGCCTTCGACCGGGAAGCAAGTCTCGACGCGCTTGTCGAGGTTGCGTTCCATCCAGTCGGCGCTGGAGAGGAACATCTGCTCTTCACCGCCATTGAGGAAATAGAACACGCGGGTGTGTTCCAGGAAGCGACCAATGATCGAGCGCACATGAATGTTGTGCGAAACCCCGGCAATCCCCGGGCGCAGACAGCACATGCCGCGCACCACCAGATCGATGCGCACACCGGACTGGCTGGCCTTGTACAGCGCGCGGATGATCTTCGGATCGGTCAGCGAGTTGAACTTGGCGATGATGTGCGCCGGCTTGCCTTCGACGGCGAACTGGGTCTCGCGGGCAATCATGTCGAGCATGCCCTTTTTCAGGGTAAACGGCGCATGCAGCAGCTTTTTCATGCGCAGGGTCTTGCCCATGCCGATCAACTGACTGAACAGTTTGCCGACGTCTTCGCACAAGGCATCGTCAGAGGTCAGCAAACTGTAGTCGGTGTACAGCTTGGCGTTACCGGCGTGGTAGTTACCGGTGCCGAGGTGCGCGTAGCGGACGATCTCGCCGGCCTCGCGACGCAGGATCAGCATCATCTTGGCGTGGGTCTTGAAGCCGACCACGCCGTAGATCACCACCGCACCGGCCGCTTGCAGACGGCTGGCCAGTTGCAGGTTGGACTCTTCGTCGAACCGCGCGCGCAGCTCGATGACCGCCGTCACTTCCTTGCCGTTACGCGCGGCATCCACCAGCGCATCGACGATCTCGGAGTTGGCACCGGAGCGGTACAGGGTCTGGCGCACAGCGAGAACGTGAGGATCTTTTGCGGCTTGGCGCAGCAGGTCGACCACCGGGGTGAACGACTCGAAGGGGTGCAGCAAGAGGATGTCCTGCTTGCTGACCACACTGAAGATGTTTTCGCTGTTCTGCAGCAGTTTCGGAATCTGCGGGGTGAACGGCGTGTATTGCAGTTCCGGGTGGCTGTCCAGGCCGGTGATGCTGAACAGCCGCGTCAGGTTGACCGGGCCGTTGACCTGATACAGCTCGCTCTCGCTCAGGTTGAACTGTTTGAGCAAGTAGTCCGAGAGATGTTTCGGGCAAGTGTCAGCGACTTCCAGACGCACCGCATCACCGTAGCGACGCGAGAACAACTCGCCACGCAGCGCGCGGGCCAGGTCTTCGACATCTTCGGAGTCGAGCGCCAGGTCGGCGTTTCGGGTCAGACGGAACTGGTAGCAGCCCTTAACCTTCATGCCCTGGAACAGGTCATCGGCGTGGGCGTGGATCATCGACGACAGAAATACATAGTTGTCGCCCGGGCCGCCGACTTCTTCCGGCACCTTGATGATCCGTGGCAGCAGACGCGGCGCCGGGATGATCGCCAGACCGGAATCGCGACCGAAGGCGTCGATGCCTTCCAGCTCGACGATGAAGTTCAGGCTCTTGTTCACAAGCAACGGGAACGGGTGCGTCGGGTCGAGGCCGATCGGGGTGATGATCGGCGCGATCTCGTCGCGGAAATAGCGGCGTACCCAGGTTTTCAGCTTGACCGTCCAGTTACGGCGACGGATGAAGCGCACCTGATGCTTTTCCAGCTCCGGCAGCAGAATGTCATTGAGGATTGCGTACTGGCGGTCAACGTGGCCGTGGACCAGCTCGCTGATCCGCGCCAGTGCTTGATGCGGTTGCAGGCCATCGGCACCGGCCTGTTCACGGGCGAAGGTGATCTGTTTTTTCAGGCCGGCCACGCGAATTTCGAAGAATTCATCCAGGTTGCTGGAGAAAATCAGCAGGAATTTCAGCCGCTCCAGCAATGGATAGGACTCGTCCAGCGCCTGTTCCAGCACGCGGATGTTGAACTGCAATTGCGAAAGCTCACGGTGGATATACAGGCTGCTGTCATCCAGACCGGGAATGGCAATCGCCGGCACCGCCACAGCGGTTTCGGCCACCGGCGCGGATGGCGCTGGCTCCAGTTCCGGCGGGGTTTCAGTGATTTGCTCGACCACCGGTTGAGCTTCTTTTACGGCAACTTCAGTGAGTCCTTCGGTATTCATGGAATGTTCCTGGGAGGGCTATTTCTGCTCTCGTAACAATTGAGCGGCACGAACGGCAAAGTAAGTCAGGATGCCATCTGCACCGGCACGTTTAAAGGCGGTCAGTGATTCGAGAATCACCGCTTCGCTCAACCAGCCATTCTGGATCGCTGCCATATGCATGGCGTATTCGCCACTGACCTGATAGACGAAGGTCGGCACTTTGAAGGCATCTTTTACCCGGAAAAGAATATCCAGATACGGCATACCGGGTTTGACCATGACCATGTCCGCGCCTTCAGACAAGTCCGCACCGACTTCGTGCAACGCTTCGTCGCTGTTGGCCGGATCCATCTGATAAGAGGCTTTGTTGGCCTTGCCGAGGTTAGAGGCCGAACCCACGGCATCGCGGAACGGCCCGTAGTAGGCGCTGGCGTACTTGGCCGAATAAGCCATGATCCGCACGTTGACGTGGCCAGCGATTTCCAGCGCTTCGCGAATGGCCTGGATGCGACCGTCCATCATGTCCGACGGCGCGACGACCTGGGCGCCGGCTTCGGCATGGGACAAGGCCTGGCGGACCAGTGCATCAACGGTGATGTCGTTCTGCACGTAGCCTTCGTCGTCGAGGATGCCGTCCTGACCGTGGGTGGTGAACGGATCGAGCGCAACGTCGGTGATCACCCCCAGCTCCGGGAAGCGCTCACGCAGGGCGCGGGTAGCGCGCTGGGCAATGCCTTCGGGGTTCCACGCTTCGGCACCGTCGAGGGATTTCAATTCGGCAGGAGTCACCGGGAACAATGCCAGCGCCGGAATCCCCAGCTCGACCCACTTGGCAGCTTCTTCGAGCAGCAAATCGATGCTCAAGCGCTCTACCCCGGGCATCGAGGCCACGGCTTCGCGGCGGTTTTCACCGTCGAGCACGAATACCGGCAGGATCAGATCGTCGACCGTCAGCACATTTTCCCGGACCAGCCGACGCGAAAAATCATCACGGCGATTACGACGCAGGCGCGTTGCAGGGAACAGACGGTTGGCTGGGGTAAAGCTCACGGCAGACTCCTGAGCCCGCGCAAACGGGCGAGCGTGACAGTTATAGACGGCCATTATGACGAACAGATGACAGTTGTGTGAGGTCCGCGACATGTAGCCGTATTCCATTCTCAGTGTAGGAATTGTTCACGTCGAGACACATTTGGACACTTTCATGAATGTGTCCGAAGGGTTAGGCTGCGCGTTCATTTCGCCAGCACCCAGACAATGCTCCAACAATTTCTGCATGACTTTGGCTACTTTGCCTTGTTTCTCGGCACGTTCTTCGAAGGCGAAACCATTCTGGTGCTCGCGGGCTTCCTCGCGTTCCGTGGATACATGGACATCAATATTGTGGTGGTCGTGGCGTTCTTCGGCAGCTATGCCGGCGATCAGCTGTGGTACTTCATGGGGCGCAAGCACGGGCGCAAATTGCTCGCGCGCAAACCACGCTGGCAGATGATGGGTGACCGCGCGCTGGAACACATTCGCAGGCATCCGGATATCTGGGTGCTGAGCTTCCGCTTCGTCTATGGCCTGCGTACGGTGATGCCGGTGGCGATCGGCCTGTCGGGTTATCCGCCGGGACGTTACCTGCTGCTGAACGGCATTGGCGCAGCGATCTGGGCCACGGCGCTGGCTGCTGCCGCTTATCACTTCGGCGCGGTGCTGGAAGGCATGCTCGGCAGTATCAAAAAATATGAGCTGTGGGTGCTCGGTGCGTTGCTGGTGCTGGGCGTCGGCCTGTGGCTGCGTCGGCGCTTCAAGAATGCCCGTCTGGCGAAACAGGTTTACGCCGACGAGCAAGCAGCAAAAGCCTTGCAACTGCAGCAAGCCGAACAGGCAAAAACCGCCGACCCTAAGACGCCAGCCGAATAACGCACTGGCGACTCACGTACAGCCCGCCAACACTGAGCAGGCTGTAACCGAGCAGGCCCGCCCACATCAGCGGGCTGGCCGGCCAAAGCCCGACCAGCGGCGCCAGCCACAGCAGCGGCACGTTCAACCCCAGCCGTAACAGTTCGACCTTCAGCGCCCACGGGCGATTCTCCAGGGCCACGCCCAACGCAAACACCCCGAACGCCACCGCGCTCCAGCCGAGTAACAGCGCGGCCGTCGGCAGGCTGCGTTCCAGGTTCATCAGATAACTGCCCAGCGCGATGTAGACGCAAAACTGCAGCGCCACATACCACTGCAGGCGCCGCTCGAGCGGCACGTCGAATTTGCGGAATCGAGCCAGATCCGGCTTGCTCATCGGGTACTTCGCCGCCACGTCCGCCGGCCGCCAACCGGTGCGCATGAACCAGATCCGCAGCTTGTCCCACGGGCGCTCGGCCCGGCGTGCGTCATCCCACAATTGCGCATAAAACTGCAGGTTGGCCCACAGCGGATTCCAGCTCGCCAATGGCGTGGTCACACCGAAAATCACCGGTTCGTTATCGTCCTCTTCCTGAAACGTGCCGAACAACCGGTCCCAAAGAATGAACACCCCGCCGTAGTTGCGATCCATGTAGAGAGCGTTCTGTGCATGGTGAGCCCGATGATTGGATGGCGTAACGAAGCACCACTCGAACCAGCCGAGCTTGGGAATGTGCCTGGTGTGCACCCAGAATTGATACAGCAGGTTGAGCGCCGCGACGCTGACAAACACCAGCAGCGGCACGCCAAGCAACGCCATCGGCAGGTAGAAAACCCAGCCGAGCAGAAACCCGGTGCTGGTCTGGCGCAACGCGGTGGAGAGGTTGTATTCCTCGCTCTGGTGATGCACCGAATGCGCGGCCCAGAGGATATTGCGCTCATGCCCCATGCGGTGCAGCCAGTAGTAGCAGAAGTCGTAGAGGACGAACGCAAACACCCAGACCCAGACGCGGTCCGTCGGCAGCCTGAGCCAGGCCAGATGTTCCAGGGCAAACGCGTACGTGAGCAGCCCGACACCTTTGGTCAGCAACCCGGTGGTGGTCGACAACACACCGGTGCTGATGCTGTTCACCGCGTCCGCCAGGCGATAGTTGCTGACCCCGCGCCAGCGGTCGGCAATCAGTTCAACCGCGATCAACACGAGGAAAAACGGCACCGCATACAGAATGAAGTCCATGACGCGCCCTGAATGAAGTCTTGAGGACTGATCCTAGGTGTAGCCGCCCATTAACCCTATGGCAACGCGCGACAATTTAGTGGACATTTAGCGCCATGAATCTGGAGAGAAAACCATGAGCAAAAAAGTTGCAGTGATCCTGTCCGGCAGTGGCGTATACGACGGCGCCGAGATCCATGAGAGCGTCATCACCCTGCTGCGCCTCGACCAACGCGGCGCCCAGGTGCAGTGCTTCGCCCCGAACATCGCGCAATTGCATGTGATCAACCACCTGACCGGCGAAGAAATGCCCGAGTCGCGCAATGTGCTGGTGGAATCGGCGCGGATTGCCCGTGGCAACATCAAGGACATCCGCGAGGCCGACGTTGACGACTTCGACGCACTGATCGTGCCCGGCGGCTTTGGTGCGGCGAAAAACCTGTCCAACTTTGCCGTCGAAGGCTCTGGCTGCAGCGTGCAGCCTGAAGTGCTGGCGCTGGCGGAGGCATTCGCCGAAGCAGGCAAACCAGTGGGCCTGATGTGCATCTCGCCGGCATTGGCCGCGAAGATCTACGGCCCGGGCGTGACCTGCACCATCGGCAACGATGCCGACACCGCCACGGCGATGAACAAGATGGGCGCCACCCACGAAGATTGCGCGGTGACCGAGATCATTGAAGACAAGGCGCGCAAACTGGTGACGACCCCGGCTTACATGCTGGCGCAGAACATCAGCGAGGCAGCCTCGGGCATCAACAAACTGGTCGACCGAGTATTAGAGCTGACCCACGAAAATGACGCCTGACACGGTCTATTGTAGGAGTGAGCCTGCTCGCGATGACGGTGTGTCAGGCAACATATCTGTTGAATGATCGACCGCTATCGCGAGCAGGCTCACTCCTACAAGGGATTTGTGTGGGGCTCAGGTGTTGCGGGTCAGGCGCGTGAGGATCCGGTCCAGCGCATTGGCAAACGCCTGCTTTTCGCGGTCGCCAAACGGCGCGGGGCCGCCGCTCATCTGGCCTTGCTCACGCAGGTCGGTGAACAGATTGCGCACTGCCAGCCGTTCACCCATGTTCTGCGCATCGAACTCCTTGCCGCGCGGGTCGAGCGCCGCCACGCCCTTCTTCACCAGCCGATCGGCCAGCGGGATATCGCTGCAGATCACCAGTTCCCCCGGCACCGCGTGTTCGACCAGATAATCGTCCGCCGCATCCGGCCCGCTCGGCACCACGATCAGCTTGACGATGGCCAGCCCCGGCTTGATCTGCGGCTGCCCGGCCACCATTACCACTTCGAACTGGCGCTTGAGGGCGAACTTCACCACCAGATCCTTCGCCGCCCGAGGGCAAGCGTCGGCATCGATCCATACACGCATTTTTTACCTCCAAAAAATTCGCGAGCAAGTCGAATGTGAGCACCGTCACTCCCACAGGTTACGCGCAAATCCTGTGGGAGTGACGGTGCGACGATTCGACTTGCTCGCGAATGTGAGCGCAGCGAATGCTGTTAAGCGGCTACCCGCCGCTTCTCAGCCACCCAACTACGCCCATACAACACAACAATCGCCACAATCGCCACGGCCTGCGCCGTCAACGAATACGCATCGGCATGAATCCCCAGCCAGTCAAACTCAAAGAACGCCACTGGCCGCGTGCCGAAGATCCCGGCCTCCTGCAACGCCTTCACGCCATGCCCGGCGAACACCACCGACAATGCGCACAGCAACGCCGCGTTGATGCTGAAGAACAGCGTCAGCGGCAGTTTCGCCGAGCCACGCAGGATCACCCACGCCAGTCCGACCAGCAGCACCAGCGCCGTCGCGCCACCGGCGAGCACCGCGTCATGCCCGGCCGGGCCCGCCTGCAGCCACAGGGTTTCGTAGAACAGGATCACCTCGAACAACTCGCGGTACACCGAGAAGAACGCCAGAATCGCAAAGCCGAAGCGTCCGCCACCGCCGACCAGACTGCTCTTGATGTAATCCTGCCAAGCCGCTGCATGGCGACGGTCGTGCATCCACACGCCAAGCCACAGCACCATCACACTGGCGAACAGCGCCGTCGCGCCTTCCAGCAGCTCACGCTGCGAGCCGCTGACATCGATGACATACGCTGCCAACGCCCAGGTGCCGAGGCCGGCCAACAGCGCCAAACCCCAACCGACGTTGACACTGCGCACCGCCGATTGCTGACCGGTATTGCGCAGGAAGGCAAGGATAGCCGCCAGCACCAGAATCGCTTCCAGGCCTTCGCGCAGCAAAATCAGCAGACCGGAGATGTAGCTGAGCGACCAGCTCAAGCCATCGCTGCCCAACAGGCCGGCGGACTCTTTCAGCTTGGCCTTGGCCGCGTCCAGACGCTGCTCGGCCTGCTCGACGGGCAAACCATCCTGCAATGACTGCCGGTACGCCATCAACGACTTCTCAGTGTCCTTGCGCACGTTGGCATCGACGTTATCCAGCGAACTCTCGACCAGTTCGAAGCCTTCCAGATACGCCGCCACCGACAGGTCGTAGGCCTGATCGTGCTCGCCGGCGCGGTAGGCGGCAAGGCTCTTGTCCAGTGTCGCTGCGGTGTAGTCGAGCAACTGCGCCGGGCCACGCTTGACCTGCGGCGGTTGCGCCCGTTGTGCACGAAAGGTCGCGGCGGCGGGCATACCTTCGGCGGCCAGCACTTCGGCTGGGGTCTGGCGGGCCAGATCGGCGATGTTGTAGGTCTTCTCGGATTTGGCGGCCGCAGCCTCGGCGCTGAAGCCCGCGATGTAGGTGGCCAGATCCCAACGCTGACGATCATCGAGCTGGTCGGCAAACGCCGGCATGTCAGTGCCTTCAACACCTTGGCCGAGGGTGTTGTAGATCGCATAAAGGCTCAGATGGTCCATCCGCGCAGCGTCACGCAGATTGGCCGGCGCCGGCGTCATGCCCAGGCCTGCAGGGCCGTCGCCGACACCGCTGGCGCCGTGGCACACCGAGCAATTCTGCGCATAGAGCGGCGCGCCACGGGTGGGATCCGGAGTGATGATCGGCGCTTGGCTGACTTCATACGCCACCGCCAGTTGCGCGCCCAGTTGCCGCGCCTGACGGGCGACTTGCGCACCGTCCTGCTTGGCGGTGATGGCAGCGTGCAAGACACTGATGCCCTGTTCCAGCGCGGCTTTTTCAGGATTGCCCGGCATGCCCGCGATCAGGCTTTGCAGCGCTTGGGTGAACTCCAGTTGCTCACGGTATTCGGCATCATCGACGACTGTTCCAGCCTCGACCGTCGGCGGGTAATCCGCGCTGATGTAATCAAGCAGGTGCAGCGCTTGCGGAGCGCCTTCCACGGTATCGGCCAGCAGGTTGAAGCTGCTCAGCGCGCACAGCGGGAACACCAGCCAGGCCAGGAATCGGGACGAGGCAATCATGAACAGTTCTCAAATGGAAATGCGAAGTTACATATTGTTCACTTCGCAGGCGTTTCCCTCAAGCTTTGTCGGCATTCAGCGTAAAGGTGCCGTGAGATTGCGGTAATGCTCAGCCATGAATTCGACGAAAACCTTTACCTTGAGCGCAACGTGGCGGGCGTGGGGATACAGCGCGTAATAGTGCCGCTGGCCGAGGCTGCAATCCGGCAGGATGTGCACCAGACGTCCGCTCAACAAGTCGTCCTGCACCGTAGCCCGGGTGAACGCGGCAATACCGACGCCAGCCAGTGCGGCGGCGTGCAGCGAGCTGATCGAATCGGTTTTGAAGCGACCTTGGGGATTGACTGGTGTGGTTGCGCCATGGGAATCAGTCAGCAACCAATCGCTTCCAGCAGTGAATCCCAGCATCTGATGTTCCGCCAATTCGCGTATCTGTCGCACCAAACCATGCCGAGCCACGTAGGCCGGCGAAGCCACCAGCAGCATCGGCGACACCGTCAGCAATCGCGCCACCAGCGATGAATCCTCCAGCGCCCCGCAAATGCGCAGGGCCACATCGAAGCCCTCGGCAATCAGATCGACAAAACGGTCATCGCAGGACAAATCGACTTCAATTTCGGGATAGCGCTGCTGAAACGCCGGCAACCAGTTGGCCAGTTCCAGCGTACCGATGACCATGGGTGCGCTGATACGCAAAACGCCGCTGGGGCTTTCATGGGCTTGCGCCACGGCGACGGCGGCCTGATCGAGGCGCTCGAGAATGTCCACGCACGCGGCGTAATACTGCTGGCCCGCGGTGGTCAGGCTGAAGCGTCGGGTGTTGCGATTGATCAGCCGCGTGCCGAGTTCAGCTTCCAACTGCTGCAACTGCCGGGAGATGGTCGAGTGCGTGGTGTCGAGCCGTTCGGCAGCGGCGCTGAAACCGTGACACTCGACGATGCAACGGAACGCACGCATGGCCAGCAGTTGATTCATCAGGGCACCGGTTTGAATTGAGCAGCGGGGGCGCAAGCCTAGCTCAACCAGTGCTGGCCTGGCACCTGACAGGCCGCGCAGACGCTGTGCAAAACAGCCAAGCACATTGCCACCACTGATCCTTATAATGCGCCACATCAGCCCCTTTGCGCCCAAGGAAGAAGCCACCGTCATGCGTCACTGCCTGCTGTTGACTGTGCTGCTCAGCATCGTTGCGCAACTCAACGGATGCGCCGCTTACCGCAATTACGACCTGGAAATGCAGCAAACCACCGATCAACTGATGATGGGCAATGTCGATGCCGCGCTGTACCTGATCGAGTGGAACAACCCGTGGGAATCCAAGGATCTGCTCTATTACTTCGAAAAAGGCGCGGTCCTCAGCCTCGGCAGCTTGCTGCCCGAGAGCCAGATGGCCTGGCGCAGTGCTGACCAGATGATTGCCCAGCGCGAAGACGCCGTGTCTTCCGCACCGATGAAATTCCTCGGTCAATTAGGCCGGGAAATGGGCGTCATGTTGGTCAATGACAAACTGCAGCGCTACGACGGTTATGACTACGAAAAGGTCATGCTGACCACGCAAATGGCCCTCAACCAATTGTCCGTCAACGACTTCGAAGGCGCCCGGACCGACATCAAGAAAACCCACGAGCGCGAAGCGCTGATCGCCCGAGCGCGCGAGCACCAGTACGACGAAGCCGAAGAGCTAGCCAAGGCACAGGGCATCAAGGTGCATTACAAGGACCTGCGGGGCTACCCGGTGACCACCCTTGATGCGCCGTCGGTCATCGAATTGAAAAACGGTTACCAGAGTGCGTTCAGCCATTATCTGGCCGGTTTCACCTATGAGGCCTTGGGCGAGCGTGATCTGGCTGCACCGGGCTATCGGCAAGCCATCGAACTGCGCCCCAACGTACCTTTTCTCGAGCAAGCGTTACGCAATCTCGACAAACCGCCGGCGCGGGCTGACGAAAGCGACGTGTTGATCGTGGTGCAAAGTGGCCTGGCCCCTGCCCGCGCCTCGGTCAAAGTACTGATTCCAGTGCAGCTCAATGAAACCCTGGTCATCGAGGCACCGATTTCCTTTCCGGTGATGGTGCCGGACGCGGTCACGCCGTCTTTCGACTCGATCAAGGTCGATGCGCGCAAACGCCCCTTGAGCCTCATCAACAGCGTTACCGACATGGCGACGCGCACCTTGCGTGATGACATGCCCGATATCATTGAATCGGCGCGGTTCCGCGCCAATATGGCGGCCGTCGGCCAAGCTTCTTACAACACCCAAAACCCCACCAAGGCCTCACTGGTCGTGACCGAAAAAGATTTATTCGAAGAGGCGGATACCCGCACCTGGCGCACCCTGCCCGATAAAACCCTGGTAGCGCGACTGCGCCTGAAAAAGGGCAACCACACCATCAATGCGCCCAATGCTGCCGGTACGCTGACCGTTCGCATTGATCGTGATCACCAGGTCATCAACCTGCGGGCATTCGGCGACCGGTTATTTATCATCGGCACCGCTTACGTACCGCCGACAGCGGCAGTGTCGGGCCTGAAAGGGAAATGACTCAAGTCGTGCGTTGGCGCTTGAAGAAAATCGGGCAGACCGTCAATCTTCCGAGCATCGGCGTGTGCCCCGTCGCCCGCCTCGGACAACCTCAAGAACGGAGTCTTTGCATGCGCTTCAAACTCATCGCGGTGGCGGCCTTCGCCTTGCTGACCAGCGGTTGCGCAACGCCTCCACCGTCACCCCCGGCCCCGGGCAGCGCGGCGAGCAAAGTGGTGGCGATGGGCGAGCTGAAGAACATTGCGATCGGTAACATGCGCGTCGCCCGGGAAAACGGCTTCATGACTGTTGGCGTGCAATTGAACAACACCGACAAGCGCAACAAGACCTTCTATTACCGTTTCGCCTGGCTCAGTGCTGAAGGCTTTCCAGTCGCCGACGATGAAGTCTGGAAACCCCAGTTGATCTACGGCGGACAGAACAGCTTCCTCCAGAGCATCGCTCCCACCCCGAAAGCCGTGGACTTTCGTCTGGAACTCCAGACGCCTTGAACCCGACGCCCTATTTCGTTCCAGAGAGCACTCCCATGTTTGCACGCGTCTCCTGCCTCGCCGTTTTCGCCTTGCTGGTCTCCGGTTGTGTCGACAACTCGCCAACCCTGGGCAGCAGCAATATCAGTTACGGCGACCCCAGAGCGGTTGAAACCGTCACCAACGAGTTCGGCTCCACCGACCTGCAGATGATCGCCGAGTCGATGACCCGCTCGCTGGCCCAGTCCGGGGTTCTGCAGGGCCGTCCGGTGGTTCAGGTCTACGACGTGATGAACAAGACCAGCGAATACATCGACACCCGCGAAATAACCACCAGCATCAAGACTCAGTTGATGAAATCCGGGGTGGCCCGCTTCGCCAGCGACAACACCGCGATGCAAAGCCAGATCGATCAGCTCAAGCTGCAAAACCAGAGCGGCCTGTACAAGAAGAGCACCGTGGCCAAGACTGGCAACATGATCGCCGCCAAATACCGGCTTGAAGGTTCGATCAGCTCGATCGTCAAGCGCAGCAGCGATTACAAGGACGTCTTCTACAAATTCAGCCTGCAACTGATCGATGTCGAAAGCGGTCTGGCCGAATGGATGGACGAAAAAGAAATCCGCAAAACCACGGAGCGTTGATCGATGCGCACATGGATTGGCCTGTTGGCCCTGGCTTGCGCGTTCAGCGTGCAGGCGGCCCCGAAAGTTGCTGTTGCCGACCTGGCGTACGAAGAACGCGTGGAGCAATACATTCACACCATCTCGGCGCAGAGCAATCACCAGGAGAGTTATTACGGCGCCAGCGGCTCATCGAGCTATGAGGAATACGAAACGCCCAACAGCTACATCCAGCAGACCGAATTGCGCCGGTTCACCGGCGACATCAAAGGCGAAATCCTCCGTACCGGCATGTTCCAGTTGATCCAAGGCAAACCGTACACGGCGTCGTCCAAGGGCGATGTCTACGACGTGATCAAGCGGATCAAGGCTGGCAGCTACAAGGGCGCCGACTACGTGCTCTTCGGCACGGTGTCCGACATCGACTTCACTCAGGACATGAACGAGCTGGCGAACACCGACAGCTATTCAGCGGTGCTGGCCCTGACCCTGGTCGCGGATTTCAGCCTGATCAATACCAAGACCTACGAAATCATCTCGGCCTTCACCGCGATGGGTGAAGCGCAGGACACCAAACTGGTGAACAGCCGGGACATCCATGTGTCGCTGAACCGTCCACGGGTAGTCCGTGACGTGTCCAAGGCCTTGGGTGAGGATGTCGCCGGGCAATTGAGCCAGCAGCTCGGCGGTGGCAGTTACGAACCATCGCGCGAGCCGGCTCAGCGTAACAATCTGCCAGCAGACACACCGCCGGTGATTCTGCGCTGAGTAACTCGCAGGCAATAAAAAGGCGACCTCGGGAGGTCGCCTTTTTTGTGCCTGTGGGGTTTACGCGGCGGCTTTACGCAACGTCGCCATAAACGCCGCAGCGCCGATGAACAGCCCGGCAAACGTGCGGTTCATGCGTTTCTGCTGCTGCGGTGTGCGCAACAGACGCAAGACCTTCGACGCTAAACCGGTGTAACCGGCCATCACAATCAGGTCGACACAGACCATGGTCACGCCGATCACCACGTACTGAATCAACAGCGGTGCATGCGGGTTGATGAACTGCGGCAGCACCGCGAGCATGAACACCAACGCCTTGGGGTTGCTGATGTTGACCAGAAAGCCACGGAACACCAGCGCCAGCGGCTTGCCGATCGGCCGCACCGCCGCGTCATCGCTCATGTCCATGGGCAGCGCGCGCCATTGCTTGATGGCCAGATACACCAGGTAGGCGACGCCGAACCATTTGATCGCGTGGAAGGCCGTGGCCGAAGCGGTGAGGATCGCGCCAACGCCGGCGCCGACAATCGCAATCTGTACAGCCAGACCGATTTGCAGACCGAGCGCATTCCAGTAGCCGCGCCAGAACCCGTATTGCAGACCGCTGGACATCGACGCAATGGCGCCAGCACCCGGGGAAAGGCTGATCACCCAGCAGGCGGCAAAAAACGCCAGCCATGTTTGAAGCTCCATCGCACACCTCACATCTGAATCGTGACAGACGCTCAAGCTAATGCGGATTGGGCCTAAAAGCAAAAAATCGCAGCCTGCGGCAGCTCCTACATGGGAATGCGATCCTTGTAGGAGCTGCCGCAGGCTCGGGCCGCGATCGGACGATCTTTTGATCTTGCTTTAAGACTTACTTCTCAAACCCGCTGGAAGGAAACACATCCGTCCCGCGCCAACGCCGCACCGAGCGCTGGAAGAACAAGCTGTTCGGCACCTGCACCATCGCGCTGCCAGTCCCCAATTCTTCCGCCTCGATCAACGTGGTGTAGAGCAGATTGATCGCCACCACTCGCCCCTTCACGCCCGGCTTGTCGGTGGTGTCCACCAACTCAACGATATCGCCCAGCCGAAACGGCCCGACCGTGAAGATCAGAATCGCGCAGAGCAAATTCGACAGCACACTCCACATCGCGAAGAACGCGACCGCCGCCACCGCGACGAAACCCGACAACGCCGTCCACAACACCGTGGCCGAGACGCCGAGGCGCTCCAGGACGAAGATCAGCGCACTGCCCATGATCAGCCAGCGCAGCACTCCACGCAGCGGCATCAGCAATTGCGGCGGGAACGGATAGCGCTCACCCAGTCGGGTCAGGCCTTTGGCGACAAAGCGCTGGGTGAGATAGCCGGCCAGCAGGATCAGCAGAATCTGCACCGTAAACCAGATCGGCTCGACCCACACCGCCGGCAGCGGCAGCTTGAACGCTTCCATCAGGACAGCGCCTCCAGCTCCGCCTGCATGCTTTCCAGCACCTCGAGGGCTTCCATCCACGCCTCTTCCAGCTCGCCTTCGCGAACCTTCAGCTTGGCCTGTTCGGCCAGCAGATCACGCAACTCGTTCTTGCGCGCCGGCTCGTATATGTCGCTGTCGCCGAGGCTGGCATCGACCTTGGCGAGCTTCTCGTGGAGCTTGCCCAGTTCGGCTTCGAGCTTGTCGGCTTCACGCTTGTGCGGCGCCAGTTGCTGACGCAAGGCCGCGGCAGCCTGACGCTGGGCCTTCTTGTCGGTCTTGTCCGGGTTCACCGGAGTATTACTGACAGGGGCATTGCGCTGACGGTATTCCACCAGCCAGCGTGCGTAGTCTTCGAGGTCGCCATCGAACTCCTCGACCTTGCCGTCAGCGACCAGGTAGAAATTGTCGGTGGTGCTCTTGAGCAAGTGCCGATCGTGAGACACCACCAACACTGCGCCGCTGAATTCCTGCAATGCCATGGTCAGCGCCAGGCGCATTTCCAGGTCGAGGTGGTTGGTCGGTTCGTCGAGCAGCAGCAGGTTCGGCCGTTCCCAGGCGATCAGCGCCAAGGCCAGTCGGGCCTTTTCGCCACCGGAGAAATTCAGCACCGGTTCGTCGATGCGTGCGCCACGGAAATCGAAACCACCGAGGAAGTCGCGCAGGGTCTGCTCGCGCTCGGTCGGCGCCAGACGCTGCAAATGCAGCAACGGGCTGGCCTTGGCGTCCAGCGAATCGAGCTGATGCTGAGCGAAGTAACCGACCACGGTGTTCTCGCCACGGGTCAGGCGCCCACCCAGCGGAGACAGCTCGCCGGCAAGGTTCTTGATCAGGGTCGATTTACCCGCGCCGTTCGGGCCGAGCAGGCCGATCCGCGCACCCGGGGTCAGTTGCAGCTTGACCTTCTCCAGGATGGTTTTGTCGCCGTAACCCAGACGCGCGTCGGACAGGTCGATCAGCGGGCTGGAGATCTTGGTCGACTCGCGGAAGACGAAGTCGAACGGCGAGTCGACGTGGGCGGCCGACAGTTCTTCCATCCGCTCCAGGGCCTTGATCCGGCTCTGCGCCTGACGGGCCTTGGTCGCTTGCGCCTTGAAGCGGGCGATGTAGCTTTCCATGTGCGCACGTTGCGCCTGCTGCTTCTCGTAGGCCTGTTGCTGCTGGGCCAGACGCTCGGCTCGGGCGCGTTCGAACGCGGTATAGCCGCCGCGATAGAGGGTGATTTTGCGCTGATCGACATGTGCCACGTGATCGACGACTTCGTCAAGGAAATCGCGGTCGTGGGAGATCAGCAGCAAGGTGCCCGGGTAGCTTTTCAGCCACTCTTCGAGCCAGATGATCGCGTCGAGGTCCAAGTGGTTGGTCGGCTCGTCGAGCAGCAACAGATCCGACGGGCACATCAGCGCTTGCGCCAGGTTCAGACGCATGCGCCAGCCACCGGAGAAATCCCCGACCTGACGATCCATCTGTTCGTTGGTGAAACCCAGGCCGGCAAGCAACTTGCGCGCCCGCGCATCGGCGGTGTAACCGTCGGCGCTGTCGAGTTCCGAGTGCAGGCGGGCCTGAGCGGCACCGTCGTGCGCCGCTTCGGCAGCGGCGAGGTCACGTTGCACCTCGCGTAGACGCAGGTCGCCATCGAGCACATAGTCGACGGCAAGGCGCTCGAGCGTCTCGATTTCCTGGCGCATGTGAGCGATGCGCCAGTCAGCCGGCAGGAAGCAATCACCCGAGTCCGGGTGCAGCTCACCCCGAATCAGGGCGAACAGGCTCGATTTGCCGGCGCCGTTGGCACCGATTAGGCCGGCTTTGTGGCCGGCGTGCAGGGTCAGCTCGGCGTCTTCTAGCAGACGTTGCGGGCCACGCTGTAAAGTCAGGTTCTGAAGTCGGATCATAATGGCGGCGGAGTCTACCAGCTTCGCTCACAACTGGCGCGAGTAGCACGATGTCCTCTGACCTGTGGAGCTTTTCCCTTGCCACCTACGCCCGACCGGGCGTGGAAGACGCCTGCCTGCAACTGCAAACGGCGGGCGCCAATGTGTGCCTGCTGCTGTGCGGTTTATGGCTGGAGCAGCGCGCAGTGACTTGCGATGAACAACGCGTTCGCCAGCTTCAGGCGCTGACCGAACCGTGGGATATCGATGTGGTGCAGCCGCTGCGAACACTGCGCATGCAATGGAAATCGCGTGCGGCGGATGATGCGGTGGTGAAAGGCATGCGCGAGCAGATCAAGTCACTCGAGCTGGAAGCTGAGCGAGCATTGCTGTCACGGCTTGAAGGTGTGGCGCAGGAATGGACGCGAAACGACGCAGGTTCGATCACCTGGCTTGAAGGCTTGGCCGGCACTGCAGCCAACCCGAACCGCGACGCGCTGCAAGTGCTGCGCGTCGCGGCGACCGGCACTTAGGAAGCGCTGGTCGGGTTATTGCTGACGCTCGACGCAGCGGCTGGCGATGGCGCAGTCGAAGGGGTCGAGGTAGTCGCGGCTGGAGCAGGTGCCGATGGCGCAGCCGAGGTTGTCGGTGCGGCAGGCTTGGCGGCAGGCGCGGTAGCCGGTTTGGCGGCAGCTGGTTTGGCAGCGGCTGGCTTTTTAACGGCTGGTTTTGCAGCTGGCTTGGCGGCTGGTTTCGCAGCAGCAGGCTTGGCAGCAGCAGTCGCTGGTTTGGCAGCAGCGGCCGGTTTAGCGGCTGGCTTGGCTGCCGGTTTGGCGGCAGCTTTCACGGCTGGTTTTGCAGCCGGTTTTGCAGCAGCTTTGGCTGGCGCTTTTGCAGCAGGTTTGGCTGCAGCTGGTTTAGCGGCAGTCTTGGCGGCTGGTTTTGCAGCAGCGGTTTTAGCAGCAGGTTTTGCAACCGCTTTGGCAGCTGGTTTAGCGGCGGTTTTCGCTGGAGCAGCTTTGGCTGCGGCTGGCTTCGCAGCTGGTTTAGCAGCGGCGGCACGGGTAGCCGGCTTGGCAGCGGCAGTGCGCGCAGCAGGTTTTGCCGCTGTGGTTTTAGCTGCTGGTTTTGCAGCGCTCGCCGCAGCAGGTTTCTTCGCTGCAGGTTTTGCAGCCGCTTTAACAGCTGGTTTTGCAGCGGCTTTCACCGGTACTTTTGCAGCGGGCTTGGCAGCGGTTTTAGCAGCAGCTTTTGCAGCAGGCTTGGCCGCCGCAGTTTTCGCTGGAGCTTTGGCTGCAGCAGGTTTGGCCGCGGCTTTCTTCGCCGGTGCCGCTGCTGGTTTGGCCGAGCGAGTCGACAATACTTTGCCCACGGCTTCTTGAACGCGGCCCACACCCTGCGCCAGTTTCAGGCTTTCCTGGGCGTCGCGCTTGAGTTGCAGGATGTAGCTGCGCGTATCGGACTGACGATCCTTCAACGCATCGAGCAGGTCTTCGAGTTCTTTCACTGCGCCCTTGGCTTTGGTCTGTGCCTTGGCTTTACCGGCAGCAGCTGCGTCCTGCAATTTGGTGCGGGATTTGTGCAGTTTTTCCTGCGCCTTGCCGCGTTGCTTTTCCAGTTTGGCGAGCAGTTTTTCAGCATCAGCCAAGGCTTGCGAGCAAGCGTTTTCCAAATGCTCGAGCAGGCTGCCCGAGAGTTGTTGGAGTAAGTGCAACGGAGTATTTACAGGCTTCTTGGTGGCCGACATGGTTTACCTCCTGGCTGACGTGAGTGCGGCTCATACTAGACCTCTGCAGTTACCGCCGCTAGGGCATCTTGACAGTATCGATTGCGTTGCGTTGCACCGAAGTGAAAATGTTCTGCGCGAAGGCAAAAGCAGTTCACCGTTGCAGACGTTCGCGCTGGCATAATCCACCGCATCTCAGGACGGAGAGTGCCCATGTCGCGCTACCTTTTTTTATCCCTCTGCATGGTTTTTTCGGCAGCCCACGCCGACGAAAAAACCACCGCGAATGACGCTCATGATCTGGCCTACAGCCTCGGTGCAAGCCTGGGCGAACGGTTGCGTCAGGAAGTGCCACAATTGCAGATTCAGGCATTGATCGAAGGCTTGCAGCAAGCCTATCAGGGCAAGCCACTGGCACTGAGCGAAGCTCGCATCGAACAGATCCTCGCCGATCACGAGTCGCAGAATGCCGAGCGTTCTTCGCAACCTTCGAGCGACGCCGCGATGGAAAACGAACAGCGTTTTCTCACCACCGAAAAAGCCAAACCGGGTGTGAAGGAATTGGCTGACGGCATCCTGCTGACCGAGCTGGCACCAGGCACCGGGGCCAAGGCCGGCCCGGATGGAAAAGTGCAGGTGTTGTATACAGGTCGCCTGCCTGATGGCACGGTGTTCGATCAAAACACCCAGCCGCAATGGTTCAACCTCGACAGCGTGATTGCCGGTTGGCGCACTGCATTGCAAAACATGCCGGTGGGGGCGAAATGGCGCTTGGTGATTCCTTCGGATCAGGCCTATGGCGCCGACGGTGCCGGTGACCTGATCGCACCGTTCACGCCGCTGGTGTTCGAGGTGGAATTGCGCGGCGCGACGAGTTGATCAGGCAATAAAAAACGGTGCGCTTTCGGGCGCACCGTTTTTTTTGATCAGCGTTCGGGATCAGGCCTGAACTGGATCTTCTTCCTTGTGTGCTGTGTGCAGCACTTCAATCAAACAGTCTTCGAGTTCGAAGCGCTCGTGCAGCAGGCCACCGAGCTCTTTGAATTTCTCGGCAACGCATTTGCCTTCATCGCACAGATCGTTGAACGCGAGCAGCTTCTCGGTGATGACATCGATACGCGGATAGATCGTATCGGCAAGTTCAAGGCCGCGCTTGTCGTTGAACGCCTTGGCTTCGCCAGTCAGCTGTTCGTAGATTTCGAAGTGCCCTGCCGAGACGTAATCGACCAGCACGCCGCAGAATTCCTGCAAAGGCTTGCGGCTCTCGGACAGCGACTCAGGCTGCGCACCGAGCTTGTCGTAGGCACCGATCAGATCTTCACGCTCCTGCAACCAGCGGTCGATCAGCAGATGAACTCCACCCCAGCGTTCCTGAGCATTCTGACAACTTTCGAGCATGGCGATCTCTCTTCCCTTGTGGGTCATGCTGCTCTACACCCGCGCCCCTCTTTTGATGTTGGCTTGGGGGTCGGCCGGGCAGAGCGTCATCGAGCAACATAAATCCAATGACACGTGCGGGCCAGATTATGCCCGCACGCCTATGGCTTCAAGGTACGCAGGAGATAAAGTTCATACAAGTGTTTAATCCCTGATCGGCCTGCGGTGCGACGCTTCGCCGCTGAGCGGTTGTTGCAGAGCGTTCCAGACCAGTCGTATCAGTTGGTAAAACGCCAGAATCGACATTGCCACAAAAAACAGCAGACTCCATTCAGGGATGCTCAGGTCGAACAGCGTCCAGGAAATTTCCACACAATCGGCGGTGCCGCTCACCATGCGCAGGACCGCGCACAACCAGGGCATGTTGCTGAAGAATGTCTCGGGAGCAGGCGAACATTCGACCAGTTGTAGCACCGAATCGCTCTGCATCAACACCTGCCGCCAGGCCGCCGCCGTACCTCCGAGGCTCGCGCAAAGCGCAAACACCCAGTAGAGCGAGAGACCGGCACGTCGCGGCCCATGTACCGCCGCCAGACCACAGCAGACGGTCAGCAGTGTCATGCACAGTCGCTGAACCAGGCACAGGCTGCACGGCACCAGCCCAACCGCGTATTCAAGGTAATAGGAAGCTCCCAGGGCGACAGCCCCCGCAGTGAAAGCAATGAAAAACAAGGAGCGTGAGCAGGCCAACGACATGGCTTTTCCGTAACAGTAGAGACAGGCAGTTACGGTAGAGGAAAGCGCGTCGGCCTTTCAAGGCAGGCAGCTGCCGACACTTCACCAGAGGTGTAGGGAAATCCCGACAGGCAAGAGAGGAATTGATGTAGGACGCTGTAGGACTTTGCCTGGGACGCGTCTTGGCGAGAATTTTTCTGTCATCCGGTGCAGGAGGGAGCACGCCCCTCCCACTGTTATTTCATGCATGAACCGGAACCGGCAATGGCGCGGCCAGAAGACGCTCATCGAGCAGGCCAAGGCCTTCTTGAAACAGCTGGTTACTGCGTTCGGTATCGCCGAGCTGTGCAAGCAGGCGTGCCAGCTCTGCACAGGCTTCGGGATTACGCTGTACGCGCAGGCTGCTTTCCAGATAGTCCCGAGCCTTGCCCCACAAACTGGTTTGCAGGCACAGACGTCCCAGGGTCAACAGCAGGCTTGGATCGGCCGGGTGTTCCTTGAGCCAGCCTTCCGCCGTTTGCAACTGGCGCGCCGGATCGCTGCCGCGCACCAGGCCATAAAGACGTGCCAGATGACTGTCGTACTTGCGCTTGATAGCGGTTCGCAGCACTTCCTCCGCTTCGACCTGAGCGCCCAGCTGACGTAGCTGCTCCGCATACGCCAATACCAGCGGCGGCTCCTGACGCTGCGCCGAGGTGAGCTGTTCCCATGCGCGCTTGAGCGACTGCAGCCCTACCGTCCCGTCCTCCTCGCGATGCGCCGCCAGCGAAAGGTTCTCACCCCAGGCACGACGCTCCAGTTCAATCAGTTCTGCTGGCGGCAGGACTTTATCCTTGCGCAGCTCCGGCAACAGACGGATCACCGACGACCACTCACCGCGCTGTTGATGCAAGCGCTGCAACTGACGCAACGTCTGCGCATTGCGCGGGTGGCGCTCATGCATCGCCTGCAGCGTGACCAGCGCACCATCGGTATCACCGCGATCGGTCTGCAACTGCGCATGACTCAAGGCAATCGCCAACTCGGCTTGCGGCTGACGTTCCAGTGCACGCTCCAGCAAGTGATCGCACTCTTCGTAATTACCTTGCTCGTTGGCCGCACGTGCAGCGCCAAGGTAGTACAAAAGCGGTTGGCGCTCGGCTTCAGCTGCGCGAGACAAATGCCGCTGCGCGCTGGCCCAACGGCCTTCCGCCAGATCCAGTTGACCGTGCTCGATGGCCACCTGCACGCGACGACTGCGATTGCGCCGCGACCATGGATTGACCACGCCGCTGGAGGTCATGACCAGTTCGACCAGCGCCTTGATGCCCCAGATCAGCAGCCACAACACCGCGATCACCGCGAGTGTCGCCCACAAGCTCGCTTCATAGCGCAAGCTCTGGTAAGCGATCAGCACGTAACCGGAATGCTGCGCCACGGCAAAACCCAACGCCGCCGTCGCCGCGATCACCAGAAACACGATTACATACAGGCGCTTCATGGCGTGGCCTCCTGCGCGGTGTTGGCGGCAGGTTTGGCGAACGGTTTCACCGACTCTTCAGCATTGACGTTACGTCGCTCCAGATACGCCTGCACCGCACTCAGGGTGCCAGCCAGATCCGGGGTATTGACCGTGACCGGTTCCTTGCTCAGCTCGGCGACCTGCTCCAGCATCACTTTGCTTTGCGGGTTGTCCGGATTGAAATTGCCTTTGAGCACATCCCGCGCCTCGGCCAGCGCCTGGGTGTAGACCGGCGCCTGACCATTCAGGGCTGCCCACTGCGCCTGCTCAAGCGCCAGGCTCAAGGCCAGGCGCACCTGACTCAGGCTCTGCCCGGCCAGCAGCGGTCGCACATTCTTGTCAGCGTTGAAATCGATGCGGATGTAGCGCGAAACCTGATCCCACCATTGCGCCCAGCGACTGGCGCCATCGCCATCGGCGGTCAGGCCCAGCAGCGATTCACCACGATCCTTGTACTCCGGCGCCAGCTCGGTGAGGTCGATGACCTGATCGCGCAACGCGCCGAGGCGCAGGAACAGACCGGTGCGATCCGGTTGTGCCGTGCTGCGCAAAGCGACGAGGGTTTTCGCCACTTGCTCGCGAGCGGCAAACGAGCCGGGGTCATTCTGTTCACGAAGGATTTCATCCGCGCCTTGCACCAAGGCCTGTGCGCTGCTGATGTCCTGCAATGCCGAAAGACGCAGGCTGGCCAGACGCAACAAGTGCTCGGCCTCGGCCAGACGCCAGTCCTTGCGGCTGGCCCCCAGCACTGTTTCCAGACGCTGATTGAGGCGCTGCTGATCACCCTGAAGCTGCGTCACCAGACGCTGGCGCTCGGCAAGTTCATCGGCGCCCGGCAACTGCGCGAGGCGCTCGGTCAGACGCTGTTCATTGAGCTTCAGGCTCTGCGCCTGATCGTTCAATGCCTGCACTTCACCGGACTGCTGTTGCGTGTTGGTCTGCAGGTGGCGCACCTGCCAGACACCCCAGCCCCCGATCGCGACGCCGGCAGCGCCGAGCAACAGGGCGACGATGGCCAGTCCATTGCCTCGGCGCGGCTCTGTGGCCGGCGGTGGGGTTTCAACCTGGGCGTCGATCACAGGCTGGACATCATCTTTAGGCAAGGCTGTTTCGCTCACGTATCCATCCTTTGCATTAGAAAACGGGCTGGGGACGTTCCCGCAGCGCCGTCAGCAAAGCCGCGGCACTCGCGCCGCGGCAATCCACAACTGTTTGAGCCCCGGCGGCACGTGCCAGCTCGGCGACCCTTGGGCTTGGAACAAACAACGGCAACTGCGCAATGCTCGACCAGGCATCGCCGGCCATCTGCTGCAAGTGCTCGAAACCCTGTCCACTGCTGACCACCAGCCCGTTCAAGCGTTCCGCTTCAATCCGCCGCGACAGCTCCTGCGGCGGATAGGCTGGCAGGTCACGTCGATACAATTCCAGATACTCGACACTAGCACCAAGCGCACGCAGGCGCTCGGCGAGTAGCTCGCGGCCGCCCTCACCACGCAGGATCAACACCTGCGCACCGGGCTGACTGACGGCCTCACGCAGACGCGGTAATTGCAGCAATGCTTCGCTATCATCGCCGGCGGCCGGGAAGTTCGCGTCCAGACCATGATCGCTAAGAATCTGCGCAGTTGCCGCGCCGACGCTGAACCACGGCATCGCCAGCGAAGACGAATTACCGAGCAGATCCAGCGCAATGCGAGCCGCCGGTTTGCTGACCACGACTACCGCTTTGCAACCCGGCAACCGCGCAATCGCCTGACGAATTTTCGCAGAGACCGGCAGCGGAACAATGTCCAGAAGCGGCAAACAGCTACTGAAAATCCCCTGCTCGGCCAACGTCTGCGCCAGCGCCGCACAGTCCTCCGCAGGGCGCGTCAGCAGCAGGCGCCAACCGGTCACTCGTGACCTGCCTCGCCGTAGACCGCTTTGAGAATATCGGCAGCACCCTGGCGCAACAGGTCTTCGGCAACCTGCACACCGAGCGCTTCGGCCTCGGCACGTGGTGCCCGGGCTTCTGCGCTGAGCAGCTTGCCACCGCTCGGCTCACCGACCAGACCGCGCAACCACAACTGCTCGCCTTCGAGCACGGCGTAGCAGGCGATCGGCACTTGGCAGCCGCCATTCAAATGTTTGTTGAGGGCACGCTCGGCGGTGACGCGCGACGTGGTATCGGCGTGGTGCAGCGGCGCGAGCAAGGCGTGGATTTCAGTGTCGGCACTGCGGCATTCGATGCCGACCGCGCCCTGACCACCGGCCGGCAGGCTGTCATCGACGCTGATCGCCGAGGTGATGCGATCTTCAAAACCGAGACGGATCAGGCCGGCCGCCGCAAGGATGATCGCGTCGTACTCACCGGCATCGAGCTTGGCCAGACGGGTGTTGACGTTGCCGCGCAGGAAGCGGATCTCAAGATCCGGGCGGCGCGTCAGCAATTGCGCCTGACGACGCAGGCTCGAGGTACCGACGATGGCGCCGGCAGGCAACGCGTCGAGGCTGGCATAGGTATTGGAAACGAAGGCATCGCGCGGGTCTTCACGTTCGCAGATGCAGAACAGACCGAGGCCTTCAGGGAAGTCCATCGGCACGTCTTTCATCGAATGCACGGCGATGTCGGCTTGGTTTTCCAGCAGTGCGGTTTCCAGTTCCTTGACGAACAGGCCCTTGCCGCCGATCTTCGACAATGGCGAATCGAGCAGCTTGTCGCCGCGACTGACCATGGGCACCAGCGTCACCAGCAGGCCCGGGTGGGCCGCTTCCAGACGGGCTTTGACGTATTCGGCCTGCCAGAGGGCCAGCGCACTTTTACGGGTGGCGATGCGGATTTCGCGAGAGGACATGGATCAATCCGTACTGAATAGATACGGCGGATAATAACAGCTCAGCCAAATCCACTTTGACTTGAATCAGAGTCGGCGCGGCCTCCCTGGCCTGCAATGCCCGGTGAAAAGAAGTTCGAAGCACCGGAAAATACCGGGCTACAGGCCCTGCATCATTTTGCGCACACCGGCGACATGCCGACGGCTAACGATCAGCGCATCGCCATTGAGCCCTTTGAGGAACAACTGGAAATGCCCCAGCGGCGTACGTTGCAGACGTTCGATGCGGTCGCGGGCGACCAGGGCGTTGCGGTGGATACGCACAAAGCGCTCGCCGAACTCGTCTTCCAGCGCCTTCAGCGGTTCGTCCAGCAGCACTTCACCGGCCTCGTGGCGCAAGGTCACGTATTTATGGTCCGCAATGAAATAGACCACCTGATCCAGCGGGATCAGTTCGATACCTTTGCGGGTGCGGGCGCTGATGTGGCTGCGCGGGCCGGTGCCGCTTTCGGCAGCGGGACGGGTCAGGGCCGAGAGTTGCGCCCGGTTGGGACGTTCAGCCCGTTTCAGGGCGTCATGCAGATGTTCGGTTCGCACGGGTTTCACCACATAGCCCACGGCGCTGGCCTGCAGGGCTTCCACGGCAAATTCATCGGGGCTGGTGCAAAACACCACGGCGGGCGGCGTTTCTCGTTCGCACAGACGGGCAGCAACCTGCAGGCCATCGAGGCCTGGCATGCGGATATCGAGCAGCACGATATCCGGCTTGTGGCTGTCGATCAGTGCCAACGCCTCCTCGCCATTCGTGGCGCTGGGCTCCAGAACTGTATAACCCTCGAGCTCGCTCACCATTCGGCTGAGGCGCTCGCGAGCCAGTGGTTCGTCATCAACGATCAGGACATTCATATTGCGCTGGATTCCTGCGTGAGTCTCGCACAAGGATAGCGTAGACAGGTGAAGTGACGTCCGTCACCGCGATCCACGCTAAGACTAGCCCGAGCGCCAAAAAGTGCCGTACGTCGGCCAGCAATATTTGCCAGTGTCCGGTTCGTACCGCTCGAAGCCCGCTGTTTCTCGCGTTTTTCACGGGGATTGCCGAAGGACAATTGCACCCACCCCCTCTTCTTATAGTCGGCGGTCAGACCTTTGCGCGATCCGCAGTCACGCCGACCCTTATGTCCTACTGTAGACGCTCGTCGGAACGACATTGCTCAATCGAAAAATATCCTTGCGCAAATCCGCCGGGGGCAGCGCCGACTATGGCCGAGCCAATGAGAAAAAAACGTATCGACCGGTGTCAGCGACAGTCCGGGCAACCCTGTTATTATCCGCGCCAGCGTTTCACGCCTTTTTTCTTCAAGCCGATACGAGCGAATTCATGAGCACTGACAAGACCAATCAGTCCTGGGGCGGCCGCTTCAGTGAACCCGTCGACGCCATCGTCGCACGCTTCACCGCCTCCGTCACTTTCGACCAGCGCCTGTATCGCCACGACATCATGGGCTCGATCGCCCACGCCACCATGCTGGCCAAGGTCGGCGTGCTGACCGATGCCGAGCGCGACAGCATCATTGATGGCCTGAAGACCATTCAGGGCGAAATCGAGGCCGGCCAGTTCGACTGGCGCATCGATCTCGAAGACGTGCACATGAACATCGAGGCGCGCCTGACCGATCGCATCGGCGTCACCGGCAAGAAGCTGCACACCGGGCGCAGCCGTAACGATCAGGTGGCCACCGACATCCGCCTGTGGCTGCGCGACGAAATCGACCTGATCCTCGCCGAAATCACCCGTCTGCAAAAAGGCCTGCTGGAACAAGCCGAGCGCGAAGCCGCGAGCATCATGCCCGGCTTCACCCACTTGCAGACCGCGCAGCCAGTGACCTTCGGGCACCACATGCTGGCCTGGTTCGAAATGCTCAGCCGCGATTACGAGCGCCTGGTCGACTGCCGCAAGCGCACCAACCGCATGCCACTGGGCAGTGCTGCGCTGGCCGGCACCACCTACCCGATCGACCGCGAATACACCGCGCAACTGCTGGGTTTCGATGCTGTGGGCGGCAACTCGCTGGACAACGTTTCCGATCGCGACTTCGCCATCGAATTCTGCTCGGCCGCGAGCATCGCGATGATGCACTTGTCGCGTTTCTCCGAAGAGCTGGTGCTGTGGACCAGCGCGCAATTCCAGTTCATCGATCTGCCGGACCGTTTCTGCACCGGCAGCTCGATCATGCCGCAAAAGAAAAACCCTGACGTGCCAGAGCTGGTGCGCGGCAAGACCGGCCGTGTGTTCGGCGCACTGATGGGCCTGCTTACCTTGATGAAGGGCCAACCGCTGGCCTACAACAAGGACAACCAGGAAGACAAAGAGCCGCTGTTCGACGCTGCCGATACGCTGCGCGACTCGCTGCGGGCCTTCGCCGACATGATTCCGGCGATCAAACCGAAGCACGCGATCATGCGTGAAGCAGCGCTACGTGGTTTCTCCACCGCGACCGATCTGGCGGACTATCTGGTGCGTCGTGGCTTGCCGTTCCGTGATTGCCACGAGATCGTTGGCCACGCCGTGAAATACGGCGTGGACACTGGCAAGGATCTGGCCGAGATGAGCCTGGAAGAACTGCGCCAGTTCAGCGACCAGATCGAGCAGGACGTGTTTGCCGTGCTGACCCTGGAAGGCTCGGTGAATGCCCGTGACCATATTGGCGGCACTGCGCCGGCGCAGGTCAAAGCGGCTGTGGTGCGCGGTCAGGCCCTGATCGCTAGCCGCTAACAGAAAAAGCCAAAAGCATCGCGAGCAGGCTCACTCCTACATTGGAATGCGTTCCCCTGCAGGAGTGAGCCTGCTCGCGATAGCTGCTTTCAACTCACTACAAACCTCACTTCTTGGCAGCGATCATCGCCAAAAACGCCGGCATCGCCGCTTCCTTGTCCGCCGCAATCTTCTGCACATGCGGATTCTGCTCAAGCTTCTCCAGCAATGCTTTCGCCTGCGGCATCTCTGCCAGCAAATCAATTCCAAACAGCTTCTGCCCGACCGCACAGGCCAGCGGTACGCTGTAGAGGAAGTACAAATCGGCAATGCTCAGGCTGTCGCCCGCCACGTACGGGGCGAATTTGCCGTGCCGGCCCAGCGCCGCAAAACCCAGCTGCAATTCAGTCTTGGTCTTTTCCTTGATCGCCTCCGGCAGGCTCATACCGAAAAATGCTTCGCCATAACAGGCACGCCCCGGCAGCTCGATGTACAGCTCGATTTCCTTGGCGATCGCCAGCACCTGCGCGCGCTCGAACGGATCGCTCGGCAGCAGCGGCGTACCTTTCTGGGTTTGCTCAAGGTATTCGAGAATGATCGCGGTCTCGTTAATGAAACCGGCGTCCACGCCCAGCACCGGCACTTTGCCGCGCGGGCTGATGGCCAGTGATTCCGGGGTCGGCGTCGGGTAGAACGTGACCTCTTCGAACGGCAGGCCTTTTTCCAGCAGCGCCAGTTTGACCATGTTGTAGTAGTTGCTGACTGAGAATCCGTAGAGCTTGAGCATCACATAGCCTCCAGGCCGTGCGGGGTGGGCAGTGCCTGTTTATAGATCGCCGGGGCAAATCCCGCCAGCAGCATCACGCCGCTGAATGCGGGTAAACTGGCGCCTTTCCATGAGGAGCCTGCCATGAGCGAGCCGACAGACATCGACAACGACGAAGAAGAGTTCACCGAGGCTACTTTGATCGAAGCCATCGAGAACCAGATCGAAAGCGACAACCCACCAGCAGCCAAAGCGACCTTCAACAAGCTGACACTAGTGGGTGTGGAGCGCGAAGAGATCCTCAATCTGATGGCGCATGTGCTGGCTTACGAGATTGACGCGATGCTCGATGAAGACCGCGCGTTCAATACCGAATGGTACGAAGCGGCGTTGCGTGCATTGCCGGAATTACCGCCAGAAAAGCAGTAAGCCCCGATTCTGTAGGAGTGAGCCTGCTCGCGATAGCGTCCTGTCAGTGAAGACTATGCTGACAGGCACTCCGCTATCGCGAGCAGGCTCACTCCTACAATGTTTGTAACGTATCCATCCAGCCAACTCCCGGGCCCCGACTACACTGGAATCCGCCTCAAGACAAAATCCCTGATCTGAGCACTGGACATGCCGCAAAAGCGGGTTCACCTTAGGGGCGCTGTCGTCCAATTCCTAGAAAGTCTGGAGTCCTTATGTCGCTTACCCCTGAGTTGGTTGCCGAACTGGAAGTCCTCGCACTCTTTCCCCTGGACAGTTCCCAGGAAGGTTTGAAAATTCATCAGACCGCTGCCCCGAAACATATTTCTGCCGCCAAACGCCTCTTTGAAAAAGACCTGACCGATCAGCCCGATGGCGGTTATCTGACCAGCCTCGGTCGCGACGCCGCACAAAATGTGCAAACCGTGCTGACCATTCTGAGAGAGCAGGAAACCGCCTGATCCTCCCCGACTTTGCCCACGGGAACTCCTGCCACGGGATTTCCGCGGGCCTGCCCGGTCGCTCGCGATAGAAATCTGACGTCAAAAACAAATTCAGCTTAAAAGTCCCGCTGCGCTAAGGCTAAACTGCCTGACATTCCGAGACCCTCTACGTCCGAGCCTGCGAGCCGGTTTGAGCTGACATGACGCGCACCCACGAAATCCGCCCTGACCTGGACGAAGGTATCGACCGCAAGGTCCTCAGCCAGCTGCGCGCACGCTTTCTCAAACTCAATGAAGGCCGCCTCGGCCGCGCCCTTGAAGGCCTGTCGACACGCCAACAGAGCGTGTTGACGCTGTTGCCGCTGTTCTTCCACGTCAACCATCCGCTGCTGCCGGGTTATGTCTCGGGCAGTACACCGGCCGGAGTGTCCAATTACGAGCCGGACGCCGATGCGCTTGCCGAAGCTCAGCGCCTGACCCGTTCGTTTTCCTACAAGCCGCGCCATGGCAGCAATCCGCCGCGACCGATTCATGGCCTTTTCCTGATGGGCAGCCTTGGCACGCTGGCGCAGGCCGATCAGAGCGACATGGACGTGTGGGTTTGCCACGCGCCAGACCTGAGCGAAAACGAACTCGCCGAACTGAGCAAAAAATGTCAGTTGCTCGAAATCTGGGCGGCCAGCCAAGGTGCCGAAGCGCATTTCTTTCTCATCGACCCGGTGCGCTTCGTCAAAGGCGAACGCGACACCCAGCTCAGTTCGGAAAACTGCGGTACCACCCAGCACTATCTGCTACTGGACGAGTTCTACCGCACGGCGATCTGGCTGGCCGGGCGCACGCCGATCTGGTGGCTGGTGCCGGTCTACGAAGAAACCGCCTACGACCAATACACCCACACGTTGCTGTCGAAGCGTTTTATTCGGGCCGACGAAACCCTCGACCTCGGCCACTTGGCGACGATTCCGCCGGGCGAGTTCATTGGCGCCGGCCTGTGGCAATTGTTCAAGGGCATCGAGTCACCCTACAAATCGGTACTCAAACTGCTGCTGACCGAGGTCTACGCCAGCGAACACCCGCGCGTGCAGTGCCTGAGCCTGCGCTTCAAGAAAGCCGTGTTCGCCAATCAGCTCGATCTTGACGAGCTGGACCCGTACATGGTCGTGTACCGGCGCATCGAGGAATATCTGACTGCGCGCAATGAGCCGGAACGCCTGGAACTGGTGCGCCGCGCGCTGTACCTGAAGGTCAACCGCAAGCTCACCGGCAACAGCCGCACCCAGAGCTGGCAGCGTTCATTGCTGGAAAGGCTGGCCAGTGAATGGCATTGGGATCAGCGCCAACTCGCCCTGCTCGATAGCCGCAGCCAGTGGAAAGTCCGTCAAGTCAGCGCCGAGCGCCGCGCGCTGGTCAACGAACTGAATTACAGCTACCGCTTCCTGACCCAGTTCGCCCGTACCGAGCAGACTGTCAGCCTGATCAACAAGCGCGATCTCAACGTCCTCGGTCGCCGTCTCTACGCTGCGTTCGAACGCAAGGCCGACAAGGTCGAGTTCATCAATCCCGGTATCGCCCCGGATCTGGCTGAAGATACTTTGACCCTGGTGCAGTCGCGCAATAAAAAGGAACCGGGGCAAACTCAGTGGGGCCTCTACAACGGCAGCCTGACCGCGCTGGAGTGGGAACACTTCGCACCGATCAAGCGCAGTCGCGAGCTGCTCGAACTGCTGACCTGGTGCCACCGCAACGGCGTGATCGACAGCAGCACTCGCCTGGCTTTGCATCCCGGCACCAGCGACCTGAGCGAATTTGAGCTGTTCAACCTGCTCGGCAGCCTGCAACAGTGCATCGCCCTGCCCCTGCCTACAGTGGCTGAAGAGCCATTGCTGCGCGCCGCGGTGCCGAGCGAAGTGCTGATTCTGGTCAACGTAGGGATTGACCCGCTAAAACATCACCGCGACCTCAATATCCTGATGACCACCGAGCGTACCGACTCGCTGAGTTACGCCGGCGTGCGCGAAAACCTCGTGTTGACCCTCGATCAAGTCACGCTCAACAGCTGGAACGAAGTGCTGGTCAACCGCTTCGATGGCCCGCACGCCCTGCTCGATTGCCTGCGCGATTACCTCAACAACCTGCCACGCGGGGCCTTGCAGCCGTCGTTGAGGGTGCGTTGCTTCTGCCACAACCGTGCGCAGTTCATTGCCCGCCGCGTCGAGGAAATCATCGACACCGCGCAAAACCTGCTGCTCAGTGATTTGAACCACCGCTATTTGATTCAGGTGCAGCAGCACTATCACGTTTTGGAGTTGGTGCCGGGCCAGGTCAACCATGTCGCCCTCGCCACCCTGCCGGCGTTACTGGATTACCTCGGTGAAGAGCAGCCGCGCTACAGCCCGCTGCATCTGGACCCGATGGCGCTGGAAGAACACGACCTCGCGCTGATCCTGCCGATGGGCCAGCCGGAATGCATTCAGGTGTTCTACCGGATCACCGAGCAGCAGGCCGAGCTGTACGTGCTGGATGAATTCAATGCGCTGTGGCAGCAGCATTTGCCGTACCACGACGAGCAGAGTCTGCTGGTGCCGCTGCAGCGTTTCCTGCAATCGATCCTGTTCCGCCGCGAAGCGGTGCTACCGATGGATGGCAGCGCGGAGGTGCGCCTCGACACTTTGTATTACCAGTTATTGCCTTCCGGCCAAGGGCGCGCACGACGAGTGGAAGTGCGACCAGCACCGCAGACGCCGGTAAACAAGCCGTTCTACGACGTGCAGGCGATCGTCGGCAAAGCCGCACCGGGCGAAGTGCAGGTCACTTTGTATTGCAATCAACGGGAATTCAGCGAGCTGGAGCATGGCGACCAGCTGTTCAGCGTGGTCGCCCGGGAGATCGTCGAGCAGCGCCGCGAAAGCGAACGCTATCGCTGCTACATCACCGACCTCGACCTTTCGGGCCTGCTCGGTGATGGGCAGAGCTCAAGCAATCTGTATCTGCGCTACAAGGCTGATCTGGAGCGCGCCCTGAACGAGGCGCTCGAACAGGTCTGAGGCGGGGTTACTCGGGGAAGGCGCCACCGTTGGCCGGCTGCGACTCGACTTCGAGCAGGGTCAGCTTGAGGGTCTTGCCACCTGGAGCCGGCCAGTCGATGTGCTGACCGACTTTCAGGCCCAGCAGTGCGCTGCCGACGGGCGCCAGAATGGAGATCTTGCCTTCATCGGCGTTGGCATCCTTGGGGTAGACCAGCGTCAGGTGGTAATCCTTGCCACTGCCTTCTTCGCGGCAATGCACACGGGAATTCATGGTCACGACATCAGCGGGCACTTCATCGTGGCCGACCACGGTATCGGCGCGGTCCAGCTCGGTTTGCAGCGCAATCACGCCCGGCGCAGCCTGGTCTTTCTCGTTCAGGTTGTCGATCAGGCGCTCCAGACGTTGCACGTCCAGACGGGTAAGGGTGATGGAAGGTGCGGTCATGATCCGGGCAGACTCCTTTCTTCTGCACACAAAAAAAGCAAAACCCCGCCAAAAAAGACGGGGTTTTCACCAGGCCTCGATGGGTTGAGGCGTGTTCGGACACTATCACAGCTCAAAAAATATACAAGTCATCCACCCGGCCACCCCTGTCGGAGCTGCCGCAGGCTGCGATCTTTGCTTCTAAAGATTAAAGATCAAAAGATCGCAGCCTTCGGCAGCTCCTACATTGAGGAGTTGCGTCGGTCTGCGGCCTGAGCGCAGATGACCCGGCGGCGCTCGTCGTCCGCCGAGCGCCATTCGCGTATGTCTTCGACATGGCGGAAGCAGCCGAGGCAGACCTTTTGCTCGTCCAGTCGGCACACGCCGCTGCACGGCGAAGGCACTGCCGCGCTGACATTGCTGTAAAGCGGCTTCGGTGGACGAACAGGCGCGGTATCAGTCACGGAATCACAGACCTTCGAAATCGAATTCGGCGCCGGCCTGTTGCTTGACGATGCGCTCGAGCATTTCGCCCAGTTGCTCTTCGCTCTTGTCGCACATCCAGCGCTCGCTTTCTTCGTCGTAGTCGAAGTGGAAACCACCGGACACCGCCGCCAGCCACAGCTGACGCAGCGGCTCCTGACGGCTGAAGATCAGCTGCGAGCCGTTTTCGAACTTGACGGTGAGCACACCGGCCGAGTTCTCCATGTCGATATCCAGGTCGCTTTCATCAAAGATGTCTTCCAGTTTTTCCTGGGTTTCATCGACCAGATCGTGGAAACGGGCTTCGGACAAACTCATTGCGGCAACCTCAAAAAATGTCTGATCAGGCTCAAGCGCCGAAAGATACGGACGCTGCCGGCCGATTGCAAAGATTAACGACCAAGCACCCTGCCCCACGCCTGACACCCAACCCTCGTAGGAGTGAGCCTGCTCGCGATAGCGGTGTGTCAGTCAACATATATGTATCTGACACTTCGCTATCGTCGGATCGCCGCCCGGAGCAGGCTCACTCCTACAGGAGATTGCGGCGGTTCGGGCAGCTTTGGGCAAGCCCCGCCGGACGGGAACCCCCTCGCATAGGCAAGCTGCCGGGTGGCCGGTATACTCCGGCGCAATTAACGCATTTTCAAGGATTTCGCCATGAAGCGCCTGATCTCTTCCCTTGCTGCGCTCGTCGCGGTTGCCTGCCTCGTTTCGGCCTGTGGTCAAAAAGGCCCGCTGTACCTGCCGGATGACGATCAGGACCCGGCCGAGCAAGCCCAGTCTTCGCAGAAGCAACCGTCCAAAGCACACAAGCACGACGTTTACCAATAAGGGATCGCCATGGACGCTTTTAACTACCGTGGCGGGGAACTGTTCGCGGAAGGTGTGGCGCTGTCCGCCATTGCCGATCGCTTCGGCACGCCTACTTATGTTTACTCGCGCGCACACATCGAAGCCCAGTATCTGGCTTACGCCGATGCCTTGGCCGGCATGCCGCACCTGGTCTGCTTTGCGGTCAAAGCCAACTCCAACCTCGGCGTGCTGAATGTCCTGGCCCGTCTCGGCGCCGGTTTCGACATCGTTTCCCGTGGCGAGTTGGAGCGCGTACTGGCTGCTGGCGGCAGCGCTGACAAGATCGTCTTCTCCGGTGTCGGCAAGACCCGTGACGACATGCGTCGCGCACTGGAAGTCGGCGTGCACTGCTTCAACGTCGAATCCACCGACGAGCTGGAACGCCTGCAAGTGGTCGCCGCCGAGCTGGGCGTTCGCGCCCCGGTATCGCTGCGGGTGAACCCGGACGTCGATGCCGGCACCCACCCGTACATTTCCACCGGTCTCAAAGAGAACAAGTTCGGCATCGCCATTGCTGACGCCGAAGACGTGTACGTGCGTGCCGCGCATCTGCCGAACCTGGAAGTGGTTGGCGTCGACTGCCACATCGGTTCGCAACTGACCACGCTGCCACCGTTCCTCGATGCCCTCGACCGTCTGCTGGATCTGGTCGATCGTCTCGGCGATTGCGGCATTCACCTGCGCCACATCGATCTCGGTGGTGGTTTGGGCGTGCGTTATCGCGATGAAGAGCCGCCATTGGCTGCCGATTACATCAAAGCCGTGCGCGAGCGTCTGAACGGTCGTGATCTGGCGCTGGTGTTCGAGCCAGGCCGTTTCATCGTTGCCAACGCCGGCGTGCTGCTGACTCAGGTCGAGTACCTCAAGCACACCGAACACAAAGACTTCGCCATCGTCGACGCAGCGATGAACGACCTGATCCGCCCGGCGCTGTATCAGGCGTGGATGGACGTTACGGCGGTCAAACCGCGTGACACCGCTGCGCGCAAATACGACATCGTTGGCCCGATCTGCGAAACCGGTGACTTCCTCGCCAAGGATCGCGAATTGGCCTTGGCCGAAGGCGATCTGCTGGCCGTGCATTCGGCCGGTGCCTACGGTTTTGTGATGAGCTCCAACTACAACACTCGCGGCCGCGCCGCCGAAGTGCTGGTAGATGGCGATCAGGTTTTTGAAGTGCGCCGCCGCGAAACCGTGGCCGAGCTGTTTGCCGGCGAAAGCCTGCTGCCGGAGTAACCCATGCTGCTGCGTTTTACTAAAATGCACGGCTTGGGCAATGACTTCATGGTTCTCGACCTGGTCAGCCAGCACGCGCATATTCAGCCAAAGCACGCCAAGCAATGGGGCGATCGGCACACCGGTATCGGTTTCGACCAGCTGCTGATCGTCGAGGCGCCGAGCAACCCGGACGTGGATTTCCGTTACCGGATTTTCAACTCCGACGGCTCGGAAGTTGAGCAGTGCGGCAACGGCGCGCGCTGCTTTGCGCGCTTCGTGCTCGACAAGCGTCTGACCGCGAAACGGCAGATCCGCGTCGAGACCAAGGGCGGCATCATCGAACTGGACGTGCGTAACGACGGCCAGATCGGCGTGAACATGGGCGCCCCGCGTCTGGTGCCCGCGGATATTCCGTTCGACGCGCCAGCGCAAGCCATCAGCTATCAGCTGGAAGTCGACGGCACCACGGTCGAACTGGCCGCCGTGTCGATGGGCAACCCTCACGCAGTGCTGCGCGTGCAGGACATCAACAGCGCACCGGTGCATGAACTGGGGCCGAAAATCGAACACCATCCGCGCTTCCCGGCGCGAGTGAATGTCGGTTTTCTCCAGGTCATCGACCGCAACCGCGCGCAACTGCGCGTCTGGGAACGTGGCGCCGGGGAAACCCAGGCCTGCGGCACCGGCGCGTGTGCAGCGGCTGTCGCTGCGATCAGCCAGGGGTGGATGGATTCGCCACTATTGATCGACCTGCCCGGCGGGCGTCTGTCCATTGAATGGGCAGGCCCTGGCCAACCGGTGCTGATGACCGGTCCGGCAGTGCGTGTATACGAAGGACAAGTACGTCTTTGAGTGAGCAGAAACCATGACCGATAAGCCTCAGGTACCCGCCCGACAGTCCGACGAATCAGCGTCCGAGAGCCTGGAGGCGGCAGCGGTTGCCGCATACCTCGAGGCGCATCCGGACTTCTTCGTCGAGCACGAAGAACTGCTGCCTGCACTGCGCATTCCGCACCAGCGTGGCGATACCGTTTCGCTGGTCGAGCGGCAGATGACCATCCTGCGTGACCGCAACATCGAGATGCGTCATCGCCTCTCGCAGTTGATGGACGTCGCCCGCGACAACGATCGCCTGTTCGACAAGACCCGTCGCCTCATTCTTTCCTTGATGGATGCCAGCAGCCTCGAAGACGTGGTGATCAGCGTCGAAGACAGTCTGCGCCAGGACTTTCAGGTGCCTTTTGTCAGCCTGATCCTGCTCGGTGACAACCCGGCGCCGGTCGGTCGTTGGGTGACCCACGCCGACGCCCAAGTCGCTATCGGCGGCCTGCTCACCGAAGGCAAAAGCGTCAGCGGCACCCTGCGCGAGCACGAGCTGGATTTCCTCTTCGGCGAAGAACAGCGCAAGCAGATCGGTTCCACTGCCGTCGTTGCGGTCAGCCATCAGGGCATCCATGGCATTCTGGCAATCGCCAGCCGTGATCCGCAGCACTACAAGAGTTCGGTCGGCACGCTGTTCTTGAGCTACATCGCCGAAGTCATGGGCCGCGTGCTGCCACGGGTCAACAGCTCCCTGCGCTCGGTACGCTGAACATGGAACGACAACTGGACGCTTACTGCGAACATCTGCGCAGTGAGCGGCAGGTGTCGCCGCACACACTGTCGGCCTACCGCCGCGACCTCGATAAAGTCCTCGGCTGGTGCGTAAAACAGAACATCGGCAGTTGGGCGGCACTGGATATCCAGCGCCTGCGCAGCCTGATCGCCCGTTTGCATGCGCAGGGCCAGTCTTCGCGCAGTCTCGCCCGATTGCTTTCGGCGGTGCGCGGGCTCTATCACTATCTGAATCGCGAAGGACTTTGCGACCATGATCCGGCGACCGGTCTGGCGCCGCCGAAAGGCGAGCGCCGCCTGCCGAAAACCCTCGATACCGACCGTGCGCTGCAGTTGCTTGAAGGTGCGGTCGAAGATGATTTTCTCGCACGGCGCGATCAGGCGATTCTGGAATTGTTCTACTCCTCCGGTCTGCGCCTCTCCGAACTGACCGGGCTTAATCTTGATCAACTTGATCTGGCCGATGGCATGGTTCAAGTACTCGGCAAAGGCAGCAAGACCCGACTGCTACCGGTGGGCAAAAAGGCCCGCGAAGCGCTCGAACAATGGCTGCCATTGCGGGCCATGACCAATCCGGCGGACGACGCTGTATTCGTCAGCCAGCAAGGTCGACGCCTCGGTCCACGAGCGATTCAGGTGCGGGTCAAACTGGCCGGTGAGCGTGAACTGGGGCAAAACCTGCACCCGCACATGCTGCGGCACTCCTTCGCCAGCCACTTGCTGGAGTCTTCGCAGGACCTGCGCGCTGTGCAGGAATTGCTTGGCCACTCTGACATCAAGACCACGCAGATCTACACCCACCTGGACTTCCAGCACCTGGCGGCGGTCTACGACAGCGCCCATCCACGGGCCAAACGCATGAAAGGCGACGATTCATGAGTATCCAGTTGATCACCTTCGACCTCGACGACACCCTCTGGGACACCGCGCCAGTGATCGTCAGCGCCGAAGCGGTATTGCGCGAATGGCTGAGCGAACATGCGCCGAATCTTGGCGCGGTGCCGGTGGAGCATTTGTGGGCGATTCGTGAGCAAGTGCTGGCCAATGAGCCGGGGCTGAAACATCGGATCAGCGCTCTACGTCGGCGGGTGTTGTTTCATGCGATGGAAGACGCTGGGTACGCCCATGACGAAGCCACCGACCTGGCAGACAAGGGTTTTGAAGTGTTTCTGCATGCCCGGCATCAGATCGAAGTGTTCCCTGAAGTGGAGCCGGTGCTGGAAATTCTCGCCAATGATTACGCGCTTGGCGTAGTCACCAATGGCAATGCCGATGTGCGGCGATTGGGCCTGGCGGATTACTTCAAGTTTGCGCTGTGTGCGGAAGATATCGGCATCGCCAAGCCGGATGCGCGGTTGTTCCACGAGGCCTTGCAGCGCGGGGGCGCTACAGCCGAAACCGCTGTGCATATCGGCGATCATCCGGGTGATGACATTGCCGGGGCGCAGCAGGCGGGGTTGCGGGCGATCTGGTTTAACCCGGCGGGCAAGGTCTGGGAAGCGGAGCGCTTGCCGGATGCTGAAATCCGTAGCCTGACTGACTTGCCAGCCGTACTCGCGCGCTGGAATGCCCAGCACTGCCCCTAAATTCACCTCATCCCCTGTGGGAGCTGGCTTGCCAGCGATGAGGCCAGCACATTCAACATCAATGTTGTCTGACAGGCCGCCATCGCTGGCAAGCCAGCTCCCACAGGGTCTGCCTCGTCTTCAAATGTTTATCCAGGCATGAAAAAGCCCGCAGCGACGGCGGGCTTTTTCAGCAAGCAAGCGGCACGCCTCAGATAGGGCGGCTACCGTACTTGTTGTCCGGCTTCTTCGGAGGATCGGCGACCACATTGGCCTCCACTTCCTGAACCTTGCCGCCGCGAGACAGGAACTCTTCCATGGCCTTGGCCAGGGCGTCGCGCTCCTTGTTCTTGGCTTCAATGCTCGGCAACTCGTCTACCGACACCGCAGCCTTGGCTTTGCCTTTGGCAGCCGGGGCCGGCGTATCGTCGCCGCCATCGTCATCGGCAACGTCTTCCGCTGCCGCTTCCAGGCCTTCCTCGGCCTCGTCTTCGTCGCCTACTTCGAGGTCGTCGTTTTCCAGATCATCGTCGCTCATGTTCTACCTCATGACTTGCGAAAAGCAGATTAGTTATAGACCAGCTTTGGCAACTGTCGAAAGTCGCCGTTAAAAAATCAGTAACCATTGATGACCAACGGTTTACGCCCCATCACCGTGCAAGGTGGCGAGGACTTTTCGAGCACCGCCATGATCACGGTGCTCGCCCAGATAAACGCCTTGCCAGGTCCCCAGTGCCAGACGGCCTGCCGAAACCGGCAGACTGACCTGGCAACCAAGCACGCTGGCCTTGAAGTGCGCCGGGAGGTCGTCCAGGCCTTCGTCGTTATGCTCATAGCCGTCTGTTCCTTGTGGGATCAGACGATTGAAAAATCGTTCGAAGTCGCGACGGACCGCCGGATCGGCGTTCTCGTTGATGGTCAACGACGCCGAGGTATGCTGCAGCCACAAATGCAACAGACCGACCCGGCACTCCCTGAGTTCAGGCAGCCCCGCGAGTAACTCGTCCGTTACCAGATGAAAGCCCCGGGGCCGTGCCCGCAGGGTTATCAGAGTCTGTTGCCACATACAGTTCTCCGCACGTTCGGGGCGCATTCTAGCGCGCTCTGGGAAAAAACAAAGGCCCTAATATTCGCTCAATGATGTAAGCCATTGGCCGGTGAAAAACCGCCGTCGTAAACACGACTAAAGGCGTACGAAAAATCCTTTCAGCTTCTCTCTCAATGACAAATTCCAGACAAAAAAATGCCCGGCGAACCGGGCAAGTTTTTTTGATGCGCGTACTTACAGGTTGTAGCCGCGTTCGTTGTGTTGTGCCAGATCGAGACCGACCGACTCTTCTTCCTCGGTCACACGCAGACCCATCACGGCGTCCAGGACTTTGAGGATGATGAAGGTGACGATCGCGGTGTAGATCACCGTGAAGCCCACGCCTTTGACCTGAATCCACACTTGCGCACCGATATCGGTAACGGTGCCGAAGCCACCCAGAGCGGGAGCTGCAAACACACCGGTCAGAATCGCACCGAGGATACCGCCGATACCGTGCACGCCGAACGCGTCCAGGGAATCGTCATAACCGAGTTTGCGTTTCAGGGTGGTGGCGCAGAAGAAGCACACCACACCTGCGGCCAGACCGATCACCAGTGCGCCCATCGGGCCCACGGTGCCGGCAGCCGGAGTGATCGCGACCAGACCGGCAACCACACCCGAGGCGATACCCAGTGCGCTTGGCTTGCCGTGGGTGACCCACTCGGCAAACATCCAGCCCAGCGCGGCCGCAGCGGTAGCGATTTGAGTGACCAGCATCGCCATGCCGGCGGTGCCGTTGGCCGCCGCAGCGGAACCGGCGTTGAAGCCGAACCAGCCGACCCACAGCATCGCTGCGCCCATCAGGGTGTAACCGAGATTGTGCGGAGCCATCGGGGTGGTCGGGAAGCCTTTACGCTTGCCCAACACCAGGCAGGCAATCAGGCCGGCCACACCGGCGTTGATGTGCACCACGGTGCCGCCCGCGAAGTCGAGTACGCCCCAGTCCCACATCAGGCCGCCGTTGCCGGACCAGACCATGTGCGCGATCGGTGCATAAACCAGGGTGAACCAGATAGCCATGAAGATCAGCATCGCGGAGAACTTCATCCGCTCGGCGAACGCACCGACGATCAGCGCCGGGGTGATGATCGCGAAGGTCATCTGGAAGGTGATGAACACCGCCTCAGGGAACAACGCCGCAGGACCGGTCAGGCTCGAAGGCGTGACACCGGCGAGGAACGCCTTGCCCATGCCGCCGAAGAACGAGTTGAAATTGACAACGCCCTGCTCCATGCCGGTGGTGTCGAACGCAATGCTGTAGCCATAAATGACCCACAGGATGCTGATCAGACCGGTAATGGCGAAGCACTGCATCATCACGGAAAGAATGTTTTTCGAGCGAACCATGCCGCCGTAGAACAGCGCCAGGCCGGGGATGGTCATGAACAGCACGAGTGCCGTCGAGGTGAGCATCCAGGCCGTGTCGCCGGAATTGAGGACCGGGGCCGCCACTTCGTCTGCCGCCATAGCAAGGCTTGGCATTACGATAGACAACAGGGCTCCTAGCCCTGCGAATTTACGCAGAGTCATATTGTTTTCTCCTGGGGCGTTGGGGTTTGTGGCGGCGTTTAAATCGCGTCGGTATCGGTTTCGCCGGTACGGATGCGAATCGCCTGTTCCAGATTGACCACGAAGATCTTGCCGTCACCGATCTTGCCGGTGTTGGCCGCTTTGGTTATCGCCTCGATAACCCGATCCAGATCCTTGTCGTCGATGGCCACGTCGATTTTCACCTTGGGCAGAAAATCGACCACATATTCCGCGCCGCGATACAGATCGGTGTGACCCTTCTGCCGGCCGAAGACTTTGACTTCAGTAACGGTAATGCCCTGCACGCCGATTTCGGACAGCGACTCGCGCACGTCGTCCAACTTGAACGGCTTGATGATGGCAGTGACTAGCTTCATGAAACTCTCTCCCGAATTGGTGGACTTGCCCCAGGAAAACAAACCCGACTCAAGTCTAAGCGCAGTGCCTGGCTTTGTAACGCATCGTCGGCCGTACCTGCCCGACTGACGCCAGCTAACCGCTGCCGACGAAACTCCCCGCTTCGTCTGCCGCACTGCATTCGTCACAGCGACTGCATCAGTGCATGGGTCGAAGGTGACTAAGCAGAAACCTTGCCATCTCGCCAAAATCCCCTGATTTCAAGCCCTTGGCCGCTGCTGCAAGCCATCCCGTGCGAAAGGCCCAGCGGATACGCACAACAACGGTGCGTCGCCGTCCGTCCGCCTGCGCGAAAAGCGTGCATCCCTGACCACGGGATTGACTATAGACACTGCGTGATACACTGCCGGCCATTGTTTCCAGGACATCCACCATGCTCGCGCCCAAAGACTTCCTCGACGCCCTGAGCGGCACCGCCTCCCGCCTGTTCAACGGCGACACCCCGCTGCCGAAAGCCGAAATCGAAAGCCAGTTCAAGATGCTGCTGCAAAGCGCCTTCAGCAAACTCGACCTGGTCAGCCGTGAAGAGTTTGATAGCCAGATGGTTGTGTTGGCGCGCACTCGGGCACGGCTGGAGAGCCTTGAGGCGAAGGTTGCCGAGCTGGAAGCGAAGCTGACGCCGCCAGCCGAATAACCCCGCAATTCCCTGTGGGAGCTAGCCTGCTAGCGATTGAAGGTCGGCACGACCTTCCCGTTCTTGGCAAACATTCGAAGTATGTATGTCGAAAGGCCAATAAAACCGCTCCTGCCGAGGCAGGAGCGGTTTCCGTCAGATCAATCCTTACAACGAATTATTCCAACGGTCTCGCAGAATCTCGTACAGGCGAAAAGCCCATAACGCGATACTGACGAGGCGCCACATATGTTTAAGAAACTTAGACATACTTTGGCCCTCCTTGCGTGGGGCCAAACCTCCGATGCACTTTCCGGCGTACGAACACCTTCGGGACTACACACGAGTGTGTCCGCCAAGGCGGCCGGGTGTGGGCTCCCCAAGATCAGCACCGGCACGGGTCTCAAACCGTGTCGAGGAACATGAAATTTTTTCGCTCCCGGCCACACTTTGCGAACACTCGATGAGTGGGCATCGTCACGGCGAATGGTATTCGCTGTCCGGCCGTGGCATTTAAACAAGCTGTATCAAGTCGTTATCATGTGCCGGCAAACCGATGTCGGTCCTCGAATCTTTTAATCGATTGATTGGCTGAAATTTCAATGATGCTTGCGCCACCGGTCAAATATGCATAATCTCGGGCAACACGAGTGTGTCCGCTAAGGATGCGCAGGCCTTGGCCTCACCGAAGCCTGCATATAAAAAACCGCTTTCTCAAGGCGGTTTTTTTTCGTCTCGATTTTTATGGGGTATGACCCTTAATCCACGTTTACCTCATGGAAGCCACTGCGAAGCATCCATGTGAAAGCACCGAACTATTTGCGGAGTGCCTACGCCGACCATGAGCTAGCCAGCTCAAATGTCCGCCTCCGGCAACATCCAGTGAAAGTTTGCCCTTAAAACTGTCCGACCAACGCCCTCTCCCCAGACTACCCTTCAAAAACCCGCAGGAAGCGGCTCCCCGATTCAGCTCAAGGAACGACCATGTCCCTCTCCATCGTCCACAGTCGCGCCCAGATTGGCGTGGAAGCCCCCGCTGTCACCGTCGAAGTCCATCTGGCCAACGGTCTGCCGTCGCTGACCATGGTCGGCCTGCCCGAGGCAGCGGTGAAGGAGAGCAAGGATCGGGTGCGCAGCGCGATCATCAATTCCGGGCTGCAGTTTCCGGCGCGGCGGATCACTTTGAATCTGGCGCCGGCGGATCTGCCCAAGGATGGCGGGCGGTTTGATCTGGCGATTGCCTTGGGGATTCTGTCGGCGAGTGTGCAAGTGCCGACGCTGACTCTCGATGATGTGGAGTGCCTCGGCGAATTGGCATTGTCCGGAGCAGTGCGGCCGGTGCGCGGGGTGCTACCGGCAGCATTGGCGGCGCGCAAGGCGGGGCGGGCGCTGGTGGTGCCGCGAGCGAATGCCGAGGAGGCCTGCCTGGCTTCGGGGTTGAAGGTGTTTGCGGTGGATCATCTGCTCGAGGCGGTGGCGCATTTCAATGGGCATACGCCGGTTGAGCCCTATGTATCCGATGGATTGATGCACGCCAGCAAGCCTTATCCCGACTTGAATGAAGTGCAAGGGCAAGTGGCGGCCAAACGAGCGTTGCTGATTGCTGCTGCGGGTGCCCATAACTTGTTGTTCAGCGGGCCGCCGGGGACGGGTAAGACATTGTTGGCGAGTCGCCTGCCGGGGCTGTTGCCGCCGCTGGCCGAGAGTGAAGCACTGGAGGTGGCGGCGATTCAGTCAGTCGCCAGTGGCGCCCCGCTGACCCATTGGCCGCAGCGCCCCTTCCGTCAACCGCACCACTCGGCATCAGGGCCGGCACTCGTTGGTGGCAGCTCGAAACCACAACCCGGCGAAATCACCCTCGCCCACCATGGTGTGCTGTTTCTCGATGAATTGCCGGAGTTTGATCGCAAGGTTCTGGAGGTTTTAAGGGAGCCTTTGGAGTCGGGATTCATCGTGATCGCCCGGGCCAAGGATCGCGTGCGTTTTCCCGCGCGCTTTCAACTGGTCGCAGCGATGAACCCCTGCCCCTGTGGATATCTGGGCGAGCCGAGCGGCAAATGCTCGTGCACACCGGACATGGTGCAGCGCTATCGCAACAAGCTGTCTGGACCGTTACTGGACCGGATTGATTTGCATCTGACGGTGGCGCGGGAGGCAACGGCATTGAACCCAGCGATTAAGCCCGGCGAGGACAGCGCCAGCGCTGCCGCATTGGTGGCCGAGGCGCGGGAGCGCCAGCAAAAGCGCCAAGGCTGTGCCAATGCGTTTCTCGATCTGCCGGGTTTGAAGCAGTACTGCAAGTTATCCACAGTCGACGAAGCCTGGTTGGAGTCGGCCTGTGAGCGTTTAACGCTATCCCTACGCTCGGCCCATCGCCTGCTCAAGGTCGCCCGGACACTGGCAGACCTTGAGCAAGTCGATGCAATCAAACGCGAACACTTGGCCGAAGCGCTGCAATACCGGCCAGCGACACCTTAATGCTCGGTCAGATCAACCAGCGGCGTCTGCCGCACTTCGGTGTCGCGTCCGGCCTGAATTTCGGTCACACGCTTCAAGGCATTATCCACAGCACCTTTGTCCGCGAGCAGGCTGTAGCTGATCTGGAACTGTTTGTGTTCTTTGGGTGCGATGGTCGGCACCAAACTCAACGGCCGCTGATAACGACGGTTGTAGGAAAAACTGGTCCCTGGTTCAAGACCCGTGACGTAGCCCTGCCCTTGGGTATCGGTGTTTTTCCACAAGGAAAACACCGGCAGCTGTTGAGTATTGAAGCCAACAGAAACACCCAGGCTACCCGCCTTGTTATGCAAAACGGTGAGGGTCTGACCCTTGGCATCCGCGTAGGGCACGACGTTGTAAACCGTCTCGTCGTAATCCTTGGTTGGCCCGCGATACGTCTGCCAGTCGGCCAATTCGGCCTTGGCCTTGTCGTTAAATGGCGAGACCTGTTTGACCGGTGCCGCAAACCGGGCGCCTTGCTCAAGAAACGGCGTACTGAAGTTACTGTGATACAGCGCCTGATATTCCTTCGGATAGTCGCCATTGTTGGTCAGCGAATCGTTCAGCGCGAACGCTGTGCTGCCCGGCACCGTGACCAGTTCGGTCACTACAGAGAAATCGACCTTCTTGAACGCCTGCTCTTTCAGCTCGCCACGCAGGCTGATGGCGTACGGCGGTTTTTCGTCGATGTGCAGGGTGACCTTGCTGGCCGGGATGTTCGCGGCGCGACCGTGCAGGGTCAGCAGCTCACCGTTGTCCATGCCCGGATGGCCGACCCATTCGTAACCACAGCGGGTCACCAGCTCGTTGAAGCCTTCCAGCCAACCCAGACCGCCACGGCCATTGAGCTCGATAAAGGCCGGATTGACCACGTCCTTGACCGGCGAATCCCAGCCCATGCGCACAGCGCCGACCGTGGCCTGCAAGACATTCATGCCGCGGGTCGGCACCACCGAGAGCTTCATCGTGCCGTTATCGATGTCGACAATGCTCACACCCTCCTGTCGACCGCCGTGCAGGGTGCGCAGGGTCACGGAGAAGGCTTTGTCGGTTTTGACGCCCAGTTGCTCGCTGGTAATGGACCAGTTTTGCGCGGGCTTGTCGGTGTCGAGCAGGACGTAATCCCAAGCCATGGCCTGGGAAGCCGCCGCCATCGTAGCGAGGGCAACAGCGAGTTTGAGCGAAGTCATGAGCGTGCCTTTTATTGGATTTGTAGGTTTTTTATAGCGCTGATGAATCGTTTCAGCAAGCGTAAAAAACCCTTATCCATGCCGCCCTTCCGTCACTGGTAAAATAATCCCGAGCGAGGTTGGCATTCTTCAGCTAGCCTCGTTCGGTTTTGGCCTATCGGCTGATTGACGGCGACATCATAATGACATTAAGGTCGCCAGCTAAATGCAGGAGCAAGGCACAGGCAGTTCCGCCTGTCATTGCGCAACGGAACATATGGAGTATGGATGCGCGGGGCACTACTACGCAGCGGTAAGAGCGGTTCATTCACTGCCTTGGGCGAAACAGGCCAACCGGTTTACCGGGCGGCGCTGCAGTTGCGCGAAGCAATTCGCCGCAAGAATCCCGACCTGGTCGATCACCTGGCCATTCCTCAGAGCGATGAACTCGGCAACCAGATCGACTGGTACAGCGGCCTCGACGGTGATGTGATCCCGTGGAGCAGCGCGACCGAAGAAGAGCGCGCGCCTGCCCGTCGCCAACTTGAAGCCTTGAAAACTGCCCTCGAAGAATTGAGCCAGCGTTTCCTCGGCACTGACTCGGACGAGCCGCAGCAAGGCGACAAAGCCGTGTTCGGCAAGTTGCTCAAGCGCGTCATCCATTTCCCCGACGAAAACTTCGTTTATCTGGTGCAAGGCAAACCCGTGCTGACCTTCTGGGGTTTCGAGCACGCCGGCGCCGATCGCAACCGTGATCCGCTGCACTGCCTCTATCAGGTTCCGCCAGTTTTCACCTTGCCTCCCGAAACGCCAGCGCCGGTAGCGGCCCCGATCACGCCGGTGGTTCCGGTCGTGACGCGCCCATGGTGGCGACGCTGGTGGTGGTGGCTGTTGCTGCTGCCGTTACTGTTGCTGCTGTTGTGGCTGTTGCTCGGTTTGCGTGGCTGCGTGCCGATTCCACTGGTGGCCGTCGACTTGCTGCCCGAGGGCGTCGTGCCCGTAGAAAGACAGGTTGAACCACTGCCCGTCGGCACCGCGACCACGCTCAATGGCGTCCCGGTGAACGGCACTGCCGCGAGCATCGACACCGGCGCAGCCGTGCTCGGTACAGAGGGCACACAAGGGGCAGAAGTCCCGGCGCTCGACGGCAACGAACCAGCCGCAGAGAACGCAGGCGTGAGCCAGGATCCGGCGGCCGAAACGCCTGCCAATGCTGCGCAAAACCCGACTGCGCCACCTGCCCCAACACAGGCAGAGGCTGACAAAGCCGCCGCAGCCAAAGCAGGCCCGGCCCTGAGCATTCCGCCCGACGCCGCTGACGGCGCCGCCAATTTCCTCGATGGCCAATACCGCGCCGGCGCTGGCATTCAAGACCGCCGCACCGGCAAACCGCTGCGCCTGGAATACCAGTTCAAGGACGGCAAGGGCGAAGTGACGGTGCATCAGGCCGATGGCTCGAAATGCAGCGGCCCGGTCGCCGCCTCCATGAAGGGCGGCAGCCTCGCCATCGACAGTCAGGGCCAGGCCGTTTGCGGCGATGGCAGCACCTACGACATGCCCAAGGTCAACTGCCGCAAGGGAGCGACTACGGTCGCCGATTGCACTGGCGGTTATGGCAAAGATCAATTCCCCATGTCCATGCGGCAGATGGGCGAATAAGCACGGAATAACGCGAAATGTTGCCTGAAGTCACCCAGTTCGAAGACACCGTCACGCTCGTCAGCGACACCGGCATCCAGTTCATGGATTTCGCCCTGCGCCTGGACCCTCGCAAGGAACCGGCGGGCGAGTTCGCTCAGATGATCAGCGGGCTGGTGTGCCGGTTGATGTACAACGAAGAGAAAGACTTCTACTTCTACGAGCCCGAACCGGAAAAGATCGAGAAGGCCAAACCGGCGTTCAGCCTCGACATGAAAAGCAGCCTCGACCTGCTCAACGGCGTCTGGCTGCCGATCCCGTTTTTCCGCTTCATGCCGCCGCACCGCTTTGACGAAGGTCCGAGCAACTGGTCGCGCATGCGCCTGGTCAAACTCGACTCGCCCGACATCGACGGCAATACCCATCGCCTGACCATGGCCTTCGACAGCCGCGTGATGCCCAAGCGTGACGGCACCGCCTACCTTGCGCCAAACGAAGAAGACATCAGCTCCGGCGTGTCTTTCAAACTGGCGACCAAGGCCAGTGAGACCCGCTGGTTCCTCGCTCAGCCGTGGGTCAACGAATGGTTGCTCGAGCTGTTCAACGAGGGCAACAGCCATCGCTCGCGTGAAGAACTCGACATCGACATTCGCGCCAACCATCACCTGGCGCATTACCTCAACGTGCTGAGCCTGCTGGGCAAGCCGTCAACCGCGATGCAGTCGACGGCGCGGCCGAAAGTCGATATTCCAGAGCTCAAAGTGGTCGCCAACGACAGCAACGGTCAGCCGATCCTGGTCGATCTGGTACTCGACGTCGGCAACTCGCGCACCTGCGGCATCCTCATCGAAAACCACGGTCAGGCCGGCTCTGGGCTCAAGCACAACTACGTGCTGGAACTGCGCGACCTGATCACCCCGGAACACACCTACAACCAGCCGTTCGAAAGCCGTGTCGAATTCGCCCAGGCGAACTTCGGCAAGGACCATTGCTCGGTCAAAAGTGGTCGGCACGACGCATTCCAGTGGGCGACGATCGCCCGCGTCGGTAACGAGGCCGGACGTCTGGCCAGCCGCCGCCGCGGCACCGAAGGCTCGACGGGCCTGTCGAGTCCGAAACGTTATCTGTGGGACGAAAAGGCTTACGCGCCGGGCTGGCGTTTCAACTGCTCGTACGTCAAGACCGACAACGAGCCCTACGCCACTGCCGCGCCGTTTTCACACCTGATCAACGAAACCGGCGAAGCGCTTTACAGCCTCGACGAAGATGACCGTTTGCCGGTGTTCATGCCGCGTTATTCGCGCAGTTCGCTGATGACCTTCATGCTCGCCGAAGTGCTGGCGCAGGCGCTGTCGCAAATCAACAGCCCGGCCCAGCGCTCGCGTCAGGGCCACACTCGCTCGCCGCGTCAGCTCAACAGCATCACCCTGACCGTGCCACCGGGGATGCCCCAAGCCGAGCGCAGCATTCTCAACGAGCGGATGTTGCAGGCCATCGGCCTGGTGTGGAAAAGCCTCGGCTGGCACGCCGGCGAAGAGGATCCACACGAAAAAGAAGGCGTCAGCCCGCGCACGCCGATCCCGAGCATTCGCGTCGAATGGGACGAAGCGTCCTGCGGCCAGTTGGTCTACCTGTACACCGAGGTCAACGAGAACTTCGCTGGTCACCCGGAGGAGTTCTTCGACACCATCGCCCGGCCTGACAAGACCGACCGCGAGCGCATCACGCTGGCGACCATCGATATCGGCGGCGGCACCACCGACCTGGTCATCACCGATTACCGCCTCGACCGCGCCGGCAATACCGGCAGCGGCAGCAACGTGCACATCGTGCCCGAGCAGCGTTTTCGCGACGGTTTCAAAGTGGCCGGTGACGACATTCTGCTCGACGTGATTCAGGACTTCATTCTGCCGAGCTTCGAAAAAGCCCTGCAGAACGCCGGGGTGAAAGCGCCGGACTCGTTGATGTCACGGCTGTGTGGCGACGAATCGGTCAGCGCGCAGGACGTGATCCTGCGCCAGCAACTGAACCTGCAAGTGTTCTCGCCCCTCGGCCTGGCGTTGCTCAAGGCCTACGAACACTACGATCCGCAAGTCCCGCAGGAAGTCACGCCGCAGAGCTATCGGCAGTTGCTCGGCGATCATGCGATCAGCCAGACCGTGCTCGAATACGTGAATGCCGCCGTGCGCCGCGATGTTGGCGGGCAGAGCAATTTCGATCTGTACGAAGCGCAGATCAGCTTCGATCTGCAAAAGCTGCACGCCGCGTTCCTCAACGATCAGATCAACATCACCAAGATCCTCGGTGCACTGTGTGAAGTGGTCGCCCAGTACCCGTGCGACGTCTTGCTGCTGACGGGCCGGCCATCGCGCCTGCCGGGCATTCAGGCGTTTATCCGCAAGGTCTTGCCGCTGCCTCCGGGGCGCATTCTGGCCCTGCAGAATTACCGCACCGGCGGCTGGTACCCGTTCCACAAGAACGGCCGCATCGACGACCCGAAAAGTACCGCATCGGTCGGCGCCATGCTCTGCCTGCTGTGCGCCAACCACAGCGTGCCGAACTTCTACTTCCGCTCTTCGGCGCTGAAACCGTACTCGACGGTCAAGCACATTGGCGTGATCGACCTGAACAATGTGATCAAGGATGCCGACGTGCTGTACCGCGACATCCAGTCAGAAGACTACAAGATCAAGTTGCCGGAAATCGGCGCGGGCGATGACGCCGACACGCCACAGCTGGAAATGCGTGGCGATCTGCGTCTGGGCTTCCGCCAATTGGCGGCTGATCGCTGGTCGGCCTCGCCGTTGTACACCTTGCGTTTCACCAAGACGGGGCGAGAGAAGTTCTCCCGTGCGATCGGTGAAAACGGTAGCGCGCCGCTGCTCAAGGTGCGCTTCGAGGTGAAGAGCGCCGACCAATACACGAAAAAACAGGATCTGGTCAGCGACCGCCTCTCGGTGCGGGCCATCGAATCCAACAGTAGCAACGTCAGCTTCAACCCGCGCAGCGACCTCGAGCTGGAACTCAACACCATGCTCGACGCCGGCCTGAGCGAGACCAAGTACTGGCTCGACAGTGGAAGTGTGAAACGCAAATGAACGACCTGACCCCCGAGCAACGCCAGCTCTCTGCCCAATGGGCTGCGGTTTACGAAGGTGCCGGTCAGGCACTGGACTGGATTGACCAGACGCGCGGCAACGCGCCACGTCTGGACAGCGAAGCCGACAACCTGAACATCCGCCTGCATCGCGCCCGCAACCTGGCCCACAGCCTCGGTCGCGTGGCCTGCACGCCGATGACCATCGGCTTTTTCGGTTTGTCCCAGGCCGGCAAGTCCTACCTGATTTCAGCGTTGGCGGCGGGTCAGAACGGCAAACTGGAAACCGACTACGGTGGCCAGCGCCTGGACTTCATCCGCCACATCAACCCGGTCGGTGGCGGCAAGGAAGCGACCGGTCTGGTGACGCGCTTCAGTCGTCGCGCCACACCGAGCCAGGACCCTCAGTTCCCGGTGGAGCTGACGCTGTTCAAGGAAATCGAGCTGGCGAAGATTCTCGCCAACTCCTGGTTCAAGGACTTCGACCTTGAGCGGATTTCCTACGAGATCGACGAAGAACGCATCCAGCGCATACTGAAACCTTTCGAAGGCCGCGAAAACGGGCCGCTGCAACCGGGCGTCAACGCCGACGATCTGGTATCGCTGTGGGATTACCTGCGGGACAACTTCCGCAATTCGGTGAAAAAACTCGAACACCTGTACTGGCCGAAAGCCCTGCAACTGGCGCCACGCCTGAATTATCAGGAGCGTGCCGAGCTGTTCGCCATTCTCTGGGGCGAGCAACGCGAGCTGACCCGCGTGTATCAACAACTGTCCGGCGCGCTGCACAAGCTCGGCCTGCCCGAGACCGTGTTCGCGCCGCTGAAAGCCTTGGTGACGTTCGAGAACGACACCTACAGCCAGCGCGACAGCATCATGAACGTCGACATTCTCGAGCGCTTCGGCAGCCCGGCGGATTTGCCGGTCGACGTGCGCCCACAAGTCGGCGGACGCCTGCAAAACAGTCAGGGCATTCCGGTCGCGCAGCTGGCGGCGTTAACCGCCGAGATGACCTTCGGCTTGATCGAGCCGCCGGCGGACGACATCGTCAATCAAGTCGACCTGCTCGACTTCCCCGGTTATCGCGGACGCAAGAAACTTCACGAGATTGCCGACTCCAGCGACCCGGAATCGGCGACCAAGGACAACTCGGTTTCGCAGCTGATTCTGCGCGGCAAGGTTGCCTACCTGTTCGAACGCTACACCGACAATCAGGAAATGAACGCGCTGGTGGTCTGCACCGGCTCGACCAAGCAGAGTGACGTCAACGACGTCGGCCCGGTGCTGACGCGCTGGATCGAAAAGACCCAGGGCGCCGATGCTGCCGAGCGCAGCAAACGCGCGACCGGACTGATCTGGGCGCTGACCATGCTCGACCTGCGGGTGACCAACTCGCTGAGCCTGACCGCCGATCAATACGACGAGAGCTGGAACGGCATGGTCAAACTGACCATGCTCGAGCGCTTCGGCAGCCTCAACTGGATGAACGACTGGGCCGGCACGCCGTTCCAGAACACCTTCCTGGTGCGCAAACCGCGGATGGACGCGGCGTTTATCGTGCAGGACGCCAGTGGCGCCGAAACCGGCCTCAATAGCAATTATCAAAGCCGCGTCGAAGCGCTGGGCAGCAGCTTCGCCAGCAACGCGCTGGTGTGCAAACACGTCGCCAATCCGGCCGAAGCCTGGACGGAAATGCTCAAAGATGATGACGGTGGTATCAGTTATTTCAGCAACAGTTTCACCAAAGTGGCCAATATTGAATTCAAGCTGCAACGCATCCGTGAGCAGCTCGACCAATGCCTTGAAGGCCTGACCACTCATGGCCTTAGCACTTGGTATCACGCCGATGGCGACGGCGCGGCGGCGGCCAAGAAAGCCCAGGCGCAGATGATTCTGTCCGGTCTGGGTCGACGTCCAGCGGTGCTCGGCGAGTTGATCGATCAGCTCGATATGAGCAGCGAAGAAGTGCGCGACCTGTACCTCAGCGGCGTCTACGAAACTGACGAAGAGCCGACCGCCAGCGATGAGCCGGTCAGCACCCCGCCGAGCCAGAGCCTGTACGGCAACGACGCCGGTTTCGATTTCGACTTCGGCGGCGACCTCGGGCAGGACAGTGCGCCCGTTAGCAGCAAAACCAGCAGCGCCGCGCCGGAACTGCAAAGCAATGAACACCGCTTTGCCAAAGCGGCGTTCAAAGCCTGGATCGCCCATTTGCGCGAACTCACCACCCGGCAAAGTCTGCTCAACCTGCTGGGTCTGGAAAAAGCGCTGCTCGAGGCCGTGGTCGATGAATTGATCACCGCCGGCTACCGCCATGATTTGCCGGGCCAACTCAGCCGCGCCGTACTCAAACGCGCGCAAAGCGGCGCGCGACGCGATCAACTGGTCGAGCGCCAGGTACTGGAAGTGCAGCGCGTGCTGCGCGATTTCGTTTCCTGGTTTGGCTACATCCAGAAACCTGTGAGCGAGCGCCCGAACAGTCGGGCCGGTGCCAAGGCGCCGCTGTTTTCGTTCTATACCGACATCGGCCCGGGACAGGTTCCGGTGCTGCCGGCACAGCCGTCGAATCAGGCGCAGCTGTTTCTCGGCGACTGGCTCTCGGGCCTGGCCTACATCACGCTGGACAACGCCGGCCATGGTGCCGGTCGCGAAATCACCCCTGAACAGAACGAACGGCTGGGCCAAGTGCTCACCGCTTTCGCAGCGAGATAAGCAATGCCAATTCGTGTCGACCTGCTCGCGTTAGAGCCCAATGTCCCTGGCCGTGCCTGCCTGACCGTAAAAAAATGGACAGGCGCCGAGCAACAGCTGGAGTTTTCCATTCAGCGTAACCAGGACAGTTTCTATCTTCAGGAAGGACAAGTCTGGAGCAACAACCCGTTCTGGTTTCAGGTATCGCGTTTCGACGTCACCGCCAGTGGTGAAGCGCTGGAGGCCCAGGTTGGCCCGGAAGTCGTCGACCCGTTGCTGGAAGGCGGCGCCAATTCGCAATTTCGCATCGAACTGCGCGAGCAGGGGCCGGGGCATACCGACGTCGGTGTCGTCCGTCCGGGCGTCGGGCTGCTGCCTTCCACGGCCGGCGGGGAAACTCGCTCGACTTACGGCGCTGCACAGCTGAGCACGCCGAAAGCTCCGGAGCCGGAGATTCCCGAGCTGCCTGAGCTGGTACTGCCTGACCTCGAGGCGCCAGTCGAACCTGAGCCGATTACCCCTGAGCCTCTCTACACCCCGCCGCCAGCACCGGTAAAGAAGAGCAACAAAGGTTTGATCGGTCTGCTCATCGTGCTGTTGCTGCTGATCGCCGCAGCCGTCGGTTTCTGGCTGATGAAACGTGCCCCGGAACCTGCCGCTCCGGCGGTCGCCACGACGCCGCCGGCGAGTGCCGATGCCGCGGCCTGCACCCTGGAAAGCATGAACAGCCTGCCCGAGCTGACGTTCGTCCAGACCTGCATCAAGGCCGCGCCCGACAGCGCCAAGCTGCTGGAGATCATCAACCAGGCCAAGGCTGGCAAACACTGCGGTGTCGCCCAGCGTCTGTACGCCAACCGCGCCCAGGCCGGTGACGCTCTGATCGCCAACGCCTATGCCCATGAATACGATCCGAAGTACCTCAAAGCCAGCGATTGCTTCCCTACAGCGGACAACGCCACCGCTGCTTACTGGTACGAAACGATCCTGACGCAAGATCCGAATAATGCCGAAGCCAAGCAGCGTTTCGAGGAGTTGCAGAAGTGATGCGCACCTCCATCAATCGTTTCCTGCTCAGCGGTGCCGCGCTGCTCGCACTGTGCATCGGCTCGCTGGCCCAGGCCGATGACAAACCGTTGATTCAGGCCGGCAAAAAAACCCTGTTCCAGCGTGTGCTCACCACCCCGGGCTGCAAGATCAGCCCGACGGCGGGCGGTGCGGCCGGCAACGAGCAACCGGTGTTCAGCCGTTTCTACGTCTACGAGCGCGCCCAGGCGAGCAACGCCGAGTGGCTGAAAGTCGGCCCCGACAGTTACGGCAAAACCATCGGCTGGCTGCCCGCCAGTTGCACCACTGACTGGAAAATGCAGCTCACCCTGGCCTTCACCAACCCGGCCAACCGCGACCGACTGCTGTTTTTCAAAGAACGCGCCACGGTCGAAGGTATCCTTGATGCGCCGGATCCGGTGAGCAAAGTCGCCCCACTGCGGGCCACGCTGAAGAAAGGCCAGCAGGCCCCCGGCGTGCTGGCCGAAGAACCTGAATACTTCGTCGACCTGCAAAAGCAGTTCTACCTGCTGCCGGTGCTCAGCGGCGAAGAAGTCATGACCGAAGCGGGTTTCCGCACGCGCCTGCTCAATGTCGCATCGGTCAGCAAAGCCGAGGCAAAAGACACCAAAGGTGTCGCTGCTGGCGGCGCGTCCGGCGGCAAGGAAGCCGAAGACAAGGCCACCAGCCAACTGAAGGAATTCAGTGCGGCGGTGGTGTTTGTCATCGACTCGACGATTTCCATGGACCCGTACATCGACCGCACCCGTGAGGCGATCCGCAAGGTCTATCAGCAGATCGAATCGCAGAACCTCGGCAAACAAGTGAAGTTCGGCCTCGTTGCTTTCCGCTCCAGCACCGATGCGGTGCCGGGCCTGGAATACACCACGAAGATGTACGCCGACCCGACCAAGGTGAAGGACAGCGCGGACTTCCTCGCCAAGGTCGCCGACCTCAAGCAGGCCAAGGTTTCCAGCAGCAGTTTCGACGAAGATGCCTACGCCGGTGTGATGCACAGTATCGATAAGGTCGACTGGAGCCAGTTCGGCGCGCGTTACGTGGTACTGATCACCGATGCCGGCGCCATCGAAGGCGATGACAAACTGTCGAAAACCGGTTTGAGCGCTGCCCAGGTCCGCCTCGAAGCCACCAATCCGGGCGTGGCGATTTACACCCTGCACCTGAAAACGCCGGCGGGGATCAAAGACCACGCCAAAGCCGAAGCGCAGTACCAGAACCTGTCGACGTACCCGGGCACCAACACCTCGCTTTACTACCCGGTGAACGCTGGCGACATTCAGGAGTTCGGGCGCAAGGTCGACACCCTCGCCGCCGCCATCACCTCGCAGGTAAAAGCCGCCTACATGGGCGAAGATGCCATCGGCAGCGCGGCGAACGCCAAGCAGGATCCGGCCGAGAAGAAGATGCTCGACGATGCGGCCCTGATCGGCCACGCCATGCAACTGGCGTATCTGGGCGAGAAGACCAACAGCAAGGCCCCGCCGGTATTCAAGGCGTGGATCACCGACCGCGACCTGATCAAGCAGAACATCCCGACCACCGACGTGCGCGTGCTACTGACCAAATCCCAGCTCAGCGACTTGAGCGATGTGATGAAGCAGATCCTCGACGCGGCCAACGAAGGCCTGATTTCGCCGACGGAAATGTTCGATCGCCTGCGCTCGGTCGCCGCGACCATGGGCGCCGACCCCAATCAGCTCAAACAGAATGGCAATGCCAAACTGGCGGACATGGGTGTGCTCGGCGAGTACCTCGAAGACCTGCCGTACCAGAGCGAAGTGTTGAACCTCGACGAAGAGACCTGGAAGAGCTGGGACGGTCTGGCGCAAGAGAAATTCATCCGCACGCTCAACACCAAACTGCGCCACTACCAGCGCTACAACGCTGACGTCGACCGTTGGGTGGCATTGGCCAAGGACAGCGATGCGCGGGATAACGTTTATCCCGTGCCTCTGGAAATGATGCCCTGACGAGACGCTGATGCTCGATATCAAGAACCTGCTGGTGCGCCGCGGTGCGGGCGCACTGGCGCATCACGTGCGTCTGCCGCAATTGCAGGTCGGTGCCGGGGAAATCCTCGCCATCACCGGCGAGAGTGGCAGCGGCAAAAGCACGCTGCTCGAAGCCATCGGCCTGTTGCTCGCGCCGGTCGAGCTCGAACGCTTTCGCCTGGGCAAAACAACGTCGGCCACACAACCGGCGCAGGACATTGCCCGCCTGCTGGCCAGCGATGACCAGCCGGGGCTGGCGGCGGTGCGTTCGCGGGATTTGGGCTTCATTTTGCAAAGTGGCGGCTTGCTGCCGTTCCTGAGTGTGCGCGACAACATCAGCCTGCCACGTCGCTTGCTGGGGATGCGGGCACAAAGCGCTCACATCGACCACGCGGTCGAGGTGCTGCGCCTGCAGGGTTTGCTGGATAAGAAGCCACAGGCTTTGTCGATCGGTGAACGTCAGCGAGTCGCCTGCGTGCGCGCGATTGCCCATGAACCGCTGCTGCTGTTGGCGGATGAGCCGACCGCCGCTCTCGATCCGCACAGCGCCCGACGCTTGTTCGAATTGTTGCTGAGCCTGGTCTCGAGCATGGGCTTGAGCGCCCTGGTGGTTTCCCATGATTGGGCGTTGCTCAAGGATTTCGGTTTGCCACGGCTCGGCGCCATCAGCCGTCAGGGAGAGACACTGTTTGAACCGATGGACTGAGCGCCTGCGCCTGCTGACCACGCTGGCCCTGCAAGACCTCTGGCACGACCGCAAGGTGTCGCTGTGCATCGCCGCCTCGCTGGTGGCGGTGATCGCGCCGCTGCTGCTGTTGTTCGGGCTCAAGCACGGCGTGGTCAGCCAGTTGCAGGATGAATTACTGCGTGACCCGCGCAATCTTGAAGTGAAGATGCTCAGCAACGGCAACTACGACAGCGCCTGGATCGAACGCCTGCGCCAGCGCCCGGAAACCGGATTTGCCCTCGGCCAGACGCGCTCGCTGAATACTCAGGCGGACTTGTTTGTCGGCCTGCAAAAGTTTGTCGAAGGCGCGGAAATCATCGCCACCGAACCCGGCGACCCGCAACTGAACCTGCCGCAATTCAACCCGGTCGGCAATCAAGTAATTCTCAGCGCCCGCGCCGCACAACGCTTGCAGGCCAAGGCTGGTGACCGTGTGCAACTGCGGGTGCTGCGTCGGCTGGAAGGCGTCAACGAGCGCGGCGAAATCAGCTTGAGCGTCCTCGCCGTGCTGGATGGCGCACGCTTCGGTCGCGCCGCCGGTTTTGTCGCGCCGCCGCTGCTGCTGGATCTCGAACGCTTTCGCGACGGCTATCAGGTCGCGGCGTTCGGCATCGCCACCGGCAAGCCGCAAGGCAATCTGCAACCGCTGTATGCCCGGGCCCGCGTGTATGCGCGTGACATCGATCAGGTCGCACCGCTGGAGCGCTGGCTCAACGAACAGCACATCGAAACCTCGAGCCGACTGGCCGATATCGACAACGTCAAAGCGATCAACCATGTACTGGGCTTGATCTTCGGCGTGATTGCTTTGGCGGCGCTGATCGGCTGCGTGGCGTCGATGGTCGGGGCCTTTCTCGCCAACATCGACCGCAAGCGCAAAAGCCTCGCGGTACTGCGCCTGCTGGGTTTCAACCGGGCGGCAGTCGGCGGCTTCGTGATCACCCAGGCGCTGCTGCTGAGCCTCGCCGGTTATCTCGGCGGGTTGGGGTTTTACGCCATCGGCAGCCATTTGTTCGACTACTTGCTCGGCAGCAGTCAGGCCACCGGCACGTTCGTTTGCCACATCACTTTCTGGCATGGCCTCGCTGCCCTGCTTCTGACCTTTCTGGTCGCTGCACTGGTGGCCGTGATCGGCGCCGTGCGAGCCATCAGCATCCAACCTGCGGAGAGTCTGCGTGAGCTATAAACGTTTTGGCTTGCTGTTGCCCCTGAGCCTGGGCTACCTGCTCGACGCCTCGGCGGCGGGCTGGGAAGAGAAGTATTACAACCCGATGCCCGAGGCCAGCGACGTCGTCCTGCCGATGCCGTGCGAGGGCTCGATGGTGTTTCGCAAGGTGTTCATTCCGGTCGCCGGGCCGCTCGATGACTACCCGATCAACATCGGTCAGGACGGCGCCGAGTACGGCTATGTCGAACAGACTCGGCCGACCTTCATCGCCGGCAGTTTTACCGGCGGCAAGAGCGATAAATCCCGTTACTACCTGATGGCCAAGTACGAGATGAGTCAGCTGCAATACGCCGCGCTGACCGAAGAAACCTGCCCCACCGCCGCGACCAAAATGCGCCTGCCGCAAGTCGCCGTGAGCTGGGTGCAAGCCATCGATGCCGCCGACAAGTACAACCTGTGGCTGCGCAAGAACGCCGCCGACAAGTTGCCGAAAGAAGACGGCGCCCTGGGCTTTCTGCGCTTGCCGACCGAGGTCGAGTGGGAGTTCGCCGCCCGTGGCGGACTGGAAGTCGGCGCCGCGGAATTCCGCGACACGCACTATCCGATGCCCGAAGGCATCAACGCCTATGAGTGGTTCGCCGGCGCGCAGTCGTCCAACGGCAAACTGCAACTGACCGGCCTGCAAAAACCCAACCCTCTGGGCTTGCACGACATGCTCGGCAACGTCGACGAGATGATGTTCGAGCCGTTTCGCCTGAACAAACTCGACCGCCAGCACGGCCAGGCTGGCGGTTATGTAGTGCGCGGCGGTAACTACCTGACCGCGCAGGCCGACCTGCGCACTGCGCTGCGCAAGGAACAGCCGTACTACAACGCCGAGGGCCAGGTGAAGAACAAAACCTCCGGTCTGCGTCTGGTGATGGTCTCACCGACCCTCACATCGCGTGAACGCGTCGCCAGTATCGAAAGCAGCTGGAAGAAGCTCGGCACCGGCAGCAAGGAAACCGAATCGGCCGATAAAGGCACGGTGCAATCTCTGAATAATCTGGCCTCGGGCGTCGAAGACAAGGCGCTCAAGGAAAAACTCCAGGCCCTGGAAAACCAGTTGCGTGCGAGCAATCAGCAGCAGGAAGAAACCCGCGATCAGGCAATTCGCGCCAGCCTCAACCTCGGCGCGTTCCTCTGCACCAAGATGCTCGATGACGGCCAGTACGTGGATTTCCTGCAGAAAAACTACAAGCTCAACTGCGAGTCCGCCGACAAGGACGCCAGTTGCGACATGCGCAAGGGCAAGCTCGACGAGCAGAAGGATCGCCTGCACAAACTCAGCCGTTACTACGCCAGCAGCCTGGTGGAATCGGCGACGTTGTATGGCCAGCCGCTGCTTGAAGCACAGGTGCCGGTGATGGAAGAAATCATCACCCGCAACAAACAGCTGCAAGACCTCAAACCTTATTTGCGCACGCATTGGGCCAATCAGAAGACCTTCCTGCAAAAGCAGAAGATCGACACCGACGCCTGGCTCAGCAGCTGCAAAACCGTATCCCAATAACAACGCACCACAACACTGTCATCAAGGAGCTTCACCATGTCGCGCAGCCTCTGGACTCGCTTCAAGCTACAAATCGCTTTCGTTGTCACCGGCAGCCTGCTGCTGACCGGTTGCGCCAATACTGGCAGCTCGATGCTCGGTGGCAGCGACGGTGCTGACCCACGTCTGACCCAAGGCAGTGACGCGCAGTTCTTCAGCAAGTCCGGTTACCAGGCCTGTGCCGTGGGTGCTGGCGTCGGTATCCTCGGTTGCGCGCTGTCCAACAGCAGCAACAAGGCTGTTTGCGCCATCGCCGCCGGTATCACCGCGTGTGGCGTGGCCATGGGCGCCAACTACTATCTGGATCAGCGTCGCAGCGAATACTCCGACACCACGACTCGTCTGGCGAAGATGAACAGCGATGTCGAGCAGGACACGCAAAATGTGGTTGCCCGTACCGCGACCGCGCAACAGGTGATCAACGACGATCAGGCACGCATCGCCCAGATCAAGAAAGACATCGCCAGCAAGAAGGTCGACAAGACCAAGGCCCAGGCGCAAATCGCCGAGATCGATCAGAACATCGCGCGTCTGCGCAAAGACCTCGGCAACATGCGCACCAAGGTCACCGAGTACACCAAAGTGGCTGATGCCGAACGTGCTGGGGGTGCCAGCGCCGAGATGAAGCAGGTGGACGTGAACATCCTGAAGATGAACGAGAAAGTCGCCGCCCTGCAAAAGGAAGTCGACGGTCTCTACAGCCAGCGCTCCGCGATCACTCTGGGCTAAGCACATGACGCTAAAACAGCTGGCGGTCCTGACCGCCATCCTGGCGTTGGGCGGTTGCGCCACCAAGCCAGGCGAATGCGATGCAACCAATCGCGACAGCAGCATGCTGACCAAGATGAACTGTGACTACTCCGGTGGTTACAGCGATCAGGTCAAGCAGAAGGAGCAGGCGCTGGCCGAGTCGCGTCAGCAGAACGCGATGTTTCGACAGGTCTATCAGAACATCCAGGCCCAGCAACTGAACACCAAACTCGATCTGGCCAGCCAGCAGAAATCCCAGGCTGAGCTCAATCAGTCGCTGGGCAAGTTGCTGACTTCGCTCAAGGGCCGACGCGGTAATGAAGGCTCGGTGCAGAAGCAGATTGCCGATCTCGAGCAGCAGCTCAAGGCCTCGCAGGCAGCGCCAACCGCCAAGGCTTCACCGGCGGCGCTGGCAGCCAAGCAGGAACAGCTGAAAACGTTGCAGAAGAAGGTCAATCAGTTGCAGTTCAGTCTCGGTTACGAAGAGTAACTGTTCACCCCGCAGGCCTGCCGTCGCAGGCCTGCAGCTTTTTCAGGAATCGTCGTCATGCAGCGGGTCATCAGGGATGCGCACGCCACACCGGAGGGGATGAGTGCGCTGCAGGCCAAAGTCGCCCTCATTCAAAAACACTTTCCGCCGACCACCGCGAGCCTGTTCGCCATCCCCCGGATGGGCAGTGGCGAGGTGCTGGAATGGTGGACCGAACTGGGTGGCCAGCCCACGCCCTATGCCGAGCTCAATGAGGACGCGCAGCGACGCTTGCTGCAAACCTATGAGGTGCGCCAGACCTCCCTCGAACAACTGGCCGACGAATTGCAAAAACGCGGGCAGCCCGGGGTCGCGGATGATCTGCGCAGCCTGCTCGGCAGCCCGGAGCTGGACAAGCTCTACAGCCTCAACGGTGAGCCGCTGGTGGTGCGCTGGAACCAGCGACCGCCGCGTCCGATCGTGCCGCCGGTGGTGCCGCCCGTGCCGTTGGCGCCGGTAGTGCCACCTTCGCGCCGTGGCTGGTGGATCGCCGCTGCCTTACTGGCGCTGTTGTTGCTGCTACTGGCGTTGTGGCTGTGGTGGTTCCTGCACCGTGAACCGGTCGTCGTCGCGGTGCCACCGGCAGCACCGATCGTGGCGCCCGTGGAACAACCGGTAGAGCCGGTGCCCGAGCCTGTCGTGGAGCCGGAACCTGTTCCAGAACCAGAACCCGAGCCGGAACCTGTTCCGGTACCTGAACCCGCACCCGTTGCGCCGCCAAAACCGGTGGTCGTCGCCCCGCCGCCACCGACACTGGACAACTTCGCCTGCCGTAAAAAAGCACCGAATGCGGTGGTCCCACAATTTGTCGTGGTTCTCGATACATCAGGGTCGATGGAGCTCAACATCAAAGCGGTGAAGGCTGACGAAGACTGGTTTTTTGGCAACAATCTCAACAAGTACATGGACCCCAACCGGACCCTGCAAATCTTCGAGAAGCCGAGCCGCATGAATGTGGCTCAGGATTCGCTGGCAGGGATGATCAACGCGCTGGATCCGAAGATCGATACGCGCCTGATCACCTTCGCCGGTTGCGAAAGCACGCCGGACCAAGGGGTGTTCAAATTCGGCGATCGTCAGCGCCTGATCAACGGGATCCGTGGCCTGGTGCCCAACGAAGGCACACCGTTGGCCGATAGCCTGGCCAAAGCGGCGAGCACCGTGGACGGGCGCAACAATGACGCGGTGATCGTAATGTTTGTCGACGGTGAGGACGGTTGCCAGAAAGACGTCTGCGCAGTGTCCCGACGCATTGCCCAAGAGCAGCCGCGGTTGCGAGTCAACGTGGTGAACATCGGCGCTGGCGGACCTTCGCAGTGCATTGCGAAAAACACCGGAGGCCGGGTTTACTCAAGCACCAACGCGGCCGAACTGGCCAAGCAGTTGAAACTGGCGAGCAAGGAAGTTTCGAGCAACGCCAAATGTAACTGACAGCGTGTAGGAGCTGCGGCACGCTGCGATCTTTTGATCTTGCTTTTCAGAATCAAAAGATCGCAGCCTCGTTGCACTCGTCAGCTCCTACAAGGGCATCGGCGCATCAACGGAAACGATCAACCTCGGAACGCAGATCCGCCGCCAACTTCTCCAGCTCTTTGGCGGTGACTGCAAGGTTCGACACCACCTCACGCTGCTCACTGTTCGCCAAGGCAATGCTCTGCAAGTTGCTGCTGAGCAACGTCGCGGTGCTGCTCTGTTCCTGGGTCGCCGTAGTGATCGCGGCAAACTGCTGACCCGCCGAGCGGCTCTGCTCATCGATGCGTGCCAGCGCCGAGGCAACATTGGCGTTACGCGACAGACCTTCCTGCATCAGCACATTGCCCTGCTCCATGGTGCTGATCGCGTTGCCGGTTTCCTGCTGGATGCTGTGAATCATGCTGGAAATTTCATCGGTCGCCTGACGGGTACGCGAAGCCAGGCTGCGCACTTCATCGGCCACCACAGCGAAGCCGCGACCTTGTTCACCGGCACGTGCCGCTTCAATCGCAGCGTTGAGCGCCAGCAGGTTGGTCTGCTCGGCAATCGAGGTGATAACCCCGACGATACCGCCGATTTCCTGCGACCGCTGGCCGAGGGTGTTGATCACCGTGGCGGTGCTGTTCAGCGCGCCAGCGATTTGCTCCAGAGAGGACGATGCCTCTTCCATCGAACTGCGACCAATCTGCGTCTGCTGGGCGTTTTCCTGCGCCAGACGCTGGGTCGCGCCCATGTTGTCGGCAATGTTCAGCGAGGTCGCGCTGAACTCTTCCACCGCACCGGCCATGCTGGTGATTTCGCCAGACTGCTGCTCCATGCCTTCGTAGGCACCGCCGGACAAACCGGACAAGGCTTGAGCACGGCTGTTGACCTCTTCCGACGAGCGACGGATGTGCTCGACCATCGTCGACAAGGCTTGGCTCATCTGGTTGAACGCGCGGGACAGCTGACCGATCTCGTCATTGCTCGACACGTTCAGGCGCACGCTCAGATCACCGGCACCCAAGGCTTCGGCCTGACGTACCAGATCGCTCAGTGGCGCCAGCTTGCTGCGCAGCAACCAGACCACCGAACCGACCGCCAGCAACATCGCCAGCAAGCTGCCAATGGCCAGTTGCGTACCGACGCTCCAGGTCACCGCGCGAATCTCGGCTTTCGGCATGCTCGCCACCACCGACCACGGGCCACCGTCGAACGGCACCGCTACACTGTAGAAATCCTCGGACTTGTCACCCCAGAACTGACCTTTGCCCGGCGATTTCGCCAGATCCTTGATCACTGGAATCGCTTGATCAAGCGCCTGTACACCTGCCGGTGCAACCAGCCATTTGCTCTGCTCATCGAGCAGCGCCAGCGAACCGGTCTGCCCGATGCGGAAACGCTTGAGGTTGTCGAACTGGGCGTTCTGCGCGTCGGTGTAATCGAAACCAACGAACAGCACCGCAATCACCTTGCCGCTGCCATCGCGCACCGGGGTGTATTGGGTCATGTAGGAACGATCGAACAGCAACGCACGGCCAACATAGCTCTGCCCCGCCATCAACTTCGCGTACGCCGGGTGAGCGTGGTCAAGCAAGGTGCCGATGGCGCGGGTGCCATCCTGTTTGGTCAGCGAGGTGCTGACCCGCACAAAGTCTTCACCACTGCGTACGAACAGCGTGGCGACACCGGCCGTCATCTGCTTGAACTCGTCGACTTCCTTGAAGTTGTTGTTCAGCACTTCGCTGCCCAGATGCAGGCCCGGGGTCTGCGTGCCGGCGACTGTCACCGGCTCACTTGGGTGAATGCTCAAGCCCGCGCTGAAGCGCTTCTCGAACAACCCGCTCAAGCGCTGGGTGCTTTCACGCAGCGTGCCGTGAAAGGTGCTCAGTTGGTCGGCCAGCAGCCGCGCCTCACTGGCCAGATGTTCTTCACGGGTGGCGAGGTTGGCCGAGTCCAGCGAACGCAGGGCGAACACCGTACTGCCACTGATGACTATCGCCAGTATCACAGCGAGCGCGAGGCCCAGCTGCGAGGCGATCCGAGCGCGAGGTTGAGACATGGACAGCTCCTGGCCGAGCTACCGGATCCTCCCTGATCGCAGCCAATGCTCGGAAATTTTTTAATAATGGGGGTGACCTCATGAAACCGGCACGACGGTTCCATCTGCTCGTAGTCGGCGGCAAAGCCGAATACTTGAGCGCATTGCGAGGGTATGGCGTAAGGCCGGCATTGTGGCGGCTCGAACGTTTCAGCTCAAGCGCGTAACCGCCGGCAGCTCCATGGCGCGGACTTCGCCTTGCAGGAAGTCGCTTAGACGGCGCAAACGTTCACCTCCCGGACGGGTCTTTGGCCACACCAGGTAATAATTCAGTCCGCTGGCGATCGCCGTCGGCCACGGCAGACTCAGGCGTCCTTGCGCGACATCCTCGGCAACCATCAACAGATCGCCCATCGACACACCGTAGCCGCGCGCCGCTGCGATCATGCCCAGCTCGAGGGTATCGAACACCTGGCCGCCCTTGAGTGAAACCTGATCGGACAGCCCCATGTGCTCCAGCCAACTGCGCCAGTCACGACGATCCGGGGTCGGATGGAGCAATTCGGTGGACGCCAGCCGGGCCAGATCCCACGGCTGATCATTGAGCAGGTTCGGCGCACCCACCGGGATCAGCTCTTCAGGAAATAACAGGCTGGCCTCCCAGTCGGGTGGAAAATGCCCGTCACTCAGCAGCACCGCGCAATCGAACGGCTCATCGTTGAAGTCCACCGAATCGACATCCATCCAGGCGCTGGTCAGTTGCACTTCGTTGCCTGGTTGCAGGTGACGGAAACGACTGAGTCGCGCCAGCAACCAACGCATGGTCAGGGTCGACGGCGCTTTCATGCGCAGGATGTCATCTTCAGCGCGCAAGGTATTACAGGCCCGCTCCAGGGCTGCGAAGCCTTCACGGATGCCCGGCAACAGCAACCGGGCCGACTCGGTGAGCTGCAAATGGCGACCGCTGCGGTGAAACAGCTTGCAGGCAAAGTGATCTTCGAGCGTGCGAATGTGCCGACTCACCGCACTCTGGGTGATCGACAACTCCTCGGCCGCACGCGTGAACGAGCTGTGCCGCGCGGCGGCTTCGAATGCACGCAGGGCATACAACGGAGGAAGTCGACGGGACATGCACAAGGCTCCTGCAGCGGGATACAGCGAAATGGACAGTTTCTACTCAGGATGAGTATTACTCATGCGACTCATCCTTTTTATCCCTTTGTGCAATAAATGCCAAACGCCGAGAATCGACGCTCTCCTGCTTCCTCTGAAATCGACTGGTGATGACCATGCAGCATCCTGTGCGTACCGAACTCTGGGCCATTCTGCGGCTGGCAGGGCCGTTGATCGCTTCACAGTTGGCGCACATGCTGATGGTGCTGACTGACACCCTGATGATGGCGCGCCTCAGCCCGGAAGCGTTGGCCGGTGGCGGTCTCGGTGCGGCGAGCTATTCATTTGTGTCGATTTTCTGCATTGGCGTGATTGCGGCTGTCGGCACGCTGGTGGCGATTCGCAAGGGCGCCGGCGACATCATTGGTGCAGCGCGGCTGACCCAAGCCGGTTTGTGGCTAGCGTGGCTGATGGCGTTGGGCGCCGGGTTGCTGCTGTGGAACCTGAAACCGGTGTTGCTGCTGTTCGGCCAGACCGAAACCAACGTCAACGCCGCCGGGCAATTCCTCATCGCCCTGCCCTTTGCCCTGCCTGGCTATCTGAGTTTCATGGCTTTGCGCGGCTTCACCAGTGCGATTGGCCGGGCGACGCCGGTGATGGTTATCAGCCTGGCCGGCACGGTGGCCAACTTCCTGCTCAATTACGCGCTGATCACCGGCATGTTCGGTCTGCCGAAAATGGGTCTGACGGGCATCGGACTGGTCACGGCGATCGTCGCCAATTGCATGGCACTCGCGTTGGCGTGGCACATCCGCCGGCACCCGGCGTATGACGCTTATCCGCTGCGCGCGGGCCTGTCACGGCCGAACCGGCAGTACCTGAAAGAGCTGTGGCGCCTCGGCCTGCCAATCGGCGGCACCTACGCGGTGGAAGTCGGTTTGTTCGCATTTGCGGCGTTGTGCATGGGCACCATGGGCAGCACGCAATTGGGCGCGCACCAGATTGCTCTGCAAATCGTTTCGGTGGCGTTCATGGTGCCGGCGGGCATGTCGTATGCGATCACCATGCGTGTCGGCCAGCATTACGGCGCCGGGCAATTGAGCGATGCGCGGATGTCCGGACGGGTCGGGATCGTCTTCGGCGCCGTGGTGATGCTGGGGTTTGCGATGGTGTTCTGGCTGCTGCCGAATCAGTTGGTCGGGTTGTTCCTCGATCACAATGATCCGGCGTTTGCCGAGGTGATTCGTCTGGCGGTGAGCCTGTTGGCAGTGGCGGCATGGTTCGAGTTGTTTGATGGCACGCAGACGATTGCCATGGGCTGCATTCGTGGACTCAAGGATGCGAAGACCACGTTTCTGGTCGGGCTCGCTTGCTATTGGCTGATTGGTGCGCCGGCGGCGTGGTGGATGGCGTTCCATTTGAACTGGGGGCCGACGGGCGTCTGGTGGGGGTTGGCGCTGGGTCTGGCGTGCGCGGCGGTGAGTTTGACGCTGGCGTTCGAGTGGAAGATGAAGCGGATGATTCGGCTGGAGCCTGCGCCCTCGAACCCTTACACAGTCGCCCAGACTGACTGAGATCCCCTGTAGGAGTGGGCCTGCTCGCAATAGCGCTGTATCAGTCAGTGCATGATTATCTGACATACCGCTATCGCGAGCAGGCTCACTCCTACAGGGTTATGCGTTCAGCTCACGATTTCCAGGGCTGACTGCTGGCTTGAGCCGAAGGTCAGATACTCAACCAGTTCCGCCAACGGCAACGGCCGGCTGATCAGATAACCCTGCACCTGATCACAACCAAACCCGCGCAGCAATTCCAGTTGTTCCGGCGTCTCAACCCCTTCCGCCACCACTTCCAGATGCAGGTTGTGCGCAAGGTTGATCATCGCGTGCACCAGTTTGCGGTTCTCCTCGCGCTGCTCCATGCCGCCGACAAAGCTCTTGTCGATCTTCAGCAGTGTGATCGGCAAGCTGTTGAGGTGCACGAACGATGAGAACCCGGTGCCAAAGTCATCCAGCGAAAAACGCACACCGAGGCGGCCCAAAGCATCCATGGTCTGCTTGACCAGATCGCTGCGGCGCATCACCGCGGTTTCGGTCAGTTCGAATTCCAGCCACTGCGCTTCAACACCGCGTTCAGCGATCAAGCGGCTGAGGGTCGGCAACAACTGGCTGTCCTGAAACTGGCGGAACGACAGGTTGATCGCCATGTGCAGCGCCGGCAATCCGCGTTCGCGCAGCGCCTGCATATCACGCAGGGCCCGGGAAATCACCCAGTAACCCAACGGCACAATCAGCCCGCTCTGTTCGGCCAACGGCACGAATTCGCTGGGCGGCAGCAAGCCACGCTCGCCATGACGCCAGCGCACCAAGGCCTCGAGGCCGACAATCTGGCCGTCCTCAAGATTCAACCGTGGCTGGTAATGCAGCTCCAGTTCATCGCGACGCAACGCCCGGCGCAGCTCGCTTTCGAGGTCGGCCATGCTCCGTGCATTGCGGTTGATGCGTTCGTTGAAGATATGAAAGGTGCAGCCCTGCGTGCTCTTGGCCTGCTGCATGGCGATGTGCGCATGCCACATCAGCGGGTCGGCCCCGGCCTGTGCGCGAGCATGGGCGATGCCGAGGCTGGAGCCGATCAGCAGGCTTTCGCCATCGACCCAATACGGTTCGGCGAGCGCTTCGGTAATGCGTTCGGCCATCCATTCGGCGCGTTGCGGCGCGCGGCGGGTATCAATCAACAGGGCGAATTCGTCACTGCCCAGCCGCGCCAGTTGATCGCCAGCCTCCAGCTGACTTTTCAACCGTGCGACCACCTGCAGGATCAAGCGATCGCCGGCCTGATGGCCAAGGGCGTCATTGGCATGGCGGAAGTTGTCGAGATCGAGATGGCCGAGGGCCAGGCCACGGCCGTCGTTTTCCGCGAGGCGCGCCGCAAGCAAGGTCTGAAAACCCTGTCGGTTGGCGATGCCCGTCAGCGGATCCTGTTCGGCGAGGCGCTGCAGGGTGTTTTCGAGAACGCCGCGTTCGCGCACATGGCGCAGGCAACGGCGCAGCATGCCGGCGTCAAGGGCGTCGAACACCAGCCAGTCACTGACGCCAACCGGCGCGGTGTCCGGTTCGTGTTCCAGCAGCAATACCGTCGGCAGGCTGCAACGACCGGGTGCCGGTTGCAACGCCGGAATCGTCAACAACACCGCGTGGCGGTTGTCTTCGAACAAACTGCTGACCGACTCCCAGCTCGGGGCGCTGATCAGCACCGCCGCGCTCCCCATCGGAGCCAGACACTCACGCAATAACGCTGTCCACGCTGGCTCTTCGGCCAGTAGCAGCAAACGCAAGGGTTCGACAGGCGTAGACAAGCTAGCTCCCTAGACTCTGCAATGATGTGGGCGGGGGCATTATGCCGTTGCTATGACCAATGACCAAATGACAACGGTTATCGAAACGTTATTTTGTGTCACGAATGAGTACATTAGCCGCAAAATCACCGCGCATCCTCCGCGAAAGTAACAAAACCGGCAAATTTGAATCGCGTGGTACGTCACAAGTCGGACAGAGCAGCACAAATCTCTGAGCCTGTTAAAATGCCGGCCCATTTCGTCAACGACTCCCGAATTTTCGTATGTCCCGACTCAATCCCCGGCAGCAAGAAGCCGTGAACTACGTCGGCGGCCCTCTATTGGTGCTCGCCGGTGCTGGCTCCGGCAAGACCAGCGTGATCACGCGCAAAATCGCGCACCTGATCCAGAACTGCGGCATCCGCGCCCAGTACATCGTCGCCATGACCTTTACCAACAAGGCCGCGCGCGAGATGAAAGAGCGGGTCGGCACCTTGCTGCGGGCCGGCGAAGGGCGTGGGCTGACGGTCTGCACCTTCCACAACCTCGGTCTGAACATCATCCGCAAGGAACACGCGCGGCTGGGCTACAAACCCGGTTTCTCGATCTTTGACGAGACCGATGTAAAAGCGCTGATGACCGACATCATGCAGAAGGAATACGCGGGCGAAGACGGCGTCGACGAGATCAAGAACATGATCGGCGCCTGGAAAAACGACCTGATCCTGCCGCCTCAGGCGCTGGAGAACGCGCGTAATCCCAAGGAACAGACCGCCGCCATCGTCTACACCCACTATCAGCGCACGCTGAAAGCGTTCAACGCGGTGGACTTCGACGACCTGATCCTGCTGCCGGTAAAACTCTTCGAAGAACACGCCGACATTCTCGAAAAGTGGCAGAACAAGGTGCGTTACCTGCTGGTCGACGAATACCAGGACACCAACGCCAGCCAGTATCTGCTGGTAAAAATGCTCATCGGCAAGCGCAACCAGTTCACCGTGGTAGGCGACGACGACCAGTCGATCTACGCCTGGCGTGGTGCGCGGCCGGAAAACCTGATGTTGCTCAAGGACGACTATCCGTCCTTGAAAGTGGTGATGCTCGAACAGAACTATCGCTCGACCAGTCGCATCCTGCGCTGCGCCAACGTGCTGATCTCGAACAACCCGCACGAATTCGAAAAGCAGCTGTGGAGCGAGATGGGCCACGGTGACGAGATCCGCGTGATCCGCTGCCGTAACGAGGATGCCGAAGCCGAGCGCGTGGCCATGGAAATCCTCAGCCTGCACTTGCGCACCGACCGCCCGTACAGCGATTTTGCGATTCTCTATCGCGGTAACTATCAGGCCAAGCTGATCGAGCTGAAGTTGCAGCACCACCAGGTGCCGTACCGCTTGAGCGGCGGTAACAGCTTCTTCGGCCGCCAGGAAGTGAAAGACCTGATGGCCTACTTCCGCCTGATCGTCAACCCGGATGACGACAACGCCTTCCTGCGGGTGATCAACGTGCCGCGCCGCGAAATCGGTTCGACCACCCTGGAAAAACTCGGCAACTACGCCACTGAACGCAAAATCTCGATGTACGCCGCCACCGACGAAATCGGTCTCGGCGAGCATCTCGACAGCCGCTTCACCGACCGCCTGTCGCGCTTCAAGCGCTTCATGGACAAGGTCCGCGAGCAATGCGCCGGCGAAGACCCGATCTCGGCGCTGCGCAGCATGGTCATGGACATCGACTATGAGAACTGGCTGCGTACCAACAGCTCCAGCGACAAGGCTGCCGACTATCGGATGAGCAACGTCTGGTTCCTGATCGAGGCGTTGAAAAACACCCTCGAAAAGGACGAAGAAGGCGAAATGACCGTCGAGGACGCCATCGGCAAACTGGTCCTGCGCGACATGCTCGAACGTCAGCAGGAAGAGGAAGACGGTGCCGAAGGCGTGCAGATGATGACGCTGCATGCGTCCAAGGGTCTGGAATTCCCTTACGTGTTCATCATGGGCATGGAAGAGGAAATTCTCCCGCACCGCTCCAGCATCGAAGCCGACACCATCGAAGAAGAACGCCGCCTGGCCTATGTGGGCATCACCCGCGCGCGCCAGACCCTGGCCTTCACCTTCGCCGCCAAGCGCAAGCAGTACGGCGAGATCATCGACTGCGCGCCGAGCCGCTTCCTCGATGAGCTGCCGCCGGACGATCTGGCCTGGGAAGGCAACGACGACACACCGACCGAAGTCAAAGTCGTGCGCGGCAACAGCGCATTGGCTGATATACGCGCGATGTTAAAGCGCTAGAATTGACCACTTTTTTACTAGACCTTCGGCGTACAAAGCGCCAAAAGAGGACAGCTTCATGGAAGCATTGCAGCAGAAAATCCGCGAACAAGGCATCGTGCTTTCCGACCAGGTCCTGAAGGTCGACGCCTTCCTGAACCACCAGATCGACCCGGCCCGGATGAAGCTGATCGGCGACGAATTCGCCTCGCTGTTCAAGGATTCGGGCATCACCAAGATCGTCACCATCGAAGCCTCGGGCATCGCTCCGGCGATCATGACCGGTCTGAACCTCGGCGTGCCGGTGATCTTCGCCCGCAAGCAACAGTCCCTGACCCTGACTGAAAACCTGCTGTCGGCGACCGTTTACTCGTTCACCAAAAAGACCGAAAGCACCGTGGCCATCTCGCCGCGCCACCTGACCAGCAGCGACCGCGTGCTGATCATCGACGACTTTTTGGCCAACGGTAAGGCATCGCAGGCGCTGATCTCGATCATCAAGCAAGCCGGCGCGACCGTTGCCGGCCTGGGCATCGTCATCGAGAAGTCGTTCCAGGGCGGCCGCGCCGAACTGGATTCGCAGGGCTATCGCGTTGAATCGCTGGCCCGGGTGAAATCGCTGAAGGATGGCGTCGTCACTTTCATCGAATAACCAGCAACACCGCAGCTCCCCTGTAGGAGTGAGCCTGCTCGCGATAGCGTAGTGTCAGTCGATATATTCGTCGGCTGAAACACCGCCATCGCGAGCAGGCTCACTCCTACAGTTGTTTTGGGTCCGGCAGTTATTGCGCGGTGGCTTTCAGCCCGGTGAGCAGCAGGCGCTGGAAGAGGTCTTCTTTCAAGCCTTCCGGGTTGCTCAGTTGCATGCGCTCAAGATGCTCGGGATACAGCGATGCCTCTGGTGCATCGAGGGCAGCCTTGCCCAGTTCGAGGATCTCGGTGAGTTTGAATTTGCTCTTCAGCCAGTTCAGCGCCCGCAGCAAATCCCGTTCAATCGCGGTGAAATCACAGCCCAGCGGGTACTCCGGAAACAGGTTCGGATGCCGTGCGGCGATCGCCTGCAAACGCTGCGGTGTGTTATCGGCGAAGCGTGGGTCGAGGCGGAAATCCTTCGGCAGCTTGCCGACTTTTTGCGCTTGTTCGATAAGTCCCTGCTGGAAGCGTGAGTCGCTGATGTTCAGCAGCGACTCGATCACCACGGCGTCGGATTTGCCGCGCAGATCGGCAATGCCGTATTCGGTCACGACGATATCGCGCAGATGCCGTGGGATCGTGCAGTGGCCGTACTCCCAAACGATGTTGGAACTGACATCGCCACCCGACTCGCGCCAGCTGCGCAGAATCAGAATCGAACGGGCATCGTGCAGCGCATGCCCCTGCGCCACGAAGTTGTACTGCCCGCCGACACCGCTGAGTACCCGCCCGTCTTCGAGCTGATCCGCCACACCGGCGCCGAGCAGAGTCATGGTGAACACGGTGTTGATGAATCGCGCGTCGAGACGTTGCAGGCGCTTTAGTTCTTCCTGCCCATACAGCTCGTTGATGTAGCTGATGCGGGTCATGTTGAATTCGAGGCGCTTGCTCTGCGGCAGCTCGCGCAGGCGCTCGTAGAAACTGCGCGGGCCGAGAAAGAACCCGCCGTGCACCGAGATGCCGTCAGTCTGCGCGGCCTCGTCGAGGGTGCCGGCGTTGGCCTGTTCCTGGGTCGGCACATCGGGATAAACCTTGCGCCGAATGATCCCGGCATCCGCCAGCACCAGCAGGCCATTGACGAACATTTCGCTGCAACCGTACAGGCCTTTGGCGAACGGGCCGGTGCCGCCCTCACGGTGGATCAGTTGCGCCCATTGGCTAAGGTTGATGTCATCGAGCAACGCCTGATAACCGACGTTATCCGCCTGACGTGCGAGCAGCGCGGCGGTCAGCGCATCGCCCATCGAACCGATACCAATCTGCAACGTGCCGCCGTCGCGCACCAGCGTACTGGCGTGCACACCAATGAAATGATCCTGAAACCCCACCGGCATGTTCGGCGTGGAAAACAGCGTGCTGCTGTCCTTCGCGTCAATCAGCAGGTCGAAGGTGTCGATATCGACTTCAGCATCGCCGGGCATGTACGGCAGATCGGTGTGAACCTGGCCGACCAGCAAAATCGTCTCACCGGCGTCGCGGCGCTTGGCGATCATCGGCAACAGGTCGAGCGTGATGTCCGGGTTGCAGCTCAGGCTCAGGCGATCCGGATGCTCGCTGCTGCTGGCCAGTAACTGCGCCACCAGATTCAGCCCGGCGGCGTTGATGTCGCGGGCGGCGTGGCTGTAGTTGCTGCTGACGTAATCCTGCTGGGCCGGCGCGCTGTTGAGCAGGCTGCCGGGCTGCATGAAGAACTGTTCGATGCGGATGTTCGCGGGCAGGCTGTCGCGGTGCAGGTCGGCGAGGAAATCGAATTCCGGGTAGTCACCGAAGACGCGCTCGACGAAGGGTTCGATGAAGCGTTTTTGCAAGCCATCGCCCAACGCCGGACGACCGAGGCACAGCGCGGTGTAGATCGTCAGCTGCCGCTCGGGCAGGCCTTTGATCCGCCGGTACAGCGCGTTGACGAAGTGATTGGGTTTGCCCAGACCCAGCGGCATGCCCATGTGGATATGCGCCGGCAACCGCGCCAGCACGTCGTCCACTGCCTGTTCGATCGAACACAACTGCACCATCTGAAGCCTCCCGCCCGTTCCGTGAATAGGGGTAGACCGAGCTTGCCTTGAGTTTGCTGCAAAGAACAGCGCCGGATTGCCCTCACCCTAGCCCTCTCCCGGAGGGAGAGGGGACTGAATGGGGAAAATTGGGGAGGTACGCCGACGTGAACCTGCTTCGCCGAATCCATAATCGCTAAGGTCTTTCAGGTCGATGTCGGACGCAAGACAACTCGGTCGGCCCCCTCTCCCTCCGGGAGAGGGCTGGGCGGGCGGCGTTCCGATGAGGGGCTCTTGAATCGCAGGCACAAAAAAACCGTCCGAAGACGGTTTTTTTCATCAGAAGCGCGGCTTATTTCAGACCGGACATCTTCTCGATCGCGCCTTTCAGGTCAGCGTCGGTGCAATCGGCACAGGTGCCTTTTGGCGGCATGGCGTTGATGCCGGTGATGGCCTTGGCCAGGATGCCGTCGAGGCCGCCCTGGTGATCGGCGCGCTCCTTCCAGGCGGCGGTGTCACCGATTTTCGGCGCGCCCAACAGGCCGGAACCATGGCAAGCGTTGCAATGTTTGGCAATGATTGAGTCTGGAGTCTTGGCATCACCGCCGCCGGCAGTCGCAGCCACTTCCATCCCTTTGCATTCCTGCCCTTGGACACACACCTGGCCGACCGGCTCGAGGCGTTTGGCAATGTCGTCATTCGTCGCAGCTTGAGCGCTGACAGCCCAGAGGGCCAGTACGGTTGCTGGTGCAGCCAGCATTTTCATAATTAGATTCACGCGTTCACCCTCAATGGTGGCTATTCACGCCTGCGGCCACGGTTCGCAGGCGGGCGCAAGTATAGCGGGTAGCCCGCCACACTGAAACAACCCCATAGTCGAAGGGGTTATACCGCACGGTAGAAAAACTGTTCGGATGCGTTTGCCATCATGGCTTGGCACCTCTTTGTTAAAAATTCGCCGGCGTGGCTGCGCTGATTAGTCGCGCAGGCGCGTCGAACGGATTACGGAAACGATGCGGCTTGGTACTTTCAAAGTAGTAGCTGTCGCCGGCTTCGAGAATAAAAGTTTCCAGACCCACCACCAGTTCCAGACGACCTTCCACCAGAATCCCGGTTTCCTCGCCTTCATGGGTGAGCATTTCCTCGCCGGTATCTGCGCCCGGCGGATAGATTTCATTGAGGAAGGCGATGGCGCGACTGGGGTGCGCGCGGCCGACCAGTTTCATGGTCACGGCGCCGTCGGAAATGTCGATCAGCTCGTTGGCCTTGTAGACGATCTGGGTCGGGACTTCCTGCAGGATTTCTTCGGAAAAGAACTCGACCATGGACATGGGAATGCCGCCCAGTACCTTTCTCAGCGAACTGATCGAAGGGCTGACGCTGTTCTTTTCGATCATCGAAATGGTGCTGTTGGTGACGCCCGCGCGTTTGGCGAGTTCACGCTGGGAAAGCCCTTTGAGCTTGCGGATCGATTGCAGTCGTTCACCGACGTCCAAGGCGCGAGCCTCCTGATGTTGTAAGAATATTGAGCGTTATCATGGCGACAGCGTTCAGTATTTACAACACTTGACCCCCGCAGCAGCCTTAACCCTCGGAATAGAGCCTTGGCACCCGACGCAGGTTGCAGAAGATCTGGTACGGAATCGTGTCGGCCCACTGCGCCACTTCACTGGCGAGAATGTTTTTGCCCCACAGCTCGACGGTGGAACCGAGGTCGGCTTCCGGCACATCCGTCAGGTCGATGCAGAGCATGTCCATCGACACGCGACCGAGAATGCGACTGCGTTTGCCCGCCACTAATACCGGCGTGCCGGTCGGCGCCTGACGCGGGTAGCCGTCGGCGTAACCCATGGCGACCACGCCGATGCGCATTGGTTTGTCGGTGATGAATTTGGCGCCGTAACCCACCGGTTCGCCGGCCGGCAGCTCACGCACGCAGATGACTTTCGACTCCAGGGTCATCACCGGTTGCAGACGATCGGCAACGGCGTTGGCTTCTTCGAACGGGGTCGCGCCGTAGAGCATGATGCCCGGGCGCACCCAGTCGCTGTGAATCTGCGGCCAACCGAGTACGGCGGGCGAGTTGCGCAGGCTGACTTCCGCCGCCAGACCCTGACGCGCCGCCTCAAACACCGCGACCTGTTCGGCGCTGCTCTGTGCGTGCAGTTCATCGGCGCGGGCGAAGTGGCTCATCAAGACGATTTTCGCCACTTTGCCACTGGCCAGCAGACGCTGATAAGCCGCCGGATAATCCTTCGGATGCAGGCCAACACGGTGCATACCCGAATCGAGCTTCAACCACACGGTGATCGGCTTGCTCAGCGTCGCCTGCTCAATTGCTTCGAGCTGCCACAGCGAATGCACCACGGTCCACAAATCATGCTCGACGATCAACGCCAGCTCATCGGCTTCGAAGATGCCTTCGAGCAACAACACCGGGGCCTTGATGCCGGCCGCGCGCAGCTCCAGCGCTTCCTCGATGCAGGCCACCGCGAAACCATCGGCCTCGGCTTCCAGTGCCTGAGCGCAACGCACCGCGCCATGCCCGTAGGCATCGGCCTTGATCACCGCGAGCGCCTTGGCACCAGTGACTTCGCGGGCAATTCGGTAGTTGTGGCGCAGGGCTTCTAGGTCGATCAGGGCACGGGCAGGACGCATGGCGGCAGACTTCTAGGCGGTCATGGGAAGAAAAACCGGCGCCGACTGACGACGTGAACCGCCAACAGCGCCGGGAGAGGGATCTTTACAACGGTTACGGCAGTGCGGCGACGATAGAAATTTCTACCAGAATGCTCGGCTTGGCCATTTTCGCTTCGACGGTGGCACGGGCCGGGGCAGCGCCTTTTGGCAGCCACTGATCCCACACCGAGTTCATCCCGGCGAAGTGCTCATCGATGCCGTTCAGGTAGATCGTCGCCGACAACAGGTGTTGCTTGTCGGTGCCGGCCAGATCAAGCAAACGCTCGATGTTGGCCAGTACGTCGCGGGTCTGCTGTTCAATCCCGGCGTCGAAGTCGTCGCCGACCTGCCCCGCCAGATACACGGTGCCGTTGTGGCTGACGATCTGACTCATGCGCTCATTGGTGAGCTGGCGCTGGATTGACATGTTTTGCGGACTCCTGAATTTTGTTGCCGTAACGGGAAATATCGAGGCCTTCGGCGCTGATCTGTGGCTTTTTCTTCGCCATCAGGTCGGCCAGCAAACGACCGGAACCGCACGCCATGGTCCAACCGAGGGTGCCGTGACCGGTGTTGAGGAACAGGTTCTTGAACGGCGTGGCGCCGACGATCGGCGTGCCGTCCGGGGTGGTCGGACGCAGACCGGTCCAGAAACTCGCCTCGGCCAGATTACCGCCCTGAGGATAAAGGTCGTTGACGATCATCTCCAGGGTTTCACGTCGACGCGGGTTCAGCGACAGGTCAAAACCGGCGATCTCGGCCATGCCGCCAACGCGGATGCGGTTGTCGAAACGGGTGATCGCGACCTTGTAGGTCTCGTCGAGAATAGTCGAGGTCGGGGCCATCGCCGGGTTGGTGATCGGCACGGTCAGCGAGTAACCCTTGAGCGGATACACCGGAGCCTTGATGCCCAGCGGCTTGAGCAGTTGTGGCGAGTAGCTGCCGAGAGCCAACACGTAGCGGTCGGCGGTTTCCAGCTTGCCGTCGATCCACACACCGTTGATGCGATCACCGGCGTAGTCGAGTTTCTGGATGTCCTGGCCAAAGCGGAATTCGACACCGAGTTTCACCGCCATTTCGGCCAGACGCGTGGTGAACATCTGACAGTCGCCGGTCTGGTCGTTCGGCAGGCGCAGGGCACCGGCGAGTATGTCAGTGACACCCGCCAAGGCTGGCTCGACGCGGGCAATGCCGGCGCGGTCGAGGACTTCAAACGGCACGCCGGATTCCTTTAGCACGGCGATGTCTTTCGCAGCGCCATCAAGCTGTGCCTGGGTACGGAACAGCTGAGTGGTGCCGAGGCTGCGGCCTTCGTAGGCGATGCCGGTTTCGGCGCGCAATTCGTCGAGGCAGTCGCGGCTGTACTCAGACAGGCGCACCATGCGCTCCTTGTTTACCGCGTAACGATTGGCGGTGCAGTTGCGCAGCATCTGCGCCATCCACAGGTACTGGTCGATGTCGGCAGTGGCCTTGATCGCGAGAGGGGCGTGACGTTGCAGCAGCCACTTGATCGCCTTCAGCGGCACGCCCGGCGCGGCCCACGGCGAGGCATAGCCTGGCGACACCTGGCCGGCGTTGGCGAAACTGGTCTCCATGGCCGCAGCGGGCTGCCGGTCGACTACCACCACTTCAAACCCGGCACGGGCCAGATAGTAAGCACTGGCGGTACCGATGACGCCGCTACCCAAGACCATTACGCGCATTTTTGTTTCCCTCATCGCGGCGGGGCCGCGCACGTCTGTTGTTAGAGCAATGATGCGCGCAGTGTAAAAAAGAAATGCCAGTGCTTTTCACTATATAAGCGCCTATATTTGGCGACAATTCTCGGCAAAAACCCTTTTCACGGAGGCGCATCCCCTATGCGTACCAACACTCAGACCAAACGTGAGCTGGACAAGATCGACCGCAACATCTTGCGGATCCTGCAGGCGGACGGGCGGATTTCCTTTACCGAACTGGGCGAAAAGGTCGGGCTCTCGACCACGCCGTGCACTGAGCGCGTGCGGCGTCTGGAGCGCGAAGGGATCATCATGGGCTACAACGCCCGGCTGAATCCGCAGCACTTGAAGGGTAGCTTGCTGGTGTTCGTCGAGATCAGCCTCGACTACAAATCCGGCGACACCTTCGAGGAGTTCCGCCGCGCGGTGCTGAAGTTGCCGCACGTGCTGGAATGTCATTTGGTGTCAGGGGATTTCGACTATCTGGTGAAGGCGCGGATTTCCGAGATGGCCTCGTACCGCAAGCTGCTGGGCGACATTCTGCTGAAGCTGCCGCATGTGCGGGAGTCGAAGAGTTATATCGTCATGGAAGAAGTGAAAGAGAGCCTGAGCCTGCCGATTCCAGACTGAAGATTGCCGGGCCTGACCCCGGCCCTATCGCGAGCAGGCTCACTCCTACATTTGGAATGCGTACCCTTGTAGGAGTGAGCCTGCTCGCGATGGCGTCGACTCGGTCCCGAGTGAACCCTTCAAACCAACACCTGCCGATTCGCCGCCATGTACTCGAAAATCTGCTTCTCCACCCGTGGATGAATCAGCTCCACCGGCCGCCGCTCATTCGGGCAAGGCAAGGTTTTGGTCGTACCGAACAACCGGCAAATCAACGGCCGCTCTTCATACACCGTGCAGCCATTCGGGCCCAGATGCACACAGTTCAACTCTTCCATCGCCGCATCCTGCTCGGCGCGGGTCTTGCGCGGCAGGCGGGCCATTTCTTCCGGCGAGGTGGTCACCGGGCCGCAGCAGTCGTGGCAGCCGGGCACGCACTCGAATGAGGGGATCTGCTGGCGCAAGGTGCGGATTTTCTGGCTGTTGCAGCTCATCGAAGCGGTGACCAAGTTGAAATAGACGGCAATTGTGCCGCAAAAGCCCTGATCCAGACACCGCAGGCCGACCAGTGTTGCCCACGTTCGGGCGTGCGGCTTATGCTCCGTCAAATTTTCTCGACACCTTAGCCGTTGGATGACGCCCATGACTGCCCGCGCCTTCACCTCCGCGAGCCAACCCCACGTTGCCTCCTACTACGCCGCCAGCAGCCTGCCGCAGCCCGATCATCCGCTGCTGCAAGGCGAGGTAGTGGCCGACGTCTGCGTGGTCGGCGGCGGTTTTTCCGGGTTGAATACGGCACTGGAACTGGCCGAACGCGGCCTCAGCGTGGTGCTACTGGAGGCGCATAAAATCGGCTGGGGCGCCAGCGGACGTAATGGCGGACAGTTGATTCGCGGGGTCGGCCATGGTCTCGATCAGTTCGCCAATGTCATCGGCAGCGACGGCGTACGCGAGATGAAACTGATGGGCCTGGAAGCGGTGGAAATCGTTCGTCAGCGTGTCGAACGTTTTCAGATTGCCTGCGACCTGACCTGGGGCTACTGCGACCTTGCCAACAAACCCGCTGACCTTGAGGGTTTTGCCGAAGACGCCGAAGAGTTGCGCAGCCTCGGTTATCGCTACGAAACCCGTTTGCTGCAAGCCCACGAAATGCACACGGTGGTCGGCTCCAAGCGCTATGTCGGTGGTTTGATAGATATGGGTTCAGGACATCTGCATCCGCTGAATCTCGCGTTGGGCGAAGCAGCGGCGGCGCAGCAATTGGGCGTCAAACTGTTTGAACACTCGGCAGTGACGCGTATCGATTACGGCCCCGAAGTCAAAGTCCATACAGCCCAGGGTTCGGTGCGCGCCAAGACCCTCGTGCTTGGCTGCAACGCGTATCTCAATGATCTGAACCCGCAACTCAGCGGCAAGGTCCTGCCGGCCGGCAGCTACATCATCGCCACCGAACCGTTGAGCGAAGAAAAGGCGCACAACCTGCTGCCGCAGAACATGGCGGTCTGCGACCAGCGTGTCGCGCTGGATTACTACCGGCTCTCGGCGGATCGTCGTTTGCTTTTTGGTGGCGCCTGCCATTACTCGGGACGTGATCCGAAAGATATCGCCGCATACATGCAGCCGAAGATGCTCGAAGTGTTCCCGCAACTCGCTGGCGTGAAGATCGATTATCAGTGGGGCGGGATGATCGGCATCGGCGCCAACCGTTTGCCGCAGATCGGCCGGCTCACGGACCAGCCGAACGTGTATTACGCCCAGGCCTATTCAGGCCACGGGGTGAATGCCACCCACCTGGCGGGCAAGTTGCTCGCTGAGGCGATCAGCGGACAGCACAGCGGCGGGTTTGACCTGTTTGCCAAGGTGCCGCACATCACCTTCCCGGGCGGCAAGCATTTGCGTTCGCCACTGTTGGCGTTGGGGATGTTGTGGCATCGCCTCAAAGAGTTGGTCTGATGGATTTGCGGCGTGCTTGAGGCCGCCATCGCTGGCAAGCCAGCTCCCACAGTGATCGTGGATGCTCACAACATTTGTATTCACACATAACATTGTGGGAGCTGGCTTGCCAGCGATGACGCCCGCAAGAACAATACAGATCTCAGATCCGCCAGAACGGCTTCAACCCCTCCTCCAGCGCCTGCTCACGCGTCAGCCCGATGTCCTTGAGCTGATCCGTCGTCAGCGCCAGCAATGCCTTGCGCGTGTGCAGACGATGCCACAACAGACCCCAGCGACTCAGGCCGGAGGGAGCGTTGCGCATGATCTCATTGCGCGCACGATCCTTCTGCCCTGCCGCCAGTTCCTGGCTGTGTAACGTCAGCCGCACATCGCTCAAGCCGTTCATTTTTGTCGCTCCTGTTTACTTGGGTAGCCAGAGATTCCATGATGCGCGGGTCGGCAAAAGCATTACAGATTCAACACACCTGTATTAACTCCATACAGATTTGCTGCTTCCGAGTCTGAATTGTCGATTTGTGACGCATCTGTACTGGTTTAACGAATCAACTGCATCGAGGCAGTGCCATGACCCTGTATGTGAACCTCGCCGAACTGCTCGGCACGCGCATCGAACAAGGCTTCTATCGTCCAGGTGACCGGTTGCCATCGGTGCGCGCCTTGAGCGTAGAACATGGTGTCAGCCTGAGCACGGTGCAGCAGGCTTATCGCATGCTCGAAGACAGCGGCCTGGCCACGCCGAAACCCAAGTCCGGCTATTTCGTCCCGGTCGGGCGCGAGTTGCCGGAACTGCCCGCCGTCGGCCGTCCGGCGCAGCGTCCGGTGGAAATCTCGCAGTGGGATCAGGTGCTGGAGCTGATTCGCGCGGTGCCGCGCAAGGACGTCGTGCAACTGGGGCGCGGCATGCCCGACATCAGCTCGCCGACGATGAAACCGCTGTTGCGCGGGCTGGCGCGGATCAGCCGCCGCCAGGACATGCCCGGCCTGTATTACGACAACATCCACGGCACCCTCGAACTGCGTGAACAGATCGCCCGATTGATGCTCGATTCCGGCTGCCAGTTGAGCCCCAGCGATCTGGTGGTCACCACCGGGTGCCACGAAGCGCTGTCCACCAGCATCCACGCGATCTGCGAGCCGGGCGACATTGTCGCGGTCGATTCGCCGAGCTTCCACGGTGCCATGCAAACGCTCAAAGGTCTGGGCATGAAAGCCCTGGAAATTCCCACCGACCCGCTCACCGGCATCAGCCTCGAAGCGCTGGAACTGGCGCTGGAGCAATGGCCGATCAAGGTCATCCAGCTCACCCCGAACTGCAATAACCCGCTCGGCTACATCATGCCGGAGTCGCGTAAACGCGCCCTGCTCAACCTCGCTCAACGCTTCGACGTGGCGATCATCGAAGACGATGTGTATGGCGAACTGGCCTACACCTACCCGCGTCCGCGCACGATCAAATCCTTCGACGAAGATGGCCGCGTGCTGCTGTGCAGTTCGTTTTCCAAGACCCTGGCGCCAGGGCTGCGGATTGGCTGGGTTGCACCGGGCCGTTATCTGGAGCGTGTGCTGCACATGAAATACATCAGCACCGGATCCACCGCCCCGCAACCGCAGATCGCCATTGCCGAATTTCTCAAGTCCGGGCATTTCGAACCGCATTTGCGGCGGATGCGCACGCAATACCAACGCAATCGCGACATGATGATCGACTGGGTAACCCGTTATTTCCCTGCCGGCACCCGCGCCAGCCGCCCACAGGGCAGCTTCATGCTGTGGGTTGAATTGCCGGAAGGCTTCGACACGTTGAAACTGAATCGTGCCTTGCACGATCAGGGCGTACAGATTGCCGTCGGCAGTATCTTTTCCGCTTCGGGCAAGTACCGCAATTGCTTGCGGATGAACTACGCTGCGAAACCGACAGCGCAGATCGAAGAAGCCGTGCGCAAGGTCGGTGCGATGGCCATTCAACTGCTCGCCGAAGCCGACTGACCTTTTTCCAGAGACCAGCGTCCATATGCCGACCTCAGCCGCCAACCGGAACGATCCTACGTGAGCTTCAGACAGCCCCTACTCGCTTTGCTGTTATTCACCTCGTTCCTCAGCGGCTGCGCCAGCCTCGATGTGCCGCGCGAGCCGAGCGAGGCCTTGCCGGCGTCCGGCTCCAGTTTTGGCCGCTCGATCCAGGCCCAGGCGGCGCCCTATCAGGGCCGCTCCGGTTTCCGCCTGCTATCCAACAGCACCGAATCCTTCACCGCCCGCGCTGAGTTGATCCGCCATGCGCAGGTCAGCCTCGATTTGCAGTACTACATCGTTCACGACGGCATCAGCACGCGGATGCTGGTGGACGAATTGCTCAAGGCCGCCGACCGCGGCGTGCGTGTGCGCATCTTGCTCGACGACACCACCAGCGATGGCCTGGACCAGATCATCGCCACGCTGGCGGCGCATCCGCAGATTCAGATCAGACTGTTCAACCCGCTGCATCTGGGGCGCAGCACCGGCGTCACGCGCGCGGCTGGACGTTTGTTCAACCTGTCGCTGCAACACCGTCGCATGCACAACAAACTGTGGCTGGCGGACAACAGCGCAGCCATCGTCGGCGGGCGCAATCTGGGTGATGAGTATTTCGATGCCGAGCCGAATCTGAATTTCACCGACATCGACATGCTCAGCGTCGGCCCGGTTGCCGAGCAGCTCGGACACAGCTTCGATCAATACTGGAACAGCGCCCTGAGCAAACCGATCGACGAATTCCTCTCCAGCAAACCAACCGCCAAAGATCTGCAGAACACCCGCACGCGTTTGGAAGAATCCCTGGAAGAAACGCGCAAACAGAATCACGCGCTGTATCAGCAGTTGATGACCTTCACCACCGAGCCGCGCATGGACATCTGGCGCAAGGAGCTGATCTGGGCGTGGAACCAGGCGCTGTGGGATGCGCCAAGCAAGGTGCTGGCCAAGGGCGAGCCGGATCCGCAGTTGCTGCTGACCACGCAACTGGCGCCGGAGCTTAGGGGTGTCAGCAAAGAACTGATCATGATCTCGGCGTACTTCGTACCAGGCCAGCCAGGGTTGGTGTACCTGACGGGACGCGCCGATGCCGGCGTTACCGTGAGTCTGCTGACCAATTCGCTGGAAGCCACTGACGTGCCAGCGGTGCACGGCGGCTATGCGCCGTATCGCAAAGCGTTGCTGGAGCACGGTGTGAAACTGTATGAACTGCGACGCCAGCCTGGGGATAACTATGGCAGCGGGCCGCATGTGTTTTACAGCAAGTCGTTTCGCGGCTCGGATTCCAGTTTGCATAGCAAGGCGATGATCTTCGATCGGCAGAAATCGTTCATTGGCTCGTTCAACTTTGATCCCCGCTCGGTGTTGTGGAACACCGAAGTCGGCGTGTTGGTCGACAGCCCTGAGCTGGCCGAACATGTTCGCGAACTGGCCTTGCAGGGTATGGCGCCGGCGTTGAGTTATGAGGCGAAATTGCAGGATGGTCAGATTGTTTGGGTCACCGAAGACAACGGCCAGATGCATACGCTAACCAAGGAGCCGGGGAGTTGGTGGCGACGGTTTAATGCGTGGTTCAGCACCACGGTCGGCCTGGAGCGCATGCTTTAAAAAGCAAAAGATCGCAGCCTTCGGCAGCTCCTACAGTTTGAAATGCATTCCCCTGTAGGAGCTGCCGAAGGCTGCGATCTTTTGATCTACGCAGGTTCTGTCACCGGGCCGAATGCCCCCTGACGCAACAGCAAAATCACCAACCCAAACGCCCCTATCGCCATCAACAGCGGCAGCGCATGCCCGTTGATCCACTGACTGCCCGCCCCCGCCGCCAGCGGCCCGATCAGACAACCGACGCCCCAGAGCTGCGCGATATGCGCATTCGCCCGCACCAACGCATCGTCGCGATAACGTTCGCCAATCAGAATCAACGACAAGGTGAACAAACCACCAGCACTGGCGCCGAACAACACCCACAGCGGCCAGATCAGCAATGTATCGAGTAACAGCGGAATCGCCAGACTCGACAGCATCAGCACCACCGCACAGCCGGCAAACAGCGTGCGCCGCGACAGATAATCGGCCAACGCACCAATCGGCAATTGCAGCAGCGCATCGCCGACCACCACGGTACTGACCATCGCCAAGGCGATTTCGGCAGTGAAGCCCTGTTGCAGGCAATACACCGGCAGCAACGTCAGGATCATCGCTTCGAACGCGGCAAACAACGACACCGCCCAGGCAATCGCTGGCAGCTCGCGAGCGAAGCCCCAGAGGTCGCGGAACGTCACGCTGCTTGCCTCACTGCTCGGCGCGCCGCTGCGACCGAGCAACATCAAGGGCGAGACCAGCAAAAGGCCGACGCCGACCCAGAAACCGTAATCATGCCCGGTGCCCAGCGCGCCCAGCAGTAACGGACCCGACAGTTGGCTCAGCGCATAACTGCTGCCATACAGCGCCACCAGTCGCCCGCGCCAATGTTCAACCACCAGTTGATTGATCCAGCTCTCGCCGAGGATGAACACGATGGTCAGGATCACCCCGATCATCAGGCGCAATACCAGCCAGATCGGGTAACTTGGCAACAGCGCCAGCAGGCCGATCGATAGCGCCCCGGCCCACAGGCACAGGCGCATCAGGTTGGCCGTGCCAAAGCGTGCCGCCAGATGGCTGGAAATCTTCGCGCCCAACAACACGCCAATCGCCGGCATCGCTGCCATTACACCGATGGCGAAGGAACCGTAACCCCAGCCTTCCAGGCGCAACGACACCAACGGCATGCTGACCCCCAGGGCCAGACCGACACTCAAGACAGACGCCAACACGGCGAAATACGTCGCCCACCGCATGCTCCACGCTCCTGTGGATAATTATTTTTAGAGGCCACATCAAACAAATGTGGGAGCGAGCCTGCTCGCGAATGCGGCTGCACATTCAGCACATGGGCTGACTGATACACCGCTTTCGCGAGCAGGCTCGCTCCCACAGGGATCTGCCTCGTTTGGAGGATCTGCTCTTGCGAACAGACCCTCCTAACGGCTTACAGCTTGATCCACGTCGCCTTCAGCTCGGTGTACTTGTCGAACGCGTGCAGCGACTTGTCGCGACCGTTGCCCGACTGCTTGAAACCACCAAACGGTGCGGTCATGTCACCGCCGTCGTACTGGTTGACCCATACGCTACCGGCACGCAGGGCCTTGGCGGTCAGGTGCGCCTTGGAGATGTCTTGGGTCCAGACTGCTGCGGCCAGGCCGTACGGCGTGTCGTTGGCGATCTGGATGGCTTCCTCGGCGGTATCGAAAGCGATCACCGACAGTACCGGACCGAAGATCTCTTCCTGAGCGATCTTCATCGCGTTGCTCACACCGTCGAAAATCGTCGGCTCAACATACGTACCACCAGTTTCCTGAAGGATGCGCTTGCCGCCGGCCACCAGTTTGGCGCCATCGGTGTGACCGGATTCGATGTACGACAGCACGGTGTTCATCTGCTGGGTATCGACCAGCGCGCCCACATTGGTCGCCGGATCCAGCGGATTGCCCGGTTTCCAGGTTTTCAGCGCCTCGATCACCATCGGCAGGAATGTGTCCTTGATCGAACGCTCGACCAGCAGACGCGAACCGGCGGTGCAGACTTCGCCCTGGTTGAAGGCGATGGCGCTAGCGGCGGATTCAGCGGCAGCTTGCAGATCCGGCGCATCGGCAAAGACGATGTTCGGGCTCTTGCCACCGGCTTCGAGCCAGACGCGCTTCATGTTCGATTCGCCGGAGTAGATCATCAGTTGCTTGGCGATCTTGGTCGAACCGGTGAACACCAGCGTGTCGACATCGTTATGCAGAGCCAGCGCCTTGCCAACGGTGTGGCCGTAGCCCGGCAGCACATTGAGCACGCCCTTCGGAATGCCAGCTTCAACCGCCAGTGCAGCGATGCGGATGGCGGTCAGCGGGGATTTTTCCGATGGCTTGAGAATCACCGAGTTACCGGTCGACAGCGCCGGGCCGAGTTTCCAGCAGGCCATCATCAGCGGAAAGTTCCACGGCACGATGGCGCCGACCACGCCTACCGGCTCGCGGGTTACCAGACCCAGTTGGTCGTGCGGCGTAGCGGCGACTTCGTCATAGATCTTGTCGATCGCTTCACCGCTCCAGCTCAGCGCCTGCGCCGCGCCCGGAACGTCGATGTACAGTGAGTCGCTGATCGGCTTGCCCATGTCGAGGGTTTCGAGCAGGGCCAGTTCTTCGGCGTGCTGCTTCAGCAGGCCGGCAAAACGGATCATGGTGGCTTTGCGTTTGGTCGGCGCCAGGCGCGACCACACGCCGGAATTAAAAGTGGCGCGGGCGTTTTCCACGGCGCGCTGGGCGTCGGCGGCGTCACAGCTGGCAATTTTGCCGAGCAGACGGCCATCGACCGGGCTGATGCACTCGAAGGTCTCGCCGGAGACGGCGTCGGTGTATTCGCCATTGAGGTAGGCGCGGCCTTCGATTTTCAGGTCGCGGGCGCGTTGTTCCCAGTCGGCACGAGTCAGGGTGGTCATTTCGAGTGTCCTCCGCTTGTTGAATACGAGCGCCGCGCGATCTTCGCCAGCGTCCTCAGGAATTCTGCCCGTCCAGCCGGTTTTTCGGCCAGAGGCACCCGCCACCCTAAACCAGCGGCCGGGGTTGTTTCAATATATTTGACATAAGGTGGCCATACGGCCTTGCGGTGTTGATTTTAATCAACATAGACTTTGGCCCTTTCCAGCCAATCGCGCCGTATTCACAGGGGATAACAACAATGAACATCCAGAACGTCGTCGACATCAGCCTGACCAGCAGCGAAGCCGAACGCTATCGCCCGGACCCGGCCAAAGTGCTCAAGGGTGACCCTGAACAGGCCGTGTTCCATCAATACGACAGCCCTTGTGGGCAGATGGGCGTTGGCGTGTGGGAAGGCGCGGTTGGGCAGTGGACGGTGAATTACACCGAGCACGAATACTGCGAGATTTTGCAGGGGGTTTCGGTGCTGCGTGATGGTGAGGGCAATGCCAAGACGTTGCGCGTTGGCGACCGGTTTGTGATTCCGGCGGGGTTTCGTGGCACTTGGGAAGTGCTGGAGGCTTGCCGCAAGGTCTATGTGATCTTCGAGCAGAAGGCTTGAGGATTTTCGCTGGCTGATCCGGCCCTATCGCGAGCAGGCTCACTCCTACAGGTGACCGCATTCCAATGTAGGAGTGAGCCTGCTCGCGAAGGGGCCAGAACAGGAAACCCCAAATCCGAGGCAACAAAAAAGGCCCGTATCGTGAGATACGGGCCTTTTTCGTAAGTCGGGAAAAATCAATTACTTGATTTTGCCTTCCTTGTAGATCACGTGCTTGCGAACAACCGGATCATATTTCTTGATCTCGATTTTGTCCGGGGT
>NZ_JBIUVX010000012.1:0-131003 GCF_044743175.1 Pseudomonas sp. NPDC087690
CTCCTTGCGGAATAATTTAAGGTGCCCGGGAGGCGAAATCGCCCGGTGGGTGGCTGACTGTTATCAAGGAGCGTGCCAACAAATGCGCCGCCCTTGCGGGCCGGGGTGATGGCGGTTTTTTACGGGCGGACTGGCGAAAAAAACGGAGGGATCAAGGCGAAAGTGCGCAAGAAGTTGCGCAGTACTGCGCAACTTCTTGCGCACTTGGCTGCAGACCTTGTGCGACGTGGCTTTCAGCGGTTTTATCAGGCTTTTTTACAAAACAAGTGCGCAACTTCTTGCGCACAGTGGCTACGCGCCATCATTTGGGTCGAGGCGGCTGATTAAAACTTTTAGATCAAAAGATCGCAGCCTTCGGCAGCTCCTACATTTGGAATGTATTTTTCCTGTAGGAGCTGCCGCAGGCTGCGATCTTTTGATTTTTTAACGCGCAAATTGGGTCAGACACTCATCAATCGAACGCCGCTGCGTCGCTGCATACAACCCCAACTCATCAATGGTCGTTCGCCCCAACGCCCGCTCGAAGGCCTGCCGGTTGGAGTGCTCGCCGTAGTGCGTCTGCGCAGCATCGCCGAGGTTCGACTGAAAAATCCCCGCCGCGCTGACCGGCAGGAAATCTTCGTACACCAGTGGCTCCGCTTTCACATGGCCATCGCGGAGCAAATCCTCCAGCGAGGTTTGCGCGAGACTACCTGTCGCGAGTCCTTTTTCCGTAGCGAAATAGCGAAAATACGCCAGCCCTTGCTCACGCATGCCTTCGACGCTGTCAGGGAACTCGCCAAAGTGCCGGGTCATCAGCGCGTTGTAGCGTGCGGCGTTGCCCTCGTTAGGGAAGTCTCCCAGTTCATCTCGTGCGGCATTCAGCAAACGGTCATACAGCGCACGGCCCTTGGGCGTCAGCGCCGCGCCGCGTTGTTCGATTTCGCCGAAGCGCGCGCTGTGGCTGCCACGGGATTTGTTCTGGTCGGTGAAGGCGACGGGCTCGTCCAGCGCCTTGAAGCTGGTCTGGCGCAACAGGATCGGACACTGCCGGCGCGGCGGGCCTTCGATGACTGCTTTCGGCGTAATGCCATGGGCCGGCATCTGTGCTTGAACGATGTCGATGTCGAGGGTGCGCGGTGTCAGGTGATTGATGTGCGGGCCTTTGAAGGCGACCACGTCGGCGATCAAGCGGTGCTGGGCGCTCAGCGTCTGGTACTGCGCAGCGGTGACCGTTGCGCTGTGATGCCAGCGAAAGGTCTCCAGTGCCTGTAGGACAAACTCCTCAGACTCGTCAGTGTTCAAGCCTCCTACCGTTTCGGCGCGTTCGATCAGTTGCAGGGCGGCAGGGGTGAAGATCGTTCGCTTGGCCAACACCGATTCGGCAAAGGCGCGCAGTTCGGGGTCTTCAATCAATTCAAGACGCAGCAACGAGGTAAACACTCGAAACGGGCTGATCTGCAGCGCGTCCTCATGCACCGCGCGAAATGCCGTGGAATGCACCGGCACACCCGCTGGCGTCAGGTCGTAGTAACCCACCGGTTGCATGCCCATCACTGCAAACAGGCGGGCGAGGGTGGCCAATTCGCTGGCGGTGCCGACGCGAATCGCCCCATGGCGTTCCATGCCCAGCCGTTCGATTTCCCCGGTGCTGTGCAGTTGTGCGGCGATCGACGGATCGCGTTCGAGCACGTCGCGGTTGGTCTGCTCGACCAGTTCCAGCAGTGCGCCGTACAGCGGCACTTCTTCGCGGTACATATCGGACATCGCTTTGGAGAAGCGCTGGCGGATCAGATCGGGGCTGACGAAAGGCTGCACGGTCATGAAAAAAATTCCTGCCACGGTCACGTAAAGGATGCTGGAAAAGATCGCAGCCTTCGCCGACGTCGGCAAACGAAGAATCCTACGAACTTCATTCTGCCAATGACTGATCCCGCATTCTGTCAGTGTGCCTGTTGCCCGAGAAACTGCCGATACAAGCGCGCAGTGCTTGCCGGATGTTCGACCATCGGCATGTGGCCCACGCCTTCCCAGACTTCCACCTGCAGATTGGCGATGCCTTTGCTCCAGATCGGCACGCTGCTGACGTCGATCAAGCGGTCCTTGCGCCCCCAAAGCAAGAGCGCCGGGCATTTGATGTCGACCAGTTTCGGCTCCATCGGCGGGCTGGCGCGAAAATCGCGGAAGATCTCCTCGAGATCATCGCGTTGTTGTTCGTAGCGCTGCGCGATCGCGTCCAGCACCAGGCCGGGCACCCACGGCGGCGACGACATGGTCATCGCATAAAAACGCCGGAATTCCTCACGGGAGTTGATCAGGAAGGGGTTATGCCCGCGTGCCAGATGGCGTTCCATGTCGCTGGCTTCGGGTGCCGTAACTCCGGCCGGGTCGATCAATGCCACCGAGGCAATTCGCTCCGGGTAGGTCGCTGCCAGCCACGCGGCGATGTAGCCGCCCATCGAATTGCCGATGACATGCACCTTCTCCACGCCGCAGACGTCGAGGAGTTGAATCATGCGCTTGGCCTGCAACGGAATGTCGTAGCCGCCGCCAGCCTTGAAGCCGGTTTCACCGTGGCCGGCGAGGTCCGGGATGATCACCCGATACTGGCGGACAAAATGCCGCGAGAAGCGCAACCAGAGGTTTTTGTCGGCGCTGTAACCGTGCAGCATCAGGATTGCACTGGCTGCTTCGTAAGGCCCGCCTTGCCAGGTCGAGACGCTCATTTCGGCAATTGGCACCTCGATCTTGTGCAATTTGTACAACTTGGCTTCGACGGCCATGTTCAGGTCATACAGCCAATGACCGACCGCCGGATAACTCAACCAGCTCCAGGCCACAAAAACCGCGAGGGCGACAAACAGCAAAAGCATCGACGTCTTCCTTTTACGTGTTCAGGACAGAATGTGGTCGGCCGGTTTCAGCGCCCGGGTCAAGCGGTGATAGCTGAAACTGAAGCCGGGAAACATCGCGATCACATGACCGCTCTTGCTTTGATACCAACTGTGGCAGCCGCCGGACTTCCAGACCGTGCGCTCCATCTCCCGATGAATCATCTCAGTGTAGGTACGTTCCGCATCACGGCGCACTTCGATGCTGCGCAAACCCTTCGCCTGCACGGTGCGAATGCAGTCGAGGATGTAGTTCATCTGCGACTCGATGATGAACAGCGCCGAGGTGTGGCCGATGCCGGTGTTGGGCCCGGTGACGATAAACAGGTTGGGGAAGTCCGGCAGGCTGGTGCCGAGATATGCGCGCGGGTATTGCGCCCAGACCTCTCTGAGTTGCACGGCGTTTTTTCCGCTGACCGGGTAGGAAATCACCCCGTCGGTGGCGTCATAACCGGTCGACCAGACGATCAGATCAACATCGATGTGCTGACCGTCCTCGGTGTTGATGCCGGTTTCGTCGATGGAAGCGATGCCTTGCTCGCGGGTATGCAAGGTGACGTTGGCGCGACTCAGCGCCGGGTAATAGGTGCTGGAAACCAGCACCCGTTTGCAGCCAATGGTGAAGTCCGGGGTGAGTTTTTCTTGCAGCACCGGGTCCGGCACCTGGCGTTTTAGAAAGCGCAGGGCGTGCTGCTGGACCATGTGAATCGCCGCTTTCGAGTATTTGAACGCGATGACCCGGGTTTCGAATTGCCAGTAAATCAGCCAGCGCAACAGTTTGTAGGCGGGTTTCAGGCCGAGCAGCCAGCGTTGCAGCGGCCCGAACTGACGATCGGCGCGGGGCAGCACCCAGTGTGGCGTGCGCTGAAACACGTGTAGGTGATCGACTTGCGGCGCAATCGCCGGAATCACCTGCACGGCACTGGCGCCGCTGCCGACAATCGCCACATGTTTACCGCGGTAGTCGTAGCTGTGATCCCAATTGTTTGTATGAAAAGTCTTGCCTTGAAAGCGATCCTGGCCGGGAAAGTGCGGGATGACCGGTTGGCTCAATGGCCCAGTGGCATTGATCAGGAACTGCGCATAAAAGGTGCCTTTGCTGGCGGTGTGCACGTTCCAGCGTTTTTCCGTGTCGTCCCATTCGATGCGCTCGACATTGGCTTGCAGCTCCACACGTTGGCGCAGCCCGAATTGCTCGATGACATGCTCGGTATAGCGGTGCAGTTCGGCCTGCCCGGCGAACATCTGCGACCAGCGGTACGGCGCAAACGACAGCGAATACAGCGGCGACGGCACGTCCACCGCTGCGCCGGGGTAGGTGTTCTGGCACCAGGTGCCGCCAAAGAAGTCCCGCCGCTCCAGAAGGCGAAAATCGTCGATCCCGGCCTTGAGCAGGTTGACCGCAGCACATTGACCGCCAAAACCGCTGCCGATGATCAACACGTGATAGGTGTGCATGGGCCTCCTTCTTATAGTTGTTTTTCCATTTTGCTCCTTTCATGTATAGCCAAATATTTGCACTGCGTGCGGCCCTGATGTCGCTCTATTCAGCCCGCTGGCCGGTGATGGCTATTTAACGTCGCCCTGTTAGACTTCCAGCACATCCGTCCTGCGGTGTGCGTGATCGAGGTCCTTATGGGAAATACCGGAGGAAAGGGACTTTCATTGGCCAGGAGGCTTTATACATCGCGCATCCTCGGGTTGATTCTCGGGCTCGTGTGCGTGAGCGTGGCGATGTACTCGCTCGATCCGCCGCTGTGGGTCTGGGCGTTGATGTTCTTCAACGGCCTGGTCTGGCCGCATCTGGCGTTTCAATGGGCACGCCGCGCCCGGGTTCCTTACCACGCTGAACACCGCAATCTGTTGATCGATGCTTTTTTCGGCGGCTTTTGGCTTGCCGCCATGCATTTCAATCCGCTGCCCACTGCCACGACCATTTCAATGATGGCGATGAACAACGTCGCAATCGGTGGTTCACGCTTTCTATTGGCAGGCTCTGCGGCGCAGTTGCTCGGGGTCGGCGTCGGGCTGGTGGTGTTTGCTCCGGCATTCATTCCGCAAACCACGCCTGCACAAATGTACGCCTGTTTCCCGTTACTGCTGCTGTACCCGTTGGCGCTGGGCTGGATCTGCTTTCGCCAGGCCTACACCCTTGGCCGGCATAAACGCGAATTGCTTGCCCTGAGCCGCACTGACAGCCTGACCGGGTTGCTCAATCACGGCGCCTGGAAGGATCAACTGGAGATCGCTTTTCAGCGTTGCAAGCGGCAGAAGCAGGGCGCAGCGATTGCGTTGATCGACATCGATCACTTCAAGGCGATCAACGACACCTACGGCCATGTTGCCGGCGACATCGTGTTGCGTCAGTTGAGCAAGTTGCTCAAGCAGAACCTGCGGGCGACCGATGTGGCGGGGCGCTACGGTGGTGATGAGTTCTGTGTGATTTTGCCGGATCTGCCACTGTTCAACGCCGCGCAGGCCATGGAGGCATTGCGCGAGCGTTTCGCGATTCTGGGTTATGAGCAGAATCCGGCGTTGAAGGTCAGTTTGAGTATTGGCCTGGCGGCGTACGATCCGGCGCATGCCGACGCGACACGCTGGCTCAATGATGCCGATCAGGCGTTGTATGAAGCCAAGGCGAGCGGGCGCAACCGGGTGATCTGCAATTGCGATGGCAAGCCCCGGCGGACGTTGTTGGATTCGGTTTGAGCCCTGACCACAATCCCCTGTAGGAGTGAGCCTGCTCGCGATAGCATTGTGTCAGTCACCATCAATGTCACTGACAGAGTGCTATCGCGAGCAGGCTCACTCCTACAAATTTGTTCGGTGTCGATCTGGAGGAGGTCGCATTCGGTGTAGAGCCGCGCGCCGATGTCGGGTACGGTTAAATCCCCCCGACGCGAAACAAGGATCGCTTCATGACGTTCTCATTTTCTCGCTCCCTGCTGGCCGCCAGCCTCGGCCTGTCTCTCGCTTTCTCCGCTGCTCATGCCCTCGCCGAACCGCACAAACAAGTGCTCGCTGATGCCGAACAATACCAGCCAGAAGCCCTGAAGCTGCTGGAACGGCTGGTCAATATCGACTCCGGTTCTGGCTATGAGCCCGGCCTCAAGCAAGTCAGCGACATTGCTATCGATGAGTTGAAAAAACTCGGCGCCACCATCGAACTGGTGCCCAACACGCCGGAAAAATCCAACCATGTACTCGCGACGTTCAAAGGCACCGGCAAGGCGAAAATCCTGCTGATGGCGCACATGGACACGGTGTTCAAGGAAGGTTCGGCGGCCGAGCGGCCGTTCCACATCAAGGATGGACGCGCTTACGGGCCGGGGGTGATGGATGACAAGGGCGGCATCGTCGCCGGGATCTATGCGCTGAAAGTCCTGAAAAACCTCGACTTCAAGGACTACGCGCAAATCACCTTCCTGCTCGACGCCAGTGAAGAAACCGGCTCGGACGTCGCCACCGACCTGATCAAGAAAACCGCCAAACAGCACGACGTGACGCTCAATCTCGAGCCGGGTCGTCCGGCCGATGGCTTGGTGGTGTGGCGCAAAGGCAGCGCGACGGCGTTGGTCGAGGTCAAGGGCAAAGCCGCTCACGCCGGCGTCGCACCCGAGTTGGGGCGCAACGCCGCGATGGAGGCGGCGCATCAGATTCTGCAACTGGGCAAACTCGGCGACGAGGCGAAAAAAACCACGATCAATTTCACCGTGCTCAAGGCCGGCGACCGCACCAATGTGATTCCCGATCAAGCCACGGCCAAGGCTGACGTGCGCGCGGCGGTGCCGGAGGAGTTTGACCGGATCGAGAAGGATCTGGCGCGGGTCTCGCAGGACAAATTGATTGCTGAGACGGAAGTGAAGACTTCGTTGCTGCGTGGCTTGCCGCCGATGCCGCAGACGCCCGAGTCGGATCGCCTGATGGCCATGGCTCAGGGGATCTACGGCGAGATTGGCCGCAAGTTGACCGAGGAGGGCAGTGGGGGCGCGGCGGATGCGAGTTTGTCTGCCGGGGTTGGCACGCCGACGCTGGATGGCTTCGGGATTGTGGGCGGCAATATTCATACGCCGGAGGAATACGCTGAAGTGGCGAGCGTGGCACCGCGGATTTATTTGTTGTCGCGGATGATTATGGAGTTGGCCAAGCCGCTGTGAGTGGGTTTGTGGTGTGACTGATGCGGGAGGGGTGTCAGGTGCATTTGCCCTCACCCTAACCCTCTCCCAGAGGGAGAGGGGACTGACCGCGTTGTTTGTGGTCCATGTGGCAACCGGCAGATCAAGTTGAATTCAAACTTGCATTCAACGCGATCTCTCACGTCGGCGTAGATCCCGAGCATCCCCCAATCGGTTCCCTCTCCCTCCGGGAGAGGGCTAGGGTGAGGGGCTTTTGTGGGAAAAGTGGAAGTCGCGGACGGCGTACAACTTTCCAAGACGTTTCCTACAACGTACCCTGTTGCCGCATTTCGGTATCGACCCCTATAGTTCGGGCTCGCGGAAAAACACCGCGAACGACCTTGGCCGGTCGATACAGAGACGTACAGTCTGCCCAACATATTCAGTCGATGTTTGTCTGTGATGTTGTGTTATGGCGGCTGTGCGTGGGACACCTTCGGGTGTGCCGGTTCCTGTATCCGGTCGGCCAACCCGCGTACGGCTGCCACCTTCCTCGTTTGGCCGCGACTGGTGGTAGCTCTCTCATTACAGGAGTTATACCAATGTGTGATCAAGTATTGCCCCGCTTCTCCCCATCGACACCTACGACGCCGAATCCCCGGTGCTCTTCCTCAATACCCACTCAGAACTCAGCGACATGGCCGCCTGTGCGATGCACCGGTTTGTGGTCGTGCGCGATCTGGCCGACACCTTCGCCAGTCTCAACCTCAAGGGCATTTCCGATTGTGATCTGACGCGGGTGACCAGCGCGGTGCATCTGCTGATGCGCGAGGGCTGTGCGATTCTGAATGTGATTCAGGCGCGGGCGGTGCAGCGGGAAGAGGCTTACAAGACGCCGGTTTAGCGGTGTAGCGGCTGTTGCTATCGCGAGCAGGCTCACTCCTACAGTAGATCTTCAGTGCACACAGTATTTGTGTTCAACACTGATCAATTGTAGGAGTGAGCCTGCTCGCGATGGCGTCAGCCCGGCCAATCCATCACTCCTTGACGCTCATGTATTCCTTGGCCCAGAGAATGTATTCCTCCGGTTGGGTATAGGTGTGCGTCAACTCGGTCGCGCTCAGGTCCGAAGCCTGGGTAAAAATCTGCCGCTGTTCGCGCAGGCTATCGTACGTCGCTTTGATCGCCGCAAAATAAGCGCCATGGCCATCAATGGTCACGCGTACACCGAGTTCGGCCAGACGTTTGTCATCGCGCAACGCCGGGTTGCCGTAGGTCACCAGCATCAACGGTACGGTCAGGTGTTCGGCGATTTGTTCCAACTGATCAAAATCCTGAATCCCGACCATGCAGATGCCGTCAGCCCCGGCCGCCTGATACTGGCGAGTGCGGCTGATGATTTCCTGGTTCGGCAGAATGCCGGCGTTGGTCCGGGCAATGATCGCCATTTCCGTATCGACCCGGGCTTCCAGCGCTGCGCGGATCTTGCCGACACCTTCGGCGACGGTGATCAGGTCGGTGGATTTGCGCCCGAACTGGGCAGGCAGCAAGGTGTCTTCGATGGTCAGGGCAGCGACGCCGGCGCGTTCCAGTTCGACGATGGTACGCATCACATTGAGGGCGTTGCCGTAACCGTGGTCGGCGTCGGCGATCACCGGCAGTTGGGCGACGCGGCCGATGCGGGTGGCCTGTTCGGCGAACTCGCTCAGGGTGATCAAGGCAAAGTCCGGTGCGCCCAGCACCTGCAACGAAGCGACGGAACCGCCCAGAATTCCCACTTCAAAACCCAGGTCAGCGGCAATGCGGGCGGACATCGGGTCGAACACCGAAGCGGTGTGATAGCAGGTGTCGGAGGCCAGCAGCTGACGGAAACTACGGCGCAAATCTTGATGAGAAAGCCTGGTCATACGAGTTCCACCAATACAAAGGAATGGAAAGGCTTGAGCAAATGTGTCAACGCCGAAGAATGAAAAGGCTATCACGCGAATGGGTCAAGGATCATGACGAATTTGCAAGGCTGACGTTTGCCGATGAGCGCTTTGCTGAAAGGATTAATCTGATCGGGCGAAATTTGGCCGTATTGAGGGGGCAGGTAACAGCTTGACTGCATGGATTGAGGCGGGGCGGCGGTTCAGGCCGCCACCGCCTGTCGCTGTTGATTGGGCAGCATCACCGCGCGCACCGAATTGCCCGGCTGAAGTTGCAGACGTTGGGCGGTCATGCGGTCGATCGCCAGGCTGCTGCCGACTCGACGGGCGCGGGCGACGGTGATGCGGCAGTTTTCCAGGCGACGGTTGTGAATCAGCCACAGCGGCGCCAGGTCGTCCGGGGTGCCGAGGCTCAGGGTCAGTTCGAGGCTGTCACGCACGGTACGGATGTTGCGCAGCGGCGCTTCAATGACCGGGCCGCCATCAAAAATGTCGATATAACCTTTGTGGGCAAAGCCTTCGGCCTGAAGGATTTTCAGTGCCGGCTCGGTATTCGGATGCGCCTGCCCGATGGCGGCCTGTGCCTGTGCGGTGAGCAGGCAGGTGTAGAGGGGCTGACGCGGCATCAATTCGGCGATGAACGCCTTGTTGCCCAGCCCTGACAGATGATCGGCATGGCTGAAGTCCATCTGGAAAAAGTGCCGACCGAGGCTGTCCCAAAATGGCGAACAACCTTTTTCATCGGCACTGCCACGCAGTTCGGCGATCATCTTCTCGCCAAACAGGTGCGGGAACTCGGCGGCGAACAGCAAGCGCCCGAGTGACAGCAGACGGCCGTTGCTGCCGGTGCGTTGATCGTGGCGCAAGAACAATGAGCACAGTTCCGATTGCCCGGTCAGTTCGTTATTGAGGAACAACGTCGGGATCTGCCGTTGAATACCCAGATCCGGCGCCGAACTCACCGTCAGTCCGACCCGATAGTTGTACCAGGGTTCGCGCAAGCCAACCGCGCCGGCCAACGCGCTGACGCCAACCACGCGCGTATCGTCGTCTTCGAGGACGAACAGATAATCGGCATCGGCGCGCTCCACTTGCTCGGCGAACGCTCGTTGCGCCCAGCGCACGCGGTGGGCCAGGCGATCTTCGTTGGCCGGCAGGGTGGTGAATCCCGGGCCGGCTTGTTGAACCAGTGTCATCAATGCAGGCAGGTCGCTGACGTTGACCGGGCGAACAATCATGCTGTAACTCCTTCTGCGCGCCTGTTCGGGCACGCTCGTTGGCTGCGGAACCGGGCGCGGTTCAAAGGGCAATCAGCCGTATCTGGCTGCCATCGGTTACGTTCAGCGCCGCACACATTGCAGGAGTGAGGGACAGCGGTTGATCGGGTTGGTAATCCAGTTCGGCAACGATGGCCCGGTAGCCACGCCACGCGTCGTTGCTCAACAGATAGCGGCCACGCGCATCGATTTCTGGCAACTGCTGCACCGGGGCCGTCTGGCTGCGGGCAATCGAACGGATATTCGCGGTGCGCGCATACAGGGTCGGGCCAGCATCGAACAGGTCGATGTAGCTGTTGGTTTCAAAACCTTCGCGCTCAAGGATGTCGAACGCCTCTTGTCCATCCGGGTGAATGCGCCCGATACACTCCTGCGCCGCCTGCGGCAGCATCGGTACGTAAATCGGGTATTGCGGCATCAGTTCGGCGAGGAATGAGCGGCTCTGCAACCCGCACAGGCGCTCGGCCTCAACGTACGGCAGGTCGAAGAAGTGCTTGCCCAGCGCATCCCAGAAAGGTGAATGGCCGTGTTCATCGCTGTACCCGACGATTTCGGTAATCACCGCTTCGGCAAAACAGGGCGCATGGGCGGCAATGAACAACAGGCGCGCCCGCGAAAGCAATTCCGAGAACGGCGTGCGGACCAGCGCTTTGTCGATGTGAAAGCCGCGCAGCAGCGTATGGTCGTTGAGGTCATGGCACAGCGACAATGCCGGCACACCGTGTTCGATGTTCAGCTCGCGCGAGGCACTGGTGAAATGGCGATTGCGCAGGCTGTAGAACGGCTCTTTAAAACCTGCCTTGGCAAGAATTTCCGAGCAACCGACCAGACGCTGGGTGTTGCAATCTTGCAGCACGAAAAAATAGTTTTCCGGCCCCTGCGTCCGTGCCGCGCTGTCGAACGAGGCGCAGGACGCGGCGATTTTGTCGCACAGGCGCTCGCTGTCATCCGGCAGCGAGGTCACTCCGACCATGCTGTCGCGGGCCAGTTGTTGCAATTGCGGCAGGTCGGTTGGCTCGACTGGGCGTAAGACCAGCATGGATGCACTCCTGTATCAAAGGGTTCGGCGAACTCACGAACCTGACTATCACTGTCGGTTTCCACGCGTTAAATCGGCGGTCGCCTGATTTGTTGTCAGACGCCGCTCTTTTTCTTGTCAGCCATTGCTCGGGTCAGGCAACGCGGTACTGGCGCCGAGCTTGTTGAGAAAGAACAGGTACACCAGGCCCAGAACGATCCAGATCAGGCCGAGTTTCTGCGCATCGACGCCCATGTTGTACATGATGGCCGCAACGATGATGAAGCCGATCACCGGGCAGATCAGGTGACGCACAACCTGACCGGACTTTTGCCGACGCCAGTAGTAGTTGATCACGGTCAGGTGCAGCAGCATGAAACCGCTGAGTGCGCCGAAGTTGACCAGCGAGGTCAGGGTGTCGACCGAGTTGATGAACAGGTAGCAGATCACCAGTGACAGCACCGCCACCAGATAAATGCTCAGATATGGCGTGTTGTGTTTCGGGTGCACCCTGGCCAGCACTTTCGGCAGTTTGCCGTCGCGGGCCATGCCGAACAGCAGGCGCGACACCGCAGCTTGCGAAGTGATCGCCACGGCCACACCCCAGGCCAGAGCGGTGGCGACAGCGGTCAGGGTGGCCAGCCAGCTACCAGCGGCGATTTCGGCAATTTCATAAAACGCGGTATCGGCGGATTTGAAGCCCATACCGGCTGCCAGATCGGTGGCAATCCAGGTTTGTGCAACGAAAATCACGCCCATCACTACCAGAGTGATCAACGCCGCTTTGCCGATGCTCTTGCCCGGATCACCCTTGATTTCTTCAGCGAGCGTCGAGATCGCATCGAAACCGAGGAACGACAGCACCGCAATCGACACCGCTTGCATCAGCAGGGCGAAGTTGAACGTTTCCGGGTGATACAGCGGCGCCAGGGTCAGCTCGCCGTTACCCCCGCCGTTACCCCCGCCGTTGTGCAGCGCGTTCCATGCATAGAACAGGAAGATCCCCAGTACCACCAGTTGCGCGAGCAGGAAGATGATGTTCATCCGTGCGGTGAAGGTGATGCCGCGCAGGTTGACGAACGTGGCGCTGACCAGGAACGCCAGAATGAAGCCGACCTTCGGAATGTCCGGATACAAATGGTTGAGCGCCATGGCTGCGTACACATAAAGCAACGGCGGAATCAGCAGGTAATCGAGCAGCATCAGCCAGCCGGCGATGAAACCGACGTGTTGATTCAGGCCGCGCTGTGCGTAGGAATACACCGAGCCGGCAATCGGAAAGGCGCGGGCCATGCTGCCGTAGCTCAACGCGGTAAACAGCATTGCCATCATGCCAATGATGTACGCCAGCGGCACCATTCCCGGTGCCTCGGCATTGACGTAGCCATACACACCGAACGGGGCGATGGGGATCATGAAGATCATCCCGTACACCACCAGATCGGTGAGCGTCAGGCTACGTTTCAACTCTTGCTTGTAGCCGAATTCTTCAATTTCCATGAAGCGCAACTCCTTGTCAGCCAATCGGTTGTTTTAGTTGTTATGTCGGTCCATCGTTTACAGCGTCAGCATTCGATACGGCAGTGATTACAGCAATGGCGCAAGGTATCCGGCCCAGAGCGATACCGCTTGCGGGCTACGCAGCAAATCGTTGCGTACCTCCACCAGCACCGAGTCCAGGCCTCGGGCGTCGCCGTGCACCGGTACCGTCATGTCGCCCAACGGGTCGATCTTGTACGGCTGATTGCCGGCCACTTGCAACGAATGTTCGCCGAGACCGTTGAGCAGCCGTTGCGCGTACGCCTTCGCCTGACCGAACAGCACGCCGATCTCCAGTGTTCGCGGCTGGCCGTAATACACCGGGGTGAAACTGTGAATCCCTACTACGCGCACCGCTTGACCTTTGGCGAGGCGTTCGTCGATCAGAGTCTGCAAGCGCGCATGGAACGGCTTGAACAGCGTCTGACGGCGGTACTCGCGAGTGGCTTCATCCAGCTCGCGGTTGCCCGGTATCTGATAGATCTCGCTCTGCGCCGGAATGCTGTCGGGCGCATGCCGTGGGCGGTTCAGGTCGATCAGCAGTCGCGAATAATTGGCGCTCAACAATGTTGCGCCGAGTTTTTCCGCCAACTGTTCGGCCAGTTGCAGCGCGCCGATGTCCCAGGCGATGTGTTCACCAGCGGCGGTATCATCAAGGCCCAGATTGTCGAGGGCTTCGGGGATGTAGCGACTGGCGTGTTCGCACACGAGAATCAACGGATTCGTCGAATCCTCGCGGCTCAGGTGGTAGACCGGTCGGGTGTACAACCCAAGCTCGGCGGATTCAGTACAGGCGTGCATAGTGCTCACACAGGTCAGCGGGCGAGAGCTGTTCCGTCAGCGCCAGTTCCTCGGTTTTAAGGGCGTGATAGGTATCGAGCAACGGCTTGGGCAGGCATTCGTTGAAGGCGCCACTGTTGCGCAGGCAATCCAGTGCCTGGGCCAGCGAGGCGGGCAGGGCGACAATGCCCCGAGCCTTGCGTTGCTCGTCGTTGAGTGAATCGGGAACTTCATCGGTGATGGCGTTAAGAGCCAGGCGCTGTTCGATGCCTAGGCGTCCGGCGATCAGCAGTGCGGCCATGGCCAGATGCGGCGAGGCCGTGGCATCCATGGCGCGGAACTCAAGGTTGAACTGCGTCGCCACCGATTTGCCGCCCAGGGTCACCGTCGGGCAGATGCGCAGCGCCGCCTCACGGTTCTGTTGACCCAGGCACGCGTAAGACGCGCTCCAGTGGTGCGGCTGCAAGCGCTCGTACGACACTGGCGTTGGCGCAGTGAACGCGCACAGCGCCGGCAAGTAATGGAGGACTCCGGCGGCCCAGTGCTGGCCGAGGCTCGACAGGCCATTGCTGGTGCCAGCGTCGTAAAGCATCGGCTGCCCGCCCGGATCGAGCAGGCTGACGTGCAAGTGCACGCCGTTGCACACGGCATCGGCGGCGGTCTTCGGCGCGAAACTGAGTTCGAGCCCCATCTGTCGGGCGATCTCGCGGGTGATTTCGCGCACGTTGACCGCACGGTCGGCAGCGGCTACGCCGAGGGTCGGCCGGCAGGTGATTTCGTATTGGTGCTTGCCGTATTCGGGGAGGAACATTTCCGGTTCGACACCGCCGGCGCGCAGAGCGCTGAGCAACCAGCCGCCGAACGCTGCGCCTTGGCGCTGAGCCTGCAGCGAAAACGCCAGGTGCTCGGCAACACCTGCGTGCAGGTTGAATTCGTGTTCGAACGCGGCGTTGACCTGTAAACCCAGTTCGTCGCGATAGCGTTCGACTTCATCGCGCAGCAGCGTGCGTGGACAGGCGCCCCACGGCCGGCCATCGGTTTCACGAATATCACCGTGGATGAAGTCCAGCGCCGGTGCGTCGGCATCCGGACCGTTGGCGACGGTGACGCGGCTGGCCAGATCCGGAATCAGGCGCAGATCGCCATAAGCGCCCCACGGATTGGTCGAGGCAATGATGTCTTGCGGGGTCAACGCGCTGTTGGCCGGCACCCAGCCACAACCGGCCGCCTGATAATGCTCAAGCTCATCGGTGGGAAACGAGCGCCCCCGAGTGATACCGATCAGGTCAGTGGTGACGATGGTGGTCATCGGCACAGCCGCCAGGCGCGAAGTCACGGCTGCATCTCCCGCAAACGGCCGAGCACGGTATTGGTGTCGGTGATCCAGCAATAACCCTTGATCGCATTGAGGCAAGCGTGATGACGTTCGGCGCTGTAAGTGGCACAGGCGTCTTCGACCAGAGTCACCAGATAACCACGATCGGCAGCGTCGCGCACGGCCATGTCGACGCACTGGTCGGTGACGATACCGGCGATGATCAGGTGACGGGTTTGAAGGTTGCGCAGCACGTAGTCGATGGCGGTCGAGTTGAACACGCCGGACGAGGTTTTCGGCAAGACGATTTCGTTGTCGCCCGGGGTCAGTTCGCCGATCACTTGTGCCTGCGGACTGCCCTTGGGCAGGTGCATGTCCGAAAGTTTATGGTCCAGCGAGCGATCGCGACCGTCGGCCGTCAGGCTTTCGATCAGAGTGTGCAGCACATTTTGCCTGGCCTCGCGAAAGGCGCTGAGCAACCGTTGCTGGTTGGGCACCACCTGCGTACGTGCGCGGTTGAGGAAATACTCGGCGTCCGGCTCACTGAGGTGCGGATCGAACTGCGGTTCGAGCCAGGCGCGCTGCATGTCCACCAACAGCAATGCAGTGTGGTCGGTGACAAACGGCAAGTCCCGCGGCGAGCGGTGGGGAAGGCTGAACATCCTTATTTTTCCTCCAGCAGGTGAGTGGCGAAGTCGTTGCGCAGGGCATCGATGCCCTCGAGGCGATCGGCCAGATCCGGGCTGCGCAGGGTCAGGCAGGCAATCAGCGCTTCGACCTGTGCCAGCGCCGGGACCATGGTGTCGAACGGCGAGGCCGATTCGACCGGAGCGCTAATGATCAGGTCGGCCATTTCGCGCAGTGGTGAGGCATAGATGTCGGTGAACAGGACCACGCGGGCATTGTTGTTTTTTGCCGCTGTGGCGACACGCAGTGCCTGGGTCTGATAGCGGCGGTAATCGAATACCAGAACGACGTCCTGGCGCTGCAGATCGAACAGGCGGTCGGGCAACAGTGCATTGTCTTCCAGGGCAAAGCAGCCGGGGCGCAGCAGACGCAAATGATTGAGCAGGTAAGTCGCCATCAGGCTGCTGAAGCGGCCACCGAAGCAGTACACCTGATGTCGGGCATCGAGCAGCCAGTCGGTGAGGATTCGCACGTCTTCGGGCTGGGTCAGCGATTGCGTGTCGACCAGCAGGCGATGGCTGTCAGCGAGGTAATGAGCCCAGGCGTCGTCTTTGTTTTGCTGCGCGCGCGGTTGCAACAGCGTGCGCGGCGAGCGCAGGCGATGGTCCATGTCGCTGAGCAGGGCGTCCTGGAATTCGGCATAACCGCCGAAACCGAGTTTTTTCACCAGACGCACAATGGTCGGATCGCTGACGCCGGCATGCTCGGCCAGGCGCGCCATCGGTCCAAGACCATTGCGCGGATACTGATCGAGCAAGGCGCGAACGACTTTGCGCTCCGATGGCGTGAGTTCCAGGCCGGGATCGGTGATCAGGTCTCTGAGAGGGGGCATCCGGGCTCCTGCTGGATGGGGGGTGTCGAATTCGCTTCATAATCCGTTAAAACAGTATTTATGTAACTCACGCTACATGTCTAGCGAATTTTTCGTCGTGTTTAAAAGGCTCCAAAATGGCGCAGGATGCCCGCGTCATAAGGGCTACACGGAAGTCGACAGGTGTTGTAGTCCATTGCCCATAGCTATGTCAGATATCGCCGCTTTTCTAACATCCAGAGTTCGCCCGGAAACGTATCGATCCCCCCGGCAACCGTTGGTTTACGGCACAATTGCCTTCAATCCGGCTCTACGCCGTTGATGTTTCTGATCCTCGGCAGAGTGAGCCCATCGTGCAGACCACCCGCTTGACACTGATTTGCCACGCACGAACCGTCGCACAGAAATTGGCGTGTTTTCCTACGAACGAGCCCGTTGAAGATGTTGCTCTGACGCCTGGCTCAATGGCTGCTCGCTTCAATGCGGCGCGACGTTTGCTCTGCGGTCCCGAACTGCGCACCCGGCAGACAGCCGCCTGGTTCGGGGCGGATGCTCGGGTTGACGAGGCATTGCGCGATTGCGACTGGGGAAATTGGCACGGGCGATCAATCAAGGACCTGCAAACGACGCAAGCGCAGGCTTTGCAAGCGTGGCTGACAGATCCGCATGCAGCGCCCCCCGGCGGCGAATCAGTGACGGATCTGGCCACGCGAGTCGCGGCATGGCTGCAAAGTTTGCAAACGACGCCGGGGCATGTGGTGGCGATCACCCACCCGTACATCGTGCGTGCCGTGCTGATGCAGGTGATGCAAGGCGCGGCGTTCAATGCAATCGACGTCGAACCGCTGTCAGTCATCGAGTTGCGCTTCAACGGGATCTGGCGGCTACGCTTGCCGGGCATCGACATCGAAGGAGCATGCTAATGAAACAACTGCTGGTGATCGGCATCGGTGCCGGTAATCCGGACTACATCACGATGCAGGCGGTCAAAGCGCTGAATCGGGTCGATGTGTTCTTTCTGCTGGATAAAGGCCAGAGCAAGGACAAACTGATCGATCTGCGCCGCGAGATCTGTGAACGCTACATCAGCGATCCCGCCTACCGTTTCGCCGAAGCCGCGAGCCCGGAGCGCGAGCGCGGCGATGTCGACTACAACGCGAGCGTCGATGAACTGAACGGCGCCAAGCAAGCGACCTTCGAGCGGCTGATCAATGAAGAATTGTCTGACGGCCAGTGCGGCGGTTTTCTGGTGTGGGGCGACCCGGCGCTGTACGACAGCACCCTGCGTATCCTTCAGGCGATTCTGGATTCGGGTCGTTGTCAGTTCGAGTTTGAGGTCATCCCCGGCATCACCAGCGTTCAGGCGCTGGCGGCGCGGCATAAAGTGCCGTTGAACAGTATTGGCCGCTCCGTCGAGATCACCACGGGCCGGCGTCTGGCGGCGGGGCAGGTGAGTGATGCCGACAGCCTGGTGGTGATGCTTGATGCCGAGGATTCCTACCACCACGTGGCCGACCCGCAAACTGCGATTTACTGGGGCGCGTATCTGGGCACGGCGGATGAGATCCTGATCAGCGGCAAACTTGGCGATGTCGCCGATGAGATCGAGCGGGTGCGCAAGGCTGCACGGGCGGAGCATGGCTGGATCATGGATACCTATCTGTTGCGCAAGTCCTAGATTTTCGCTGGCCTCATCGCTGGCTTGCCGGTGATGAGGCCCACCAGATCACCTCAAGACCTGACAAGGGCCCCACGCCCGAACCGCTCCCGATACACCGACGGCGGCACGCCCACCACGCCGCGAAACGCCACCCGAAAACTCTCCACCGAGCGATACCCGCAACGCTGCGCAACCTGTTCGGTGTTGTCCGTCGTGCTCTCCAGCAACTCCCGCGCCCGCGCCAGTCGTTCATGCTGTAGCCACGCCTTGGGCGACTGCCCGCAGGCTTCGGTGAAACGCCGCAAGAACGTCCGCTCGCTCATCGCCGCTTCGCTGGCCAGTTCGCGCACCTCCAGTGGTTCATGCAGGCGTTCGCGCGCCCATTGCATGACCCGTGACAAATCGTTGCGCGGCGTCGGGCTGACCGGCGTCGGAATGAATTGCGCCTGACCGCCGGTGCGCTGCGGCGACATCACCAGCCGCCGCGCCACCGTATTGGCAACCTGAGTGCCAAAGTCACGGGCCACCAGGTGCAGGCAGGCATCGATTCCGGCGGCACTGCCCGCCGACGTGATCAGCTGTCCCGAGTCGACGTAAAGCACATCGGCGTCAACAGCAATCATCGGGAAGCCTTGTGCCAGTTCCGCCGCGTAGCGCCAATGCGTGGTTGCCGCATGGCCGTCGAGCAGACCGCTGGCGGCCAGCACAAACACCCCGGAACAGATCGACAACAGTCGCGCACCCCGGCCGTGAGCCTGGCGCAGAGCATCGAGCAACGCTTGCGGCACCTCGGCATTGCGGTCGCGCCAACCTGGAATGATGATGGTGCGTGCGGTGGCGAGCAGTTCCAGGCCGCCATCGGCCAGTACTTGAATGCCACCCATGGCGCGCATCGGGCCTTGATCGACCGCGGCAATCACGTGTTCGTACCACGGGAATTCGAACTCCGGCCGAGCCAGACCGAAGATCTCCACGGCAATGCCGAACTCGAACGTGCAGAGGCCGTCGTAGGCCAGAATCGCAACCAGTCCTGGAGAGGCAGGCATTTGGCGGAAAACTCCCGATGAGTGTCTTGTGCGCCACTGTAGCGATTCGCGTCGTCTCGATAAAGTCTGTTCATTCCCATCGATACGTAGGAGCAACACCCCATGCCGAGCCTGGTTCGCGAAATTCCTGCCGCCCCTTCGGCGATTGCACTGATGCATTTCAGCAATCGTCTGACCTTCGAAACCGATTGTTCCGACGTGTTCGGCAGCCAGCAGGCCGGCGAGGTCGATTTTGTGTTGGTGGACGTGCGCGGACCACTGGCGTTTGAACGCGGCCATGTACCGGGCGCGATCAATATTCCCGGACGGTTGCTGACGGCAGAAGGTTTAGCCAGCTACCCGAAGAGCGCGCTGTTCGTGGTCTATTGCGCGGGCCCGCACTGCAACGGCGCCAACAAGGCTGCGGTGAAACTGGCGGCGCTGGGTTATCCAGTCAAAGAGATGATCGGCGGCATTACCGGTTGGCTGGATGAAGGCTTCGAACTCAACGTGCCAAAAACTGCAAACACCCCCATCAACTGCGCCTGCTGATCACCTGTAGGAGCTGCCGCAGGCTGCGATCTTTTGCCGTTGTTTTCAAAAAAAACACTTGATCGCAGCCTTCGCAAGCCCCCGCATAGGGCTTGTCCTACAGCCTTTGCACCACGACAGAGCAGCCGTTGACCCCGGTCAATGGTCGCGCCGAATTTTTGTAAGTATTTGTCGCTTAAACACAATTTACCCTGTGCGCGCCGCCATAGACTGCCGGCCACTTCGGTATTTGCCGTTAAAAGGCCATGACCGAACGCTGAATCGAAGCTGCCAATAAAAGCCTCCGCACACAGGAGTTATAAATGAAAAAGCTAGTGATGTTCGGTGCCCTGGCACTGTCGATGTTGTCTCTGACCGCTGTGGCCGAAGACGCCAAGCCGATCCGCATCGGTATCGAAGCCGGTTATCCGCCATTCTCGATGAAAACCCCTGACGGCAAACTGACCGGTTTCGACGTCGATATCGGCGATGCGCTGTGTGAGCAGATGAAAGTCAAATGTACTTGGGTCGAGCAGGAATTCGACGGTCTGATCCCGGCGCTGAAAGTGAAGAAAATCGACGCGATCCTGTCCTCGATGACCATCACCGACGATCGCAAGAAGAACGTTGATTTCACCATCAAGTACTACCACACCCCGGCGCGTTTCGTGATGAAGGCAGGCTCGGGCGTGAAAGACCCGCTGACCGAGCTCAAGGGCAAGAAAGTCGGTGTGCTGCGCGCCAGTACTCACGACCGTTACGCCACTGAAGTGCTGGTTCCGGCCGGGATCGACCTGGTGCGTTACGGCTCGCAGCAGGAAGCCAACCTCGACATGGTTTCCGGGCGTATCGATGCGATGCTGGCCGACTCGGTCAACCTCAGCGACGGTTTCCTGAAAACCGAAGCTGGCAAAGGTTTTGAATTCGTCGGCCCGACCTACGAGGACGCCAAATACTTCGGTGGCGGCGCCGGCATCGCGGTGCGCAAGGGCGATACCGCGCTGGCCGAGCAATTCAACCAGGCCATCACTGAAATCCGCGCGAACGGCAAGTACAAGCAAGTGCAGGACAAGTACTTCGACTTTGACGTGTACGGCCATTAATACGCCGTCAAAAAGTGGCCCCGTGTAGGCGGAGGCCACTTTTTTTATGCCCATGATTTATCCTGCCCCACACCTTCCAACGCAGGAGCCTGCGGCAGCTCCTACAGAGATAGCGGAGTTTTCTCATGCAACGTATCGACCATGTTCTACCCTGGAGCCATTTGGGCAGCGAACGCGCTCTCAGCGTGTTCCGTTACGGCGCCGGCGACCGCAAGGTGTATATCCAGGCCAGCCTGCACGCCGATGAGCTGCCAGGCATGCGCACCGCATGGGAACTCAAGCAACGCCTTAACGACCTCGAACAGCAGGGCCGCCTGCACGGTGTGATCGAGCTGGTGCCGGTGGCCAACCCGATCGGCATGGACCAGCATCTGCAAGGCAATCACATGGGCCGTTTCGAAATGGGCAGCGGCAAGAACTTCAACCGCGCGTTCGTCGAACTCAGTGCGCCGGTCGCCGCTTTGATCGGCGCGCAGTTGGGTGCCGATGCCGAGACCAATGTCGTCCTGATTCGCCAGGCCATGGGTCAGGTGTTCGATCAACTGCCGGCTCCCGCCTCGCAACTGGAAGCCCTGCATCGACTGCTGCTGCGCCACGCCTGCGACGCCGATATCACCCTCGATCTGCATTGTGATTTCGACGCTGCGATCCATCTTTATGCGCTGCCGCAACATTGGCCGCAGTGGCAATCTCTGGCGGCCCGTCTGCAGGCTGGCGTGGCGTTGCTGTGTGAGGATTCCGGCGGCAGCTCGTTCGATGAATCCTGTTCGACGCCTTGGCTGCGTCTGGCGCAAGCCTTCCCCGCTGCGGCGATTCCGCCAGCGAACCTCGCCACCACGCTGGAGCTGGGAAGCATGGGCGACACCCGGGTCGATCAGGCTCAGGCCAATTGCGAGGCTATTCTCGGTTTTCTCGCCGAGCAGGGTTTCATCAGCGGAGAATGGCCGGCGGCGCCGAGCGAATGCTGCGAAGGCATGCCGTTCGAAGGCACCGAATACCTGTTCGCGCCGCACCACGGCGTGGTGAGCTTTCTGCGCCGCGCCGGCGAATGGGTGGAAAAGGGCGATGCCTTGTTTGAAGTGGTTGATCCGTTGCAGGATCGTCTGACCACCGTGTACGCGGGGACCAGTGGTGTATTGTTCGCGATTGATCGCGGGCGCTATACCGAACCCGGGATCTGGCAGGCGAAGGTGGCGGGACGGGTGCCATTTCGCACTGGCAAGCTGACAAACGACTGATCGTCGCCTGGCGCGTTTGCCGGCTGGTTACCGGCAGACGACGCCCCTTGATCGTTCCCCCTCGCGCGTTATCTCGCCGGCCGGCGGCGGTGTAGGACAGCTGAGGCATTCGGCCAGTAAAAAAACCACTGAAAAGCGGCAAATTGCTGGCCCCCGAGGCGCATCTTCATCGGCAAAATCGCCTTTTTTCAAAAGGTTAGGTTGGCTATATGCGGACGATTGTCATAACCGTTGCAACGCTTTCCCTGGCTGTTCTTGCCTCGGGCGTCCAGGCAAAAGAGTTAAGCAAGAGTCACCGGTTTGCCTGCATCTGGGGTTCCGATATCGCCGCCGGCGCACAGCAATCCAAGCTGTCGGGCATCTCCCTGTATGGCGCGCGCAAGCAGTTGCAGGTGCGCAGGTTTCAGCAGCCATGGATGCGCATGACGGCGATGGGCATCACCGAGCAGACCTACAACAGCACTTCAAAGCTCAAGCCTGCGGCGGTCAAGCAGACTTACTATGAGCAGTGCGTCAGGCACGAACTGGCGCAGCGTTGAAACACCAGCGAGGAACCCTTGTCGTGTGAAATTCAGTGTTGGCGCTGGAGTACCATGAGCCATCTTTATCACCTGCAGAGTCCATTACCGCATGCCTGATCTAACGCGTATCACGTCCTTGTTCGATCAGGCGCAGCGGGCCATGCGGCTGGTCTGGGGGACATCGCGAGGCTTGTTTCTCGGGCTGGTACTGGCAACGCTGGTTGCCGGGCTGCTGCCGGCACTGGCCGCATGGTTGGGGCAGCGGATCGTCGATGCCGTGGTTGCGGCGATGCAGTTGCACGCGCAACAGGGCAGTGCGCCGCTGTGGCCCGTGTTGCGTTATGTGTTGTTGGAAGCCGGGGTGTTGGCGCTGTTATCCGGCACCCAGCGGGCGCTCTCGGTGCAGCAGTCGCTGTTGCGGGTGCAACTGGGACAGAAGGTCAATACGCTGATTTTGCAGAAAGCGCAGACCCTGTCACTGGTGCAGTTCGAGAACTCCGAGTTTTACGACAAACTGGTGCGTGTGCGTCGCGAGGCTTCGACCCGGCCACTGGCGCTGGTCATGAAGTCGCTGGGCTTGACTCAGAACCTGATCATGCTGATCAGCTTCGGTGTGCTGTTGGTGCATTTTTCGCCGTGGGCGCTGGTGTTGCTGGTGGTCGGTGCATTGCCGGTATTTTTTGCCGAGGCGCATTTTTCCGGTGACGCCTTTCGCCTGTTCACCCGCCGAGCGCCGGAGAGCCGGCAGCAGAGCTACATCGAAACCTTGTTATCTCACGAGACCTATATCAAAGAGGTCAAGCTGTTCGGCTTTGCCCCGTTGTTGCTGCAACGCTACCGCGACACGTTCGCCAGGCTGTATGCCGAAGATCGACGCCTGACGTTGCGGCGTGATGGTTGGGGTTTCGGCCTTGGCCTGCTCGGAACCGCAGCGTTTTACCTGGCCTACGCCTGGGTGGTGACCGATGCCGTGCATGGCCAGATCAGTCTCGGCCAGATGACCATGTATCTGGTGCTGTTCAAGCAAGGCCAAAGCGCGGTGAGCAGCAGTCTGAGTGCGATCAGCGGTCTCTACGAAGACGGCCTCTACCTGACCAGTCTTTATGAATACCTGGCCGAACCGGTGCAGGTCGATACCGGTCACCTGACGGTCGGCGTCTGCCCGGGTGATGGCTTGCGTTTCGAAAACGTCGGTTTCCGTTATCCCGGAGCCAGTCGGCCGGCATTGGAAAACATTGACCTGCAACTGTTGCCAGGCCAGAGCATGGCGTTGGTCGGGGAAAACGGTTCTGGCAAGACTACGCTGATCAAGCTGCTGACCCGGCTTTACCGCCCCGATCAAGGGCGCATTCTGCTCGACGGCAGCGATTTGCAGGAATGGCAGGAAACCGCGTTACGTCGGCGCATTGGCGTGATTTTTCAGGATTACATCCGCTACCAGTTCACTGTCGGCGAAAACATCGGCGTCGGCGATACCCTCGCGTTCAACGACCAGCAGCGGTGGCAGGAGGCTGCTACCCAAGGCATGGCGGCACCTTTTATCGAAGGGCTCGACAAGGGTTACGCCACGCAATTGGGACGCTGGTTTGCCGGTGGCCAGGAATTGTCCGGAGGGCAGTGGCAGAAGATTGCCTTGTCCCGCGCGTACATGCGCCGTGATGCAGACCTTCTGATCCTCGATGAACCGACTTCGGCTCTCGACCCGGCGGCGGAAGCGGCGGTGTTCGAGCATTTCAGCCAGCACAGCGAAGGGCGCATGACCTTGCTGATCTCCCACCGTTTTTCCAGTGTGCGCAATGCCGATCACATCATCGTGCTGCAACAAGGGCGGATTCTCGAGCAGGGTGGCCACGATGAGCTGATTGCCACTGCCGGGCATTACGCGCAACTGTTCGATTTGCAGGCGCGCGGGTACCGCTAGGTGTCCCGCGAGCTGCGCACGCTCGCAGGCCCGGCCACCCGAGGGGCGGTTTTGCTCTGCATCAAGCTGTCGAGCGCCTTGCGGTAATTCTGCCCGCCGAGGGCCATGCTGTTGTTGTGCGTGGCGCCCGGCACCAGCAACAGGCGTTTGGGTTGCCGGGCGGCGTTGAACAACTGTTCGCTGAAGCGCGGCGGCACGAACGCATCAGCCAGACCATGCACCACCAGCAAAGGCATATGGATGTCGGCGATTTTGTCGATCGAATCGAATTTTTGCGACAGCAACCAGCGCACCGGCAAGGACGTATTGGCCACGGCGGCCGCAACATCGGCCAGGGATGTGAAGGTCGACTCGATCACCAGCCCCCGCACCGGCAGTGGGACGTTTTTACGCGCAGCATCCTTGCCGAGTTCTGCAGCCAGATCGATCGCGACAGCGCCGCCGAGTGAGTGGCCATAGATCAGCCGTTTGCTGGGATCAGGTTGCAGCAGCTTGAAGCGTTCCCACGCCACCCGCGCATCTTCGTAAACGCTGCTTTCGGATGGCAGATCACCCTTGCTCTGGCCGAAGCCACGGTAGTCGATGGCCAGCACCGAATAGCCCGCCGCGCGCAGTTGTTCGATGCGGAACAGCTGTCCGGTGAGATTCCAGCGTACGCCATGCAGATACAGGATGGCCGGGGCATTGGGTTTTTCCGCCGGCCACCACCAGGCATGGATGTTTTGTCCGGCCTTGAAACTCTTCGGTTGCAGATCGAGCTCCTGAACGCTGCCGGGCAGGCCGCGATACCAGCCGGCCGTGCCCGGTTCAATGCGAAACAGCAGCGTGCGCTCGGTGTGTTCGAGCACGGCACAACTCGTCGGCACGCCGATAATCAGCGCAGCCATGCAGGCGAACGCCAGGCGGCGGCGACGCAGACGGGTCATGAAGGCGAGGAACACTAAACGTTTCACCAAAGGTCGGACAAAGAACGCTTTTTACCAGATGCCTTGGCCTGCGGCGTGACATTTTCGACCACCGTACCTGCGCAACGATTACAAAATGCTGCAACAACTCAGCAGACCTGCAGCACGATCTTGCCGATATGGTCACCGGCCTCCATGTGCGCGTGGGCCTGGGCGGCGTCGGCGAGCGGATAGACCTTGTCGATGAGTGGCGGGCAGCGTCCGGCGGCCAGCGCTGGCCACACGTGCTTGCGCAGTTCACTGGCAATCGCCGCTTTTTCCGCAGCATTGCGCGCGCGCAGCAGCGAGCCGGTAATCACCGCACGTTTGGCCATCATCGCCAACAGATCAAAGTCGTTGGCCTTCGCGCCGCCGAGGAAACCGAGCATCACCAGCCGGCCGTCCATCGCCAGGGCACTGACGTTATCGTTGAGGTAGGAACCGCCCATGATGTCGAGAATCACATTCACGCCCTGACCAGCGGTTTTCTCGGCGATCACTTTGGCGAACTCTACTTCGCGATAGTTGATCGGCTGGCCACCGAGCGTGCTGATCGCCGCGCATTTCTCAGGGCTGCCAGCGGTGGCGAAGGCTTCGATACCGAATTCGCGGCAGAGCATCAGGGCGGTGGTGCCGATGCCGCTGGTGCCACCATGGATCAACGCGCGCTGACCTTTGCTGGCGCCACCGAGACCGAACAGATTGGCCCACACGGTGAAAAACGTCTCCGGGATCGCGGCGGCTTGCACCCAGTCGAGCCCCTCGGGAATCGGCAGCGTTTGCCCGGCCGGCACAGCGGCGTACTCGGCGTAGCCGCCACCATTGGTCAGCGCGCAGACGCGGTCACCGACGGCGAACGGGCCGACGCCGGCGCCAAGGGCCACAACCACCCCGGCAACTTCCAGGCCGGGGATCGGGTTCATGCCCGGTTTCATCGGGTATTTACCGGCGCGTTGCAGTGCATCCGGGCGATTGATCCCGGCGGCGTGCACGCGGATCAACACTTCACCTTCGGCGACGTCCGGGAGCGGCACGCGTTTGGCTTGCAAGACGTCGGGGCCACCGGGTTCGGTGATTTCGATGCGGGTCATTTCGTGGGGTAAGGACATAGTGCTTCCTCCTGATAAAAGTGCGTGTAGATGGGAGTCGTGCATCCCTCGATAAATTCAGGTCAATCCCGATAACCCTGTGGGAGCGAGGTTGCTCGCGAAGGCGCCGGGACAGTCAGTGCAGGGTTGTCAGATAAAGCGCTTTCGCGAACAGGCTCGCTCCCGCGTTGGGTTATGCGGGCCCAAACGTTCATGGCCTGTTCCAACAGCAACGCCACGCCAATCGCACCGCAGGCAATCATGAACAGCATCGCGTGGTGGCCGCCATTGGCGTTGAACAGCGCCGAATAGGCAAACCCGGCCAGCGCCTGGAAAGTGGCAAACGACACCGTAGCGCGGCTCCAGGCGATTTGCTGGCGAGCGTGCTCCGGCACCAGTTCGTGCACCCGCGCCAAGGCCAGCGGCACGATGCCCGGCGGGAACGAGCCGAGAATCACCGCGAGCAACGCCAACGCCAGGAATGATTGGGAAACCGCCAACAGCCCGAGGGTAATCGCCTGAATCACCAGCACCAGGCGAATGCTCAACCGCGCGCCGAGCTTGTCGGCCAGAAAACCATAACTCACCGGGCCGACAATCGCGCCCAAACCGTACATCACCCACACCAGCGCGCCGACGTGCGCGCCGGCACCGAGGCCGCGGGCCACGTAATCCACCAGAAAGACCATGGCTGGCACCAGTCCCGCGGCCATAAAGGCGTACTGCGCGAACAATACATAAACGCCGGCAGGTGTCGGTGCAATCACGGTGTTTTGCGCAACAATCGGCGCCGGCAGATCAGCGGGCCAGCCAAACCAGCTCACCGCTGTCAGCAACAGCGCGATGGCACCGAGCCCCAGCCATGTGGCTTGCAAACCGAGGTTCAGCAGTGGCGGCACAATCGTCCCCGAGCCGGCAATGCCGAGGCCGATGCCGAGGAATATCGCGCCACTGGCCAAGCCCTTGCGAGCCGGTGGAACATGTGGCAGAACCGTCGCCGCGACCAGCACCATGATTGCGCCCCCGGCGATGCCCGACAGCAAGCGCCAGCCGAAAAACCAGCTCACTGACAATGGGAACGCACAGGCGAAGAATGCCGCCGTGACCACCAGCATCATCAGGCGCAGGGCGTTTTTATTGCCGAGATGACGCGCCATCGGGCGGCCGAGCAGGGCGCCGATCAAGTAGCCAATCAGATTGGCTGCGCCGAGATACACCACATCGTTGGCAGAAAACCATTGCGCCTGAATCAGCGCGGGAATCAGCGGTGTGTAGGCAAAGCGTGCCAGTCCAATGCTGACCAGGCTGGCGCAGAGCCCAGCGAAGATCGGCAGCCAGAGAGCGCCGGAAGTTTGAGTGCGCATGATATTGACGTTTCCGAAGAAGGTTTATGGCGCCCAGCATATCGGCTATCGTTGCTGCGTTTATGCAGCGAATTTCCATTGTTGTGATGCGAAATTGCATCAAGGGGAGGCAGGGTGAATTGGGATGATGCTCGGGTGTTTCTCGCGGTTTGCCGCGCGTCGACATTGCGCGGGGCCGCGCGTGTTCTGAATGTGGATCAGGCGACGGTCGGGCGGCGCCTCAGCGCACTGGAAAAGTCCCTTGGCGCGACGTTGTTCCTGCGTACCTCCGACGGCTACGCCTTGACGGCGGTAGGCGAGGCGGCGCTGAAGAATGTCGAGAAAATGGAGCATTCAGCACTGGAACTGGAGCGGCAGATCCAGGGGCTCGATGATCGACTGACAGGCAGTGTGCGGGTCAGTACCACCGATTCGCTGGCCATCGATTTCCTGATACCGGCCATGGCCCGCCTGCATGAACTGCATCCCCAGGTGCAGGTGCAACTCGACGCCTCTACGCAAATTCTCAGTCTGGCCAAGCGCGAGGCGGATATCGCGGTGCGCAATACGCGACCGGACAACCCGGATTTGATCGCCCGGCGAATTGCCCGTTGGCCCGTAGGACTTTTCGCAGCTCAGGCATATGTCGATAGCAAGGGCGCACCGGAGCCGGGCACGGCATTTGAAGGCCATGATCTGGTGGTCTATCAACCGTATCTGGCGAATAAAAAGGACCTGACCCTGGTCTCTGAACCGATGAATCGCGGGCGGATCGTCGCCAGTCTCAGTTCAAGTCTGCTGGTACGCCGCTCGATTGCAGCAGGCCTGGGCGTTGGAGAAATCCCGGTCTACATGGGCGAGCGCGACGGTCTGGTCAGAGTCTGGCCAGAGCGTACCCGGCCAGAGCCCTATGAGGTGTGGCTGGTGACCCATGCGGATCTGCGTCATACCGCGCGGGTGCGGGCGGTGATCGAGCAGATAGTCGAGGCGTTTGCACTGGAGAACGAATAGGTTCCAGGGCGGTTTTGGCAGAGCTACAAGGCCTGACGAAACGGCCTACGTCCGGGTCAGAATCCGCTGGCTTGTGAGTCTGCGGGGAGAGCTCTATCGTTGACGTCAATGGCCACGGAAGGTCTCGGTAACCCGAAAGGTGTCGAATTGAACGTCAGGGAAGTGCTTCAAAATCCAGTGTGTGACACGTCGAGCGAAAGTCGGAATAGCCAAGCCATGAATGACATCAGACGCGAAGAGTTCAATGCCAGGATCGAGACCATCGAGGCACGGATGGATGCCCGCATCAGCGAGGTGTCGACAAAAATCGATACTCGGGTGAATGAACTGTCGACAAAAATCGATACCCGGGTGCGTGAAGTGTCGGCAAGAATCGATGCGTTTCTCGTCGCTCAGGCTGAGCGGGACAAGTGTCAACTCGAACGAGATAAACGCTACGATTTGCTTTCGATGGAAATGCGAGAAATTGCCAGGAGGACAGAGGAATCTGTCAGGCAAGGCGCTACGGTAAAGGCTAATGTCTGGGCGGCCACTGCCGTGCAGTTGGTTGGCATCGTGGCGATCGTTGTCGGTGCCTACTATGCCAACCAGGCCAACATGTATGTCGCGATGCAAACGACACTGGCAGCGATTCAGGCGGGCAAGGAGTTCAGCGTACCCAATCCCTTCGAGTTTTCATTGCCTGAATCGGCGCAATAAAAAAACGGCCTTCAGTGAAGGCCGTTTTTTGTGGGCGTTAATAAACTGCCTCATGGCATCTGCGGCAACTCCTGGGGCCGCAAGTCAAACACCAGCACTTCGGCATCCACGCCATTGCTCAAGGTCAGTGCCTGTTCTTCACGAACCCGCACGCCGTCACCTTCGCGCAATTGCACGCCGTTCAGTTCGACACTACCGCGTGCCACATGCACGTAGGCGTAGCGGTTGGCCGGCAGTTCCAGGGTGGCGCTTTCCTGGCCGTCGAACAGCCCTGCGTAAACCCGTGCATCCTGACGAACTTTCAGCGATCCGTGACTGCCTTCCGGCGAGATGATCAGTTGCAGACGACCGCGTTTTTTCTGCGCGCTGAAATGCTCCTGTTGATAGCGCGGTTTGGCGCCGCTGACTTCCGGCACGATCCAGATTTGCAGGAAATGCACAGGCTTGCTCGCCGAGTGGTTGAACTCGCTGTGCGCCACGCCGCTGCCGGCGCTCATCAGTTGCACGTCGCCAGGGCGGATGACGGAACCGGTGCCCAAAGTATCCTTGTGTTCCAGCGCCCCTTCGAGCACGTAGGAAAAGATCTCCATGTCGCGATGCGGGTGCTGGCCAAAACCTTTGCCGGCCGCCACGCGATCATCGTTGATCACCAGCAGGTCGGAGAAACCCTGCTCACGCGGGTCGCGGTAGCTGGCGAAAGAAAAGGTGTGGAACGACTTCAACCAGCCATGATTGGCGAGGCCACGATCGGAGGCTTTGCGAAGGGTCAGCATGATGAAATCTCCTTGCGGGACGTGAATTCGTCCGAGTGAGGAGAAGGTTACTGTTTACCTCTCTGCACAATAAGTAGATGGAAATTGAAAGACTGTCCTGATCAGGTTGACAGTTTTGCGGCGCCGTTCACGGAATTTCTTGCCCCGGTATCGTCGCACTTGGCCATAATGTTCGGCCTGTCTGACACGTTTATCTTTTTTTGATCACAGTGATGGTTCCCATGAAAACCGTGGCAATGGTGCTGTTTCCAGACTTTCTTCTGCTCGACATGGCCGGGCCGATGGAAGTGTTTTCGGTGGCCAACCGTTACTTGCAAGCCGAGTCGCACTATCAACTGATTACCCTTGGCACCGAGCACGGGCCATTGCGCGCCTCCAATGGCGTACGGGTGCAGGCCGATCGGCACATTGATGACGCCAGTGATCACTATGACTTGCTGCTGGTGCCGGGCGGCCCCGGCGCCTACAACGAAAGATTTGCGGGGTTGTGCGCCTGGTTGCCAGGCGCGGTGCAGCGTGCCGCCTGTTATGGCTCGATCTGCACCGGTGCGTTTGTGCTGGGGCATGCCGGATTGCTTGACGGCTATCGCGTCACCACCCACTGGAATTACACCGAGCGTTTGATCAAAGGTTTCCCCAAGGCTAGCGTCGCGACCGATCAGATTTTTGTCGAGGATCGTAATCTGATCACGTCCGGCGGGGTCACCGCCGGGATTGACCTGGCACTGGCCGTGATTACCCGGGACCACGGCAAAAAACTCGCCCAGGACGTGGCCAAAGTGCTGCTGGTGGTGATGAAACGTCAGGGCGGTCAGGCGCAGTTCAGCCCGTTGATGGCTGCCGTGGCCCCGCAGGAAACGCCCGTTACGCGGGTGCAGAACCATGTTCTGGAACACCTCGACGAAGCGTTCACCGTCGAGCGCATGGCGAGTCTGGCGAACATGAGCGCGCGTCACTTCGCACGAGTGTTCGCCCGTGACGTCAACATGACCCCGATGGAGTTCCTGCAAAGTGCGCGCATCGATTGTGCGCGAAACTTGCTCGAAACCAGTGATCTGCCGCTGAAAACCGTGGCCTATAAAAGTGGCTTTGGCAGCGTGCGGCATATGCGCTCGCTGTTCGCCGAAAAGCTCGGTCTGACCCCCGCACAGTACCGCGAACAGTTCAGCTAGAGCGGTTCTGTCCGTCTGGCGCACCCGGATGTCCGTGCTGCGCCCTGCGTGGTGGTTGTACCGTCACCTGAGGCTGCCAAGATACTTGGCATGAACAGCCATTACGATTTGAACCCGGCGTCGGTGCTGCGTTTCGGCCCTTACGCGTTTCATTTGCGCCAGCGGCTGATCCTCGACGGGGATCGGCAATTGCGCATGGGCGGTCGCGCGCTGGACATTCTGCAAGTACTGGTCGAACGCGCCGGGCGAGTGGTCAGCAAAGAGCAGTTGATCGCTCTGGTCTGGCCGACGTCGGTGGTCGAAGAGATCAACTTGCGTGTGCACATCGCTGCGCTGCGCCGCGCATTGCGCGACGGCGAGAACGGTCAGCGCTACATCGTCAATGTCCCGCAATGCGGTTACAGCTTCATTGCGCCGGTGCATTACGACAGCACGGCGCAATTGGTTTTCGAGCACTTGCAAGCGCCGCAACACAACCTGCCCGCCCGACTGACACCGGTCACTGGTCGTGATGCGCTGGTCGGCAGCCTGGTGCGGCAACTGCCACTGTGCCGGATGATGACAATCACGGGCGCGGCGGGCGTGGGCAAAACCACCGTGGCGCTGCGCGTCGCAGAACTGTTGCTGGAGCATTTTTGCGATGGCGTATGGCGGGTCGACCTGGCGTCGTTCGACAACAGCACGCCACTGCTCGATGCCGTGCTCGACAGGCTTGAAACCGACTTCGCCACACTCACGCAGCGCCATGCCTTGTTGGTGCTGGATAACTGCGAGCACATGCGTGAACGCTGTCAGGCGCTGGTGCAACACTTGCTCGACGCCGCACCGCGCCTGTCGGTGCTGGCAACCAGCCGCGAGGCGTTGCGGGTCAACCTGGAAACGCTGCAGCCGTTGCGGCCGCTCACGGTGCCCAAATCGTCCGAATTGATCAGTGTCGAGGAGGCGATGAGTTACTCGGCGGTGCAGTTGTTCGTCAGCCGTGCGCGCACCCGTCAGCAGGGATTCATGCTGCGTGAACAGGATCTCAAAGCGGTCTGCGCTATCTGCCGTCGACTCGATGGATTGCCTTTGGCAATTGAACTGGCGGTGACGCAGATCGATGCGCTGGCACTGGTCGGGCTGCAGGCGCAACTGGGCAATTGCCTGCAGTTACTCAGTCATGGTCGGCGCACCGCCGTGCCGCGTCATCGAACGCTCAAGGCTGCGCTGGACTGGGGATATCAAGGCCTGAACGACGCCGAGCAATTGGCCTTGCAACGGCTGTCGGTGTTCCCGAAAGCCTTCACGCTGGATGACGCATTGGTCGTTGTCACCTGTACGAATCTGCCGGCGCAGGTGCTGGTGGCCGTGGTTGCGCAACTGGTCGCCAAGTCGTTGCTCTGTGTCGAGCGGGGCAGTGGAATAGCGCGCTACCGGATGCTCAACACCACGCGCAGTTACGCCCGCGAGCAATGGCTTTCACAGGCACAGCGGGCCGACATCGAGCAGCGCCATGCGCGCTACAAAAGCCGCGCTTCAGAGATTCAGTTGGCGGTTTAATTCATCCAGCAGGCTGCGCACTTTGTGCAAGTCCGGGGTGGCGTAGCCTTCGGTGAAGCGTTGATAGATCGGCGTCAGCAGTTCCAGCGCTTCGCGATAGCGGTGTTGCCGCTGCCACAGTTGCGCCAGTGAGGTGGCACTGCGCAACTCCCAGGCCCGTGCGCCTTGGGAGCGGGCGACGGACAGGGCTTGGAGGAGGATTTCCTCTGCTGTCTCAAGGTTATCGCTAGCTGAACTGACGTCATCGCTGGCAAGCCAGCTCCCACAATGATTTGCAGTTGAATCCAAATCTTCAGAACACCCCGCAAACCTGTGGGAGCTGGCTTGCCAGCGATGGGGTGCTGGCAGACTGTGCCGATCCGCAGCCAACAGCCGATCCGCCCGCGCCCGCAAAATCTCCGCCGTGCTCCAACCCGCTTCGCCGCTGCGCGCTCGTTCGACCAGCGCCTCGTCGACAAACCGGTCATCCAGCGTGACCATGATTTCCCGGATCAAGCCACTGTCTTGTGCCTGCACCGGCGCAGCGTTTTCGGCATCGATCACCTGCGCGTAATGCCGCGCCCACGTATGGAACAGCAGTACCGAATGCTTCTGCGATTGTTCGAGCAGCAACTGCAACAGTGCGCGGGCGTTCTGCTGGTCACCGTTGTAATGAGCGATCAGGCACGTGGCCAAGGCCAGGGTGTAACAGATCGACGTGCCGTGGTTGATCTGCACGGCGATGTCCAGCGCCTGCCGCGCGGTTTTCCAGGCTTGCTCGGGGAAGCCTTGCAGCCACAGCACCCGCGCCAGCACCGTCAGCGAGGCAACGCTCTGGTCATATTGCACGCCAAAGCCGTGGGTGAACCGATTGAGGTGGCCGCTGTGGGCCATGCGCTCGATCACCTGTTCGGCGTGCTCCCGGGCCTGCGGCTGGTCGCCAGCGTAATGCAACGCCAGCACCCGCAACCGGTGTGTGCTCAGGGACAACAACGGATCACCGTGAGTGCCGAGCCGGTCGAACTGTTCGCTCTGTACCAGAGCCTTGCGGTAATGCCCGCAACTGAGGTTGACCGCCATGTGCCCGGACACCGCACGCAACTGTGCGGCGACATCGCCATGCTCCTGCGCCAGTGTGTCAGCCTTGACGAACGCGGCGATGGTTTCCGGCGTGCCGCCCCACGTGTGATAGCAAGCGCTACCGAGGGCCAGTTGCAGCGCAATGTTCAGGTGCGGGCAGGGTGGCTGAATACCTTCAAGCAGATTCAACGCCTGGCGCACGTAGCCACCGTACTCCTTGAGCAGCGACAGCTCCTGCCAGAGCGGCGCCGACGCTGCCGTCAGGCGAATCCCCAGATCGTCCGGTCCTTCATCGTTCAAACACCAGCCCAGTGCTGCGCGCAAATCTTCCAGGCCTCGGGCGTAGCGTTCGATCCACAATGTGGTCGGGGTGTTTTCCCAGTCCGCCTGCGCCAGATGCATCAACGCCAGACAACGTTCGGCATGGCGTTCACGGGTTTCAGTCAGTTCGGCAGCCTGTTCGAGTTTTTCCAGGGCATAGCGGCGGGTGGTGTCGAGCAGACGGTAGAAGACCTCTTCATCACCGACCTCGACACTGAGCAGTGATTTGGCGACCAACTGCGTGATCGAGGCAAACACCGCACCGGGTTCGATCTGCGGGCCAACGATCACTGCCGCCGCAGATTCCAGAGTGAAACCGCCACGAAACACGCTCAAGCGACGCAGGCCAGTCTGCTCACAGCGGTTGAGCAAATTGAAGCTCCAGTCCAGCGTGGCGCGCAGGGTCAGATGGCGCTCCAGGCTGCTCTGATTACCCGGTGCCAAGGGCGGCAGACGCCCCTGCAACTGGCTCAGCAATCCCGCCAATCCCAATTCGGCGACCTGCGCCGCGGCCAATTCCAGCGCCAGGGGAATACCGTCCAGCCGATGGCAGATTTCAATCACCAAGGGCAACTGGGCATCGCCTAATACGAAGTTTTCCTGCGCCGCCGTGGCGCGTTCGACGAACAGTTGCGGGGCTGAGAACGCGAGCGTTTGCTGGTGATCCAGCACGGTCGCCATCAATGGATAATCGAGGGAATCCAGACGCTGCACATATTCGCCTTCTGCCCGCAGGCTCTCACGGCTGGTGGCGAGAATGTGCACCTTCGGCGCCCCGCGCATCACGCTCTCGCTGAGTGTGGCAACGGCATCAATCAAATGTTCGCAGTTGTCGAGCACCAGCAGCATCTGGCGTTGACTCAAACCATCGACCAGACACGCCAGCGGATCACTCTCGTTCAGTGTCAGATCGAGCAGGGCGGCCACGTGCGAGCAGATCAGTCGAGGATCGTTGAGCGGCGCCAGATCCACCAGTCGAACGCCGTCACGATACCGCTCTATCAGTTGCTCGGCGACGCGCAGGGCGACGGTGGTTTTGCCGATCCCGCCGGGACCGACGAGGGTGATACAACGCTGGCGTGGCAGGTGCGTCATCAGGCTGTCGACCAGCGCCTGGCGCCCGATCATTCGCGTGCGGCGCAGCGGCAGGTTGTGCCGGGTGGTGTTGTCGGCTGAGCGTGGCTCAATGGATTGCGAAAGAATCGGTGCGACGAAACTGTAGCCGCGCTGGGCCACGGTAATGATGTAGCGCTGGCCGGCCTGCCCATCGCCAAGGGCTTTGCGCAGCGCCGCCATGTGCACACGCAGGTTGATGTCTTCGACCACACTGTCCGGCCACACCGCCGCCATCAACTGCTGCTTGCTCAGTACCTCTCCGGCATGCGCGAGCAACGTCAACAGAATGTCCATCGCCCGGCGGCCCAAGCGCAAGGGTTGGTCGCCTTCGAGCACCAAGCGTTGAACAGGATCAATCCGATAGGGGCCGAAACCGATGGCCTGATTCGGGGAAAGACTCAACAGCTCGCTCCTGCGGTGATGCGGCGGACAAGACGAATCAGGGCCGGGCGCGCGCGCAGGCCTTCTGATCCGGGGTGTCCCGGCATAATCCTCAGGTTTTGGCGTCAGCGCAACGGCTGGCGCAGAAGCGAACGTCAAAACAGGGCAGGTTGTGGACGGCGGGTCTTCGGTTCACGCATGGCCTGACAGCGCCAGGCAAACGGGTTGATGCCTTCGCTGCGGGTGAACATATGGCAGAAATGCGCCTGATCACAGAAGCCGCATTCCAGACTGATCTGCGTCAGGCTCAGGTCGGTGTGCTGGATCAGCAGCTTGGCGCGGGCGATGCGCTGGGTACGGATCCAGTCTTGCGGCGATACCCCGGTGCTGCACTTGAAGGCGCGGGAGAAATGGCTGCGTGACAGCGAACAGGCGCGGGCCAGTTCGGTCACCTCAAGGCTTTCGCCCAGGCGTTCGAGAATCAGTTGTTTGACCTGTCGTTCGCGTTGTGGACTGAGTCCACCAATGGCGCTTTTGCGCGGTTCGCAGGCAGGGGCGAGGGCGACGGTTTGCTGCAAATAAGCCATGGCCAAGGTCCGTGTCGGTGGGGAAGGCGCGGGCAGCGCGCTCCCACAGGTCAAAAATCAACGCTGCGCAGAGGCACTCATTGTTGGACGGGGCGTGGCCAGTGACGAGTTAATCGTTGTTAATTTCGCTCAGGCTCCACGTTCACAGGGCCGCGGATCGCGTAAAGTGCGCAGCACTTGCGTCTGGTTGGCTATAAGGAATCCGTGCCCATGAACCGTAACGATCTGCGCCGCGTCGACATGAACCTGCTGGTGATCTTCGAAGCACTGATGTTCGAGAAGAACCTGACCCGCGTCGCCGAAAAACTGTTCATGGGCCAGCCGGCGGTCAGTGCGGCGCTCGGGCGTTTGCGTGATCTGTTCGATGATCCGTTGCTGCTGCGCAACGGTCGCGGCATGGAGCCGACAGCACGTGCGCTGACCATCCTCAAGGAGCTGCAGCCGGCGATGGACGTGATTTCCGGTGCGGTCAGCCGGGCCAAGGAATTCGACCCGACAACCAGCTGTGAGGTGTTTCGCATCGGCTTGTCGGATGACGCTGAATTCGGCCTGTTTCCGCCATTGCTGCGCCAGCTTCAGGAGGAAGCGCCGGGCATTGTCGTGGTCGTCCGTCGCGCCAATTACCTGTTGATGCCGGCATTGCTGGCGTCCGGCGAAATTTCCGTTGGCGTCAGCTACACCACCGATCTGCCGGCCAACGCCAAGCGCAAGAAGCTGCGCGACATTCCCTGCAAAGTCCTCCGTGGTGATGATCGTCCGGGGCCGCTGACCCTCGACGAATACTGCCAGCGCCCGCATGCGATGGTGTCGTTCTCCGGTGATTTGAGCGGCAATATCGACGTCGACCTGGCCAAGGTCGGCCGCTCGCGCCGCGTTGTGCTGGGAGTGCCGCAATTCAGTGGCTTGCGTGCCTTGCTTGCCGGCACCGAGATGATCGCCACCGTGCCGGATTACGCCGCCTGCGCTTTGGTCGAGGGTTGTGCGTTGCGCGCCGAAGACCCGCCGTTCCCGATCGATGCGGCGCAGTTGTCGATGGCGTGGAGCGGGGTGCATGACAATGATCCGGCGGAGAAATGGCTCAGATCGCGGATCAGTCAGTTCATGTCGGCTGCGCTGGATATCGAGCAGAAATGAGGCTGTACATAGTCCCTGGATCAACCTGGGCCGTTCGTCGGGAACATGCCTTGACCTGTAACTTCTGACAGTAGCGCCAATGCACATTCCAATGTGTGATGAGGTGGTGTCCTTTGGGGCCATATCAATCATGCAAGGAGTGAATGATGAACCGTCCATTGGCCACGATCACCACTCACGACTTGCCACCACCTTTCGTTCGGGAGAGCTCGGCTCCCGCCCTCTTGAATCCGGCGCATGCCAGGTTTTCGCTGACGATCGTCGTGGAAGCTGTCCTCGAGTCCACCGACAGAATCAGTGTCAAATGGCAGGGCGCACCGGGTACTCCCGCCGAGGGCTCATACACCTCGGGCTTTTCGGAAGTGGGCGACAGACGCCCGGTAGAGCAGAAGTTTTTGTCTTCGTTGGTGTCTATCAACCAAAGCAGGACGGTCACGCTGACCTACGACATCATTCGCGGCAACGCCGCGCCAGTCACGTCTCAACCGCTGATTCTGTACGTGTTGCCGTTGGCACAGAGTGATCTGCCCAGGCCCTTTATTGAGCAGGCAGAACACGCCGGTGAGGGACAGCTGCTGTTTGTGCACGAACTGAGCCTGTTTGCGTTGAGAATCAATGCGTGGCTGCTGATCAGGCGAGGTCTTTTTTTCTGGGCCTGGCTCAAAGGCACCAACGCCAACGGCAGCGTATTTGAACAACGTTACTGGTTTGCTCCCGACAACATGGTCGACCTGGACTTCTTCCGCTTTGGCTTTTTCAGGCAAAACTTCCCCGCTGATCCGCTTAAGGGACTCAAGGATGGTAGTGTGCTGACGGTCGAGTTCAGTGTTTCGTTCGATGGTAATCTGGTCGAGGCTGATGCAATCCGCTTCGCACCGCGCCACTACATTGTCAAAACCAATGCGCCTCCCACTCCGGGAAAACCCGCCATCCTCTCGGTTAAAGATGCCGCCGGCCAAGACATTGCCAATGGCGGCGAGACGACCGATACCGGCGTAACAATCAGCGGCAGCGCGACGGCCGGCGAACAAGTGGAGGTTTTTGACGGGAGTGACTCCAAGGGCATGGTTCGCGCCGATTCCGGTATTTGGCAGCTTCCCTTGTCTCCTCTGAGTGTCGGTCCGCACCCGTTCAAGGCGCAGGCTTTGTATGGCGATGGAGAGATCTCCGACCTATGGACGATCACCGTCAAGCAGGTTCAACGTGGTGAGCTGTCCATTCAGGAGTCTGCCGATAGCGTCAATCTCGACCCGCTGAATGCCACCGCTTCCCTGACTGCAGTGCTGGATTACGACCAGCAACCCACCGATATGGTTTCTGTCACGGTGAAGGCCGCTGACGGTACCCCCGCTGTGGGTTCACATACCTCCACGCCGATTGCCGCGGGCACTACAAGACCTTTGAAGATCAATTTGCCGGTATCGCTGGTGGCATTCAGCATCGGAAAAATAATGGAGGTGACCTTCACCTATACCCGAGGCGCTTCTGCCCCGGTGACTTCGCAACCTCTGCGCCTCAACGTTTTGCCGATTGCCCGCGATCGACTCACGGCGCCACTGATCACTCAGGCCAACGGCAGCGATATTCTCGATCTGAAAGACGTTCAATCCGGCGCAAATCTGTTGTTTGGTGTCTGGCCGCACATTTCTGTGAATCAACGTATCTGGCTTGATCTGGAAGGACAGAGAGACACCGGGACGCACAACCTGCAGATGTGGGTAGGGACGACGAACTTGGTGCATCGAGCCTGGGTTACCAATGGCAGCATCAGGCCTGTGGTCTCGGCCAGCTATCTGCGACTGCTGAAGGAAGGCAGCAAGCTGGTCATTCGCTTCAGGGTCAATCTGGATCAGGTTGCGAACCTCGATACGGCAGCGATCTTTCAAACGCGTGAGTACACCATTCGGGCTGTGCCTTAGCCAATTCGAAACCTGTCCGTTCTACTGTGTGATGAGCCGGGGAGATTTGTCTTTCCAGACGATACCGTTCGTCTTGAATTGGCACACAACTGTCAGAACTGTCAGGTGCGCAATGCCCTGATTCGCGATCTGCTAGGACCTGTCCATACCTCACTGCACAGGAACCTGGCACATGAGTACGTCCCGATCCAGCGACACCAGCGTGTTGGCACTTTTTCCACCCGACATCCCTGAGGCCGACCACTCGGTGGTGGGCGCAGACGTTGGCATACCGTTGAAAATATCCGATCAGGTCGCCGACGGGCTCGGGGCAACGGTCCGCGTTGACCCGATTGCCAGTGGATCGATAAATCCAGGGGACGTCATTCAACTGTTTCGCGAGGGTGAGTCGGCATTGCTGGACAGTCAAATCATCTCTGACGTCAATGCAGTCATTTTTCTGCGCATTCCGAATGGACGGCTGTCTTTCGACCTGGTCAATCGGGTGTTCTTCAATATCGTGCGCGGTAGTCAGAACATCGCCACCTCGCCGAATCTGACCGCGCTGTACAACAAGATTCGCCCAGGACTCAAGGACACCCAGCCCACAGTCGAAGGCCATAGCGAACTGCACTTGGTGTTGCCCGATGCCATTCTCAAGGGCGTTGGAGCGGACTTTACCAGTGCTCAGGTTTGCGTCAGTTATCCGTATTGCCGGGCTTACGACGTGATTACCTTGAAGTGCAACGCTAGCCTTCTAAATTACACCGTCAAGCCGACTGAGGCGCTACCGCCGCCCAATCCGGGATCGGCCGTTCCCATCACCGTTTGTTTCCCCGTGACCCGGGCCTTTCTCGACAGCGCCAAGCGGCCGGACCAGACATTGGAGTTCGCTTTTACCGTCACCGATCAACTTGGTAACACCGTCGATCCCGATGCGCTCTGGTCGGCTTCGCAGATCGTCGACGAAAATCTGGAGGGTACCCGGTTCGCGCCCCTGATCTTTCGGGAGAGCCAGGCGGACAGCGGCGATGTCTCGGAAATCATTGACCGGGAGAAACTCGGTAAAAACCCGCTGCTGTTGATTGTACGCACCGTCGACATCCGTCTGCGCTCAGACGACATCATTCGGGCAACCTATCGCTCCCAGGTCGCAGGTCAGCCGGACGTAGTGGTTGACGGCAAAATCGAAGCCGACGATTTCGGACAGCTCAAGCCCGTCATCTTGCAAGTGGCCAATGACCAAGTGATTTCCGGTGATGCGGTAAGTGGGTTTTATCAGGTATTGCGTAACGGTGTGCTGCTCGGCATTTCCAGCACCGCTACGGCACGGGTGGTGGGCGAAGGCTTGCCGGAGCTGCAACCGCCGCGATTGCAGAAGTCTGTCAACGGCGTGCTCGATCCAACGGATCCTGCCAACCTTCAAGGGGCGAACGGGCAGGTTGAAGTTCTTGGGTTTCAGCCGGGCGATACGGTTCAGCTGATTGTCGAAGGCGCTCCCGGCGCAGGATCGCCAGTGTTTGAAGCGAAGCCTCTGAACGCCAACAGCCGGGCCAACTTTTCTCTGGATCTGGCCTTCATCGCAGCGAACAGCGGTAAACCGGTCAAGCTTCATTTCTTGTTACTGCGCAATGGCCGGATATTCGAATCGCCATCGTTGTCGGTTTTCATCAGTGAAGCACCGAGTCTCGTTGTGCCTCTGGTCATTGGCTCACGCGGGACCACGGTCAGGTACTGGTCGAATAAAGGCAGTTCGCGGATTCTGTCGGCGCTTGATCCGGTCAGTCTCCAGCCGATGGAAACAGTGTGGCAGTACGAAGGCGATAGCCGGCAGTTTCGAGGTCAGCGTTTCGATGATGTCCAACCCCGACGTTTGCTTCGGGTTGGCAGCGCTGGATATCAGGTGGTGTTGCAACGTGCCAATATCTTCGGCAACGGGTGGGGTGATCCCGCTACGCCTCGCGAAGTACATGGGGTGCTTGTCGCCCTGAGGGATTCCGACAGTCTGGTGGCATGGGGCGATCGCGGCTACGGGGGAATTCTGCCGCCTGCCATTGCTGCACTGCGCGATATCACTGAGGTGTTCGGTGGTGCACGGGCTATTGCGGCATTGCGCGCTAATGGTTCTGTCGTCGGCTGGGGAGACGCCGGTTTCGGTGGTGTGGTGTCCGCCGAAGTTTCGCGCTTGACCGACGTCATCAACGTCACACCCGGCGGCTATGGCTTCGCGGTCATTCGCGCCAACGGTCAAGTGCAGGCATGGGGCGACGCCCGCTTTGGCGGGGCAGTACCGGCGGCCATCGCGCGGCTCAGCACTGTCGTCAGCGTTTTTGCGACGGTCTCGGCATTCGTGGCGTTGCTCGCCAGTGGGCAAATTGTCGCCTGGGGCGATGCGCGTTTTGGTGGCGCCTTGCCCGCAGAGATCGCCGCGCTGCGCGACATCGTCGCAGTCACCTGCAACCACAACGCCTGCGTGGCGCTCAGAGCCAATGGCACGGTAATGGGTTGGGGGGAGGGGCGTTCTGGAGGGGAGGTGCCCGCCGACATTGCCCGACTCACCAATATTGTCGAAGTGACCAGCTCCGGGTCTTCGTTCGCGGTGCGGCTGTCCAGCGGGCGAGTTGCCGCGTGGGGTAATCCGGCCGCAGGTGGCCTGGTGCCGTCGCGAATTTCCGCCTACACCAACGTCATCGAACTCATTGGCGGCGGCTATGGTTTTGCGTTACGCCTGGACAGCAACAGGATCGATACATGGGGCGATCAGGACCAAGGCGGCAGGGTTCCGGACACCGTGGCGCGGCGGGACGACATCATGCAGATCGCCAGTACCAATGGTGCCTATGCGGTGTTGTATGCCGACGGCACAGCCGATGCTTTCGGCAATCCGGTTTGGGGGGGCGATGTCCGTTCAGTTGCCAGTCAATTGACAAGCGTCAGGGCGATTACCGGTAACGCCCAGGCATTCGCCTTCCTGACGGCTGACGGCAGAGTGGTGACCGCCGGACTCGCGGGGGGCGGAGGGAATAGTGATGCGGTTCAGGATCAACTGTTCCGCCAGCTTTCCTATTACCTCGTTTAGCCATCAGACCGCTGACGATACAGGCGTTGCTGCAGCTTTCGGCAGCGCCTGTACCGGTTGAGGCTTTCACTTTAAAGAGAGCACGTACATTCAAGTTTTCCCCTCCCGGCCTCGGCATCATTGCGTTCGATAAGAATTCAAGGGCGTGAGGTCATGAACACTTCGCAACAGAATGAACGGGCGCGCGACCTCGGTCTGCTGTTCCTGCGGGCCAGCGGCGGGCTGTTTCTGCTGTGGGTTCACGGCTTGCCCAAGCTGCTGGACTTCACCGCACAGCTGCAACTGATCGAAGACCCGTTCCACCTCGGTGCCCACCTCACGTTGATCCTGGCGATCTTCGCCGAAGTCGTCTGTCCGTTACTGATCGTCGCCGGATTACTGGCGCGATTGGCCTGCGTGCCTATTCTCTTTGTGCTGCTGGTGGCGCTGCTGGTCGTGCATCCGCAATGGAGTGTGGCCGAGGGGCAGTTCGGCTGGTTGCTGTTGATCCTGTTTACCACTGTGTTGATCGCCGGGCCGGGACGGCTGGCGATTTCTGTTCGTTTGCCCGGAGTGTTGCGTTATGCCTGAAGTCCTCAATCCACAAGTACCGGGGGCCGATGAGACGGTCACGTTGATCATCAAACACCGGGTCAAGGCCGGTTTCGAGTCGGCATACGAGGCCTGGCTGCGCAATATCGTCCGTGTTGCGGGGCAACGCGAAGGGCATCTGGGCGTTGATGTGGTGCGCGGCAAGCGCGGCCGTCTCGACTTTTACACCTGCGTGCTGCGCTTCAGTTCCACCGAAGCGATGCAAGGCTGGCTGGAATCGCCGCAGCGTCAGGCGCTGGTCGCCGAAGCCGCGCCAATGCTGGCTGATGGCGATCAGACCGAAGTCGCGCCGGTCAATGAATTCTGGTTTACCCCACTGGCCGATGCCGCTTCGCCGCCGCCGCGCTGGAAGCAGGCCGTGGTCACGCTGCTGGTGATTCTGCCGCACACCTTGCTCGTGCCGCTGATCTGGGGGCCGCTGCTGGCGCTGCATCCGATTCTTTCCAACTACGTGGTCGCCACATTCCTGATCACCCTGACCATCGTCCTGTCGGTGGTGTACGTGGTGATGCCGCCGGTCACCCGTTTGTTTACGCCGTGGCTCGAAGCCAGCCAGGCCCATGAACACCTCGATTCCCAAGAAACCTCGCCGCGCTGAGCGCGCGGGGTTTGCTCCTTTTCACTTTGCTTGAGGAACTGCGATGAGCGCCGATCTGATTTTATTCAATGGCCAGTTTCATACCGTAGACCGCACCAAACCACTGGCCAGTGCCGTGGCCATCACCGACGGCCGCTTCGTCGTCGTCGGCAACGACAACCAGGCCATGGCCCTGCGCGGGCCGAACACGCAAGTGGTCGATATGCACGGCCGCTGCGTCATCCCTGGCCTCAACGACTCGCACCTGCACCTGATCCGTGGCGGTTTGAACTACAACCTCGAACTGCGTTGGGAAGGCGTGCCGTCGCTGGCCGATGCGTTGCGCATGCTCAAGGATCAGGCCGACCGCACACCGACGCCGCAATGGGTGCGTGTGGTCGGGGGCTGGAACGAGTTCCAGTTCGCCGAAAAACGCATGCCGACCCTGGAAGAAATCAACCAGGCCGCGCCGGACACCCCGGTGTTCATCCTGCACTTGTATGACCGCGCCTTGCTCAACCGCGCCGCCCTGCGTGTGGCCGGTTACACCCGCGACACGCCGAATCCGCCGGGTGGCGAGATCGTCCGCGACAGCAACGGCAACCCGACCGGCATGCTGGTCGCACGGCCGAACGCAATGATCCTGTACTCGACGCTGGCCAAAGGGCCGAAGCTGCCGCTGGAATATCAGGTCAACTCGACCCGCCAGTTCATGCGCGAACTCAATCGCCTTGGCCTGACCAGTGCAATCGATGCCGGCGGTGGTTTCCAGAACTACCCGGACGATTATCAGGTGATCGAGCAGCTGGCCAAAGACGACCAGTTGACCGTGCGCATCGCCTACAACCTGTTCACCCAAAAGCCGAAAGAAGAACTGAGCGACTTTCAGAACTGGACCGGCAGCGTCAAGTTGCATCAGGGCGACGACTACCTGCGCCACAACGGCGCCGGCGAGATGCTGGTGTTCTCGGCGGCGGACTTTGAAGACTTCCTCGAGCCGCGTCCCGATCTGCCGCAAACCATGGAAGAAGAGCTGGAGCCGGTGGTGCGCCATTTGGTCGAACAGCGCTGGCCGTTCCGTTTGCACGCCACTTACAACGAATCGATCAGCCGCATGCTCGACGTGTTCGAGAAGGTCAACCGCGACATTCCGTTCAACGGTTTGCCTTGGTTTTTCGACCACGCTGAAACCATCACCCCGCAAAACATCGAGCGCGTGAAAGCGTTGGGCGGCGGCATCGCGATTCAGGATCGCATGGCGTTCCAGGGCGAGTACTTTGTCGACCGCTACGGCAAGCAAGCCGCCGAAGCGACTCCGCCGATCAAACGCATGCTCGCCGAAGGTGTTCCGGTCGGTGCGGGCACCGATGCGACGCGGGTTTCGAGCTACAACCCGTGGACCTCGCTGTACTGGATGGTCAGCGGTCGTACCGTCGGCGGTCTGGCGCTGTATGAAGAAGGTCTGCCGCGCACCACCGCGCTGGAACTGTTCACCCACGGCAGCGCCTGGTTCTCCTCGGAGCAGGGCAAGAAAGGCCAGATCAAGGTCGGGCAACTGGCGGATCTGGCGGCGCTGAGCGCGGACTTCTTCCATGTCGAAGAAGAAGCGATCAAGTGGATCGAGTCGGTCATGACCGTGGTCGGCGGCAAGATTGTCTACGCCGCTGGCGACTTCGAAGACCTCGGCCCGCGTTCGATTCCGGTGCTGCCGGACTGGTCGCCGGTGGTGAAGGTTCCGGGCCACTGGCGGCCGAATTCGCCGTTGCAGGCGCAGGTTCACCAATGCAGCGGTCCGTGCGCCGTGCACACCCACAGCCATGAAAAGGCGCGAATGTCGAACGCGCCGGTCAGCGACTTCGCCGGTTTCTGGGGCGCGTTTGGCTGTTCCTGCTTCGCCTTCTGATTTCCCCTGAAGCGTCGGCCATCCGGTCGGCGCCTCACGCTTCATCCATCCGTCCATCCAGGAGTTTTCCCATGAGCGTTCCTTACACACGTCTGAACAAAGATGATGCGGTTGTGCTGCTGGTCGATCACCAGACCGGCCTGATTTCGCTGGTCCAGGATTTCACCCCGAACGAATTCAAGAACAACGTGCTGGCGCTGGGCGACATCGCCAAGTTCTTCAAGCTGCCGACCATTCTGACCACCAGTTTCGACGCCGGCCCGAACGGCCCGATCGTGCCTGAATTGCGTGAGCAGTTCCCGGATGCGCCGTTCATTCAGCGTCCGGGCCAGATCAATGCCTGGGACAACGAAGACTTCGTCAAGGCGATCAAGGCCACCGGTCGCAAACAACTGATCATTGCCGGTGTGGTGACTGACGTTTGTGTAGCGTTCCCGACCTTGTCGGCCATTGCTGAAGGTTACGAAGTGTTTGTGGTGACTGACTCGTCGGGCACCTTCAACACTACCGTGCAGCAAGCGGCGTGGGCGCGGATGTCGGCGGCGGGTGCACACCTGCTGAACTGGTTCTCGGTGGCGTGCGAGCTGCAGGGTGACTGGCGCAACGACATGGAAGGTCTGGCGCATTTGCTGTCGGAGCGTCTGCCGAACTATCGTAATTTGATCAACAGCTATACCAAGTTCACTGCCAAGTAATCGGCTGATCTTGAAGAGCCCCTCATCGGAACGCCGCCCGCCTAACCCTCTCCCGGAGGGAGAGGGGACTGACCGAGGGGTTCTCTCGATATACGCCGACGTGCGATACCGAGCCGAACTTCAGTTTTGAACAGCTTGAAGATCGGCTCCCTTTTCCTCTGAGATCTTGGGGAGAGGGGACTGACCGAGGGGTTCTTTCAAGGTACGCCGACGTGCAATACCGAGCCGAACTCAGGTTCTGGATTGCATGCGGTCTGCTCCCTTTCCCCCTCGCCCCCTTGGGGGCGGTCCGACGTTTCGGGAGGGTTGGGGTGAGGGGGTAGGCTCTTGATCTTAAAATCCTCGCATCAACGCTTTTGCAACCAACCCAGAAACCCGCCTTTCCTCACCGCCACCGGCTTGGCCATCAACGCGAGGCGACTGTTCTGTTGACGCACCGCCTGCAATTTATTCAACGCCCGACCCACCTCCGTGCGCTTTTCCATGCACTCACGAGTCAGGTTCTTGTCGAGGCGATAAATGATGCTCGACGTCAGCGCCGTGAACGTCGCCTGCGACGGCGTATCCGCCAGAATGCTCTGTTCACCCATGACCTCACTCGGCCCCATGCGCCCGGCCTCGATTTTGCTGTCGCCGTCCGGCACGGTCGCGCTGACCACGCCAGTGGCAATCACAAACAGACTGTCCGGCACTTCGTCGAGATCCAGCACCACCTGGCCCGCCGTGTATTGCTGCGCGACCATCGACTCGGCGAGCCGATCACGTTCCTCGCTGTTCAGCGAACGGAAGATTTTCACTTCATCGAGCAGCGCACGGGCGCGGGTCGAGGGTTCGATCACACCGTCGGGATGCCGGGAAATGCCTGCGGCTTCAAGGTGCCGGTGGGCGAGGTCGAACAACTGATTACGCACCTCGCTTTTCTTGCCCAGCTCAGCAATGAAACCGCTGGCCACGTATTCCGACATGGTTTCGCCGGCCTCTTTCAAAACGGCCTTTGGCGCCGGGCTAAGGAGCAAACTGCTGCTGCCCTGCAAGGTGCGGTCGAGCGCATCGAGCACTCGGCGCGGACGAATGTGGTTCGGCACTCTGATGCTGATCGACACGCCATGCATGTTGTTCGGGCGACTGAGGTTGACGATTTTCGCCTTGGCCGCCACCGAGTTCGGCACCACGGCCATGGTTCCGGCGCTGGTCAGCAAGTGCGTGGCGCGCCAGTCGATGTCGAAGACCTTGCCTTCGACGCCGTCGATCATCACCAGATCGTCCACCTGATAAGGCTTGGTGGTGTTGAGCACGATCCCGGAAAACACATCGGCCAAGGTGCTTTGCAGGGCCAGACCAACGACGATGGCGACCACGCCGGAGGTCGCCAGCAAGCCTTTCACCGGCAGCTCCAGCACGTAACCTGCCGCTGCGACCGTGGCGATCAAAAACACCAAGGCGCCGATCACATCTTGCAGCAAGCGACCGCTGTGGCCGATACGACGCATCAGCGCCAGGCCGATGACTTCGGTCAGCACCCGCGCAGCGTACAGCCACCAGAGAATCCCCAGTGCCGTCGCGCCCAGTTGTGCGACCCGGTCATCGACGAACACCGGCGCTTGCAACGGACTGACACCGGCGTTGATCACCAGCGCCGTGAACGCCAGAAACAGCACCAGCCGCACACCCACTCGCGGGGCGCGATGGGTGAAGGGCGAGAAGTGCCAAAGTACCGCGTCGAGCAGCAGCAGGGCGGCGCTCCAGGACAGCAGGTGAGTGTAGAAAAGGGTCATGACCGAAGCTCCGCAGTGTCTGCCAATAAAAAGATCGCAGCCTGCGGCAGCTCCTACAGGAGAACGTATTCCCATGTAGGAGCTGCCGAAGGCTGCGATCTTCTGCCGTTAAGGCTGCAAGTGGGTTTTCAACTCAGCCGCCGCCTGACGCACGGCCGCTTTCACCTCAGGAATCTGGCTCAGCGGATTGAGCAGGCCGAAGTCATGAATCATCCCGTTGTAACGTACCGAGGTCACCGCCACACCGGCCGCATCGAGGTGCCGCGCATAGCCTTCGCCTTCATCACGCAGCACGTCGAACTCGGCGGTCTGCACCAGTGCAGCAGGCAAGCCTTTGAGCTGTTCGGCGCTGGCGTTCAGCGGCGAGGCATGGATCTGCGCACGCTCGGCCGGGTTGGTGGTGTAGTTGTCCCAGAACCACTGCATCATGCCTTTGGTGAGGAAGTGACCCTCGGCGAATTGCTGGTACGAACCGTCATCGAACTGCGCGTTGGTCACTGGCCACATCAGCAACTGGAAGCGCAGCGCCGGGGTTTTCTGTTCCTTGGCCATCAACGCCACGACCGCCGCCATGTTGCCGCCGACGCTGTTGCCCGCTACCGCCAAGCGCTTGCCGTCGACACCGATGTCCTTGCCGTGCTCAGCCACCCATTTGGTCGCGGCGTAGGCCTGGTTGATTGCGGTCGGGTACTGCGCTTCCGGCGACGGCGTGTAATCGACATACACTGCGACGGCACCGGAACCCACCACCAGATCACGAATCAAGCGCTGATGCGTCGGATAATCACCGAGCACCCAGCCGCCACCGTGGAAGAACATGAACACCGGCAACTCGCCTTTGACCTTGGCCGGCCGCACCACTTTCAGGTTGATCGTCTGGCCATCGACCTTGATCGCTTTGTCGCTGACTTCAACGCCGGACAAGTCCACCTTCACCGAAGCCTGCGCGCCGGTCAGTACCGCACGGGCGTCTTTCGGGCTCAGTTGCTCAAGGGGTTTGCCACCGCCGGCGGCGAGGGCGTTGAGGAAGGCTTGGGTGTTGTGTTCCACGCCAGGGCTGCCGGCGGCAAAAGCGCTGCTGACGGAAAGGGCGAGGAGGGAAGCGGTGAGGGTTTTCTTGACGATGTTCATGGTGGAAATCCTTTTGAATAATTTTGATTTTTTGCCTGAGTTGCGGGCTGCTGTGGCGCTGGGCTTCAGGCCTCAGCAACACCGTGAGCACAGATTAATGAGCTGCTTGAAAGTGAAAAAGCGGCTATAAAGCGTTTAACTGTCCACCAGAGAGTGACAATGAACCCGTTCGAAGACATGCGTATTTTTTGCCAGGTCATGGACTCCGGCAGCTTTACCTCAGCGGCCGATCAACTGGGCCTGTCCAAGCAGTTCGTCAGCCGACGCTTGATGCAACTGGAAGAGCGTCTTGGCGTGCGGTTGTTGAACCGCTCGACCCGGCGTCTGGACGTCACGCCACTGGGGCAGAGCTATTACGAATCGGCGCTGCGGCTGTTGGGCGAAGTCGAGCAAGTGGAGCAGGGCATCGCCGGGCAGACTGCCGAGCCGCGCGGAACGATCCGCTTGAGTGCGCCGCTGTCGTTTGCCGTGGCGCATCTGGGTTGCCTGCTGCCGATGTTTTTGCAGCGCTATCGCGAGGTCACGGTGGAGGTCGATCTGAGTGATCGGCCGGTGGATTTGCTCGGCGAGGGCTACGACTTGGCGTTGCGCATTGGCGTGCTCGAAGACTCGACGCTGATTGCCCGGCGCATCGCTTCGATCGAACGGGTGTACTGCGCCAGCCCGGCGTATCTGGCTGAACGCGGCACGCCCCTCGAGCCGGAAGACCTGCATAGCCATGACTGTTTGCCGTACGGGCATAGTCGTTCGGTGCAGTGGCGCTTCAACGCGGGGCAGGGCAAGCCGTTGTTGGTCAATGTCACCGGACGCATGCGCGTGAACAACGGCGAGTTGCTCAGGGATGCGGCGGTGCAGGGGATGGGCATTACTTATCTGCCGACGTTCATTGTCGGCGCGGCGTTGAAAGACGGCCGGTTGGTGCCGGTGCTGGATGATTTGCGCCCGGAACCGCTGACACTTTCAGCCGTTTACCCGCAACACCGCCAAGCCTCCAGACCGGTGCAGGCGTTGGTCGAGTTTTTGCGTGAACGCCTGAACGAGAGCCACGTCGCCCTCTGAGCCTTACGCAGATCAAAACTGTAGGAGTGAGCCTGCTCGCGATAGCATTCTGTCTGTCACAGCTTCAGTGTCTGAATGACCGCTATCGCGAGCAGGCTCACTCCTACATTGGGATTATGGTTGTCTGCGGAATATGTAAACGCCACAAAACCCTGTGGGAGCTGGCTTGCCAGCGATGGCGGTGTGTCAGGCAATAGAATTTTGTCTGACCCGGCCTCATCGCTGGCAAGCCAGCTCCCACAGGGGGTGTGGTGTTTTCAGGATGGATCAGTTGGCGCGCTTGTCATCGCCCGGCTCGCCGCCGACATGTACGCCACGATCATCGCCGACTTCGCTTGCAGCATGCACGCCACGATCATCACCGACTTCACCCGCGCGGTGGACGCCATGGTCATCTCCCGCTTCGGCGTGCGTACCGTTGCGGCCGGAGGAGGCGCTGTTGCCTGAGTGACCGGTGCCGTGGTCGCTGCCGCTGTGGCCACTGTTCCCGCCGCCACCGCTGCCGCTATTACCGCCTCCGCCGTGACTGCCACCGCCACCGCTTCCGCTTCCACCATTTCCACCGCTGCCACCGCCATTTCCACCGTGACTGCCGCCACCGCCACCGCCACTCCCTCCACCACCACTCCCGCCATCCTTGGCATAAGCACTGGAAACCCCGGACAAGCTATCCGGAATCAGTACCGTAGACGCCGACAGAACTGCGCCGATGGCCATTGCGAGCATGAGCTTTTTAATGTGCATATCGTTCTCCGTCTTTGTGGTCTTGTTGGGAACGTAAAAGTGCCTTGTTACAGGGCCCGGACCCGTTCCCGGAGTCAGTGAATACTCGAAGCCAGTTCGAAAATCGGGATGTACATCAGGATCACGATGACCCCGATCAGCAGGCCGATAAACGTCATCAACAGCGGTTCGAACAACTTCACGAACCACTCCAGCCAGCGGCTGATTTCCTCGTCATAGAAGTCGGCGCTGCGCTCCATCATCTGCCCGAGGTTGCCCGACTGTTCACCGGCGCGCAGCAGGCGCAGGGACACCGGCGTCACCAGGTGATTGAGTTCCAGCGCGGTAGACAACGATTGCCCCTCGCGCACCCGCTCGCAGGCCTGGTCCAGGCGCACGCGTGAAGCCACGGTGAGCAAACCGCGCACCATGCCCATGGCGGTCACCAGCGGAATCCCGCCTTGCAGCAGAATCCCCAGCGAACGATAAAATCGCGCCAGTTCATACATGAAAATCCGTTGATGCACGGCAGGCAGTTTCTCCACCAGCCGATCCAGCCCACGGCGAAACGCCGGTTGCTTTTGCAGCACGGCGAGGGCGATGACAATCGCTGCCAATGCACCGAAAAATTCAGCCTGATGCGCATGCAGAAACATGCCGCTGCTCATCAACACCTGCGACAGCCACGGCAGGTTATCGCCCAAGCCTTCAAACACCAGGCTGAAACGCGGCACCACATAACCCATCAAGAACAACACCACGCCACCGCCGACCACCAGCAACAGCATCGGGTAGATCGAGGCGCTGATGATCTTCTGCCGCACCTCGTCCATGCGCTGGCGATAGCTGACGTAGCGCCCCAGCGCATCGCCGACCGCGCCGGTCTTTTCGCTGGATTGCACCAGCGCCACGTACAGCGGCGGGAACACTGCCGACAACTGGCCCAACGCCTGGGAGAAGGATTTGCCCTCGTACAGCAGGCGCACCAGCTCACTCAAGGTTTTCCGGGCAGCGGGAGCAGTTTCTTTTTCGGCGAGGCTTTCCAGCGCATCGATCAACGGGAGGCCGGCATTGAGCAAAGTGGTCAGTTCCTGGCTGAACAACACCAGGTTGAAGGTCTCGCGCTGGCGCAGTTTCAGCGAACGCCAATGCTTGTCGGCGTGCGAGCTGAGCACGCGCAAACCTTGGTCCTCGGCGATCCGCCGCGCCTCGCTGTCACCCGGCGCTTCCACACTCAAGGACACCACGCCAGCCTTGCCGACCGCTTTCAAATGAAATCGCATGGGCCGCGCTCCGCTCACTGCCAGTTGGTCACTTCAGCGTTTTCGCCTTCGCCGCCGGGCTGGCCGTCCTTGCCCATCGACAGCAAGTCGTACTCGCTGTTTTCGCCGGGATAGCGGTAGGCGTAGTTACGCCCCCACGGATCCTGCGGCAGCTTTTTCTGCAGGTACGGGCCGGTCCATTTCGCCTCGTCGCTGGGTGCGGTGACCAAGGCCTGCAAGCCCTGTTCGGTGGACGGGTAATGGCCGACTTCCAGTCGATAGATGTCCAGTGCCTTGCTCAGCCCTTCGATCTGCGCCTTGGCCACTTTCACTTCCGAGCGGCCGAGTTGGGCGAAGTATTTCGGCGCGACGATCCCGGCCAACAGGCCGAGCACCACCAGCACCACGAGCAATTCGAGCAGGGTAAAACCGCGTTGGCTACGCGGACGAAATTGCAGCTTCATGATGACCTCCCGTGAGTGGCAGCCGTGTCGCCAGAAGGGCTTATGCAATTGCCATGCTCAGCCCCCACTGAAAATCACCTGATTGGCTGAAGCCCTTGTGATCCGGGCATCTCAAGAGTCGGCACAGTGCTTGCGTATGGCTCAAACGTGATCGGCCATTGGGGCATTTCCCCCAATTTATCGGGGTCGATCCGGGGAGGCCCGACATGAAATTTTTCGCCAGCGGATTGCTCGGATGTGTGCTGCTCAGCGGCGCCGCGCAGGCCGATGTGTTCATCTCGGTGGACGCCAAGGGCAGCTATGTACTGTCCAACGTGCACCGGCCCGGACGCACCTACGAACGGGTGATCCGCGAAGCTGAAGCCACTGTGGTCAGCCTCGATCAGCAGCCGCAAATGATCGCCAACCAGCCCTACGCGGAACTGGTTTCGGCAGCCGCCAAAGTCAATCAGTTGCCTGAAGCATTGCTGCACGCGGTGATCAACGCCGAGTCCCATTACAACCCCGGCGCCACGTCGCCCAAAGGCGCCGGCGGGCTCATGCAATTGATGCCCGACACCGCACGGGAGTTGGGGGTGACCGACGTCTACGACCCCAAGGCCAACATCCAGGGCGGGGCCAAATACCTCAAGCGCCTGATGACCCTGTTCGACAACGACATCGCCCTCGCCGTAGCGGCTTACAACGCCGGCCCCGACGCGGTGCTCAGCCGTGGCCGGGTAATTCCGCCGTTCGCCGAAACCCAGCGTTATGTACCGAATGTGTTGCGTCAGTACCGGCGTCTGCAGGGCCTGGCGATGGACGCGCCGTTGTGACCCCAACCCGGTTTCCCCACTTTCGGGGCAAACCGGATAGACCCGAAAAGTGGGGAATAGGGGTGGGGAATATTCCCCGGATTCTCAAGTGGTCGCGGTAACTGACTGAACATTAAAGCAATTTTTTGTGGCACGCGGATTGCTCCGAGGCATTTGTCGAGAAGTGTTCCCACGAGCACCCACTACGAGGTTCCTGATCATGGCTGGCTTCCCTCACGCTCCGTCCCTGATTAACTGGCTGCTGATTCTGGCCTCGATGCTCAGCGTCGAGCTGGCCGGCGCGGCCGTACGTTGCGAGCGCAACCTGGTGGCCAACGTCGTCGCCTTCGATCAGCCACTGATGTTCAACCGCCTCGGTGCGCAGAACATCAACGGCATGATGTTCGCCCTGCGTCGCGACGTGGTGGATGAGCATGAGCAGTCGCTGGCGTACGGCGGCGCCGCAGTGCCGGGCAAAGTCTCGCTGCGCCCGGACAAGCGCCCACGGCCGTTGGTGCTGCGCGTGGCTGCCGGTGATTGCCTGACGATCAATCTGCAGAACCTGCTCGACTATCAGGCCAACCCGAACAAGCACTTTGAAAACGAGGGCGAAGAAGAGGGCGCGGAAAACGCCAACGGCGCCGAAGACTTCAAAGTCGATGAGCAGGTGGCGGATCGTCACGTCGGTTTCCAGGTCAACGGCCTGCAAGCGGTGAACAGCATTGATGACATTTCTTCGTTCACCGGGCGGAACGCCAATACGTTGGTGCCACCGGGTGCGAGTCGTTCTTACACCTTGTACGCCGAACGTGAAGGCGCGTTTGCCGTCAGCAGCCGTGGCGCGACGTTTGGCGGCGAGGGCGCGGCCGGCAACGTCGCCAATGGTCTGTTCGGCCAGGTCGTCGTGTTGCCCAAGGGCGGTCGCACCTATCGCAATACCCTCACCGAAGAAGAAATGCGCCTGGCCACCACGGGCCGCGCACCCACTGGCCAACCGATCGTTGATTACCAGGCGCGCTACCCGCAACGCGAACCTTGGTTGCGCGAAGGCAAGGCCGGTACGCCGATCATCGGCATGGTCGACGGCAACGAAATCATCTCCAGCGAAAGCGATGCGATTGTCATGGGCAGCAACGCCGACGGCAGCTTCCCGTCCAGCACTTATCCGCTGGAATCGGTGGGAAAACGCAACCCGGCGATCCCCAACCGCCTCGAAGCGTTCCGCGATTTTGCCTCGCAGTTCCAGGACGAAACCGCCGCCACCCAAGCGTTCCCCGCGTACTGGGCCGACCCGGTGATGGCCCATGTGCTGGAGCCGACCCGCGACTCGTTCATGATCAACTACGGCTCCGGCGGCATGGGCGCCGAAGTGGTCGCCAACCGCTTGGGTGTGGGGCCGATGCACGATTGCCTGTCGTGCGCCTATGAAGAATTCTTCCTCAGCTCGCACACCGTCGGCGATGTGGCGATGCTGGTGGATGTGCCGGCCAACACCGGGCTTGAGAACATCGCCCCCGGCCAGATACCGCGCGCCGATCAGATCGGTGTGAAAGCCACCATGGCCCTGTATCCGTCGGAGCCGTCGAACGTCAACCACAGCTACATCGGTGACTTCGTCAAATTCCGCAATACCCACAATGGTCACGAGCAGCACATCTTCCACTTGCACGGCCATCAGTGGCTGTTCAACCCCAACGACGACAACTCCGATTACGTCGACGCGCAAGGCATCGGCCCGGGCGCCGGTTACACCTATGAAATCGCCAACGGTGGTTCGGGCAACCGCAACCGCGTGGCCGGCGATGCGATCTATCACTGCCATTTCTATCCGCACTTCGCCCAGGGCATGTGGGCCATGTGGCGGGTGCACGATGTGTTCGAAGAAGGCACTCGACTCGACGTTTCGCAGCAAGGCGCCGACGGTTACCACAGCGAACCGTTTGCCTTGCGCAGCGGCAAACCGGCGGCCGGCGCGCGCGCCTTGCCTGACGGCGAAATCGTTGCCGGTACACCGATTCCGGCGATTGTGCCGCTGCCGGGCAAAGCCATGGCGCCAATGCCGGGCAAAGTCGTGGTGGTGCCGAAAATCGGCGAAACCCTGATCGCCGGCAATGACGACGATGACGAAGAAGAGGGCGACGACGACGGCGAACACCATGGCGGCAACGCCGGCGGTCAAGCCATCGGCTCGCTGGCGCTGGTTGATCGCAGCGAAGCCAACCGCAACGCTGACGGCAGCCTGAAAAACCCTGGCTATCCGTTCTGGATCGGCGGCATGGAAAGTTCGGTCGGCCAACGTCCGCCAACCCCACCGCTGGACATGCTCGACGCCGCCACCGCGCAGTCTTTGAAGGCCAGCGGCAAAGCGCTGTGGGCCAACCTTGACCCGGCGCAGTCTGGCGGTTGGGATGGCGGCTTGCAGCGTCATGCACTCGACGGGGTCGCGGCCGGTGGCGAGGCGCACACCGTGACCACTTCGCTGGATTTCTCCAAGGAAGTCACCCGCGCCAAACCGATTTACCTGCCGGAAGAAGGCACCGAAGTCGAACAGGCGGCGATGGCCTTCCACGCGAAAAAAGACCATCCAAGCTATGCCTTGCTGCCCGGCAATCAAGTGGTCGCCAAAGCGTTCCGCACCAATGGCGCTTTGCCGATGGCCGGCGCGCCGTACTACGAGCCGTGCATGGACGATCGGCAAAAACGCCTGACCGCCAGCGCTGGCAGCGGTGAGTTCGCCAGCGGTGAACGCATCGACGGCATGTCCTTTGTCGGCGCCTCGAGCTTCACCGCCGATCGCCCACGCATCTACAAAGCCGCCAACATTCAGTTCGACGCGGTGTACAACAAGGTCGGTTATCACTTCCCGCAAGCGCGCATTCTGGCGCTGTGGGAAGACGCCTGGCCGGTGATCACCAAGCAGCGTCCGCCAGAGCCGCTGGTAATGCGCATGAACACCTTCGATTGCGTGCAATACCAGCAAACCAACCTGGTGCCGGCCACCTACGAGATGGACGACTATCAGGTGCGCACGCCGACCGATGTGATCGGCCAGCACATTCACTTGCCGAAGTGGGATCTGACCTCGGCGGACGGCTCGTCCAACGGCTGGAACTACGAGGATGGCGTGCTCTCGCCGGGCGCCGTGCAGGAACGCATTCACGCGATCCGCGAATTCAATCAGTGCGCCGGCACCGATCCACGTGACGGCACCCAGGCCTGCCCGAAAGCCAAGAACCATCCGTTCTTCGGTCAGTACGGCCGCGCCGATTGGGTCGGTGCGCGCACGGCGATGCAGCGTTGGTTCGTCGATCCGGTGGTCAATGCAAAAGGCGTCGATCGCGGCCTCGGCACGATCTTCACCCACGACCACTTAGGCCCATCGACGCATCAACAGATCGGTCTGTACGCGACTGTGCTCGCCGAGCCGGCCGGTTCCACCTGGTTCCACGCCGAAACCGGCGAGCCTCTCTATAGCGGCGCGCGTCAAGACGGTGGGCCGACGTCGTGGCAAGCGGTGATCAACACCGGTGACCTCGATGGCGACGGCAAGAACGACAGCTTCCGCGAGTTTTTCCTCGAGTACAGCGACTTCCAGCACGCCTATGAAGCTGGCGTCTATGTCGGTGCCGGGCCTAACGGTGTGCCGAATGCGCAGGCGTTCCCGGCCACCGCCGACAGCTTCCGCTACGCAATCAACCCGCCAGTGCGCAACAACGCCAGCAACCTGCTTGAGGGCGTGCTGGAAGTGCAGGGCGGTCAGGTTCCGGGCTGCCCGAGCCGGCCATGTCCACAGGCGATTTCGGTGGATGATCCGGGCATGTTCGTCGTCAACTATCGCAACGAACCGCTGGCCCTGCGTGTGTATGACCCGAACAAGGTCGGCCCGGACGGCAAGCGCGGCATGCAGGCCGACGGCCTCGGCGGCGATCTGTCGTTCGCCATGCAAAGCCGCACCGACCGGGCGATCCCGGCGATGAACCTGGCGCCGAATCTGCTCACCTCGGCGACCGGACCCACCGGCGGCACCACGCTGTTCCCGCCGCACATCAACAAGGGCGGCGCCGAACCGGGCGATCCGTTCACACCGATGCTGCGCACTTACACCGGCGACAACGTGCGGCTGCGGGTGCATGCCGGCGGCCATGAAGAAGAGCACAACGTCACCCTGCACGGTGTGAAATGGCTGCAGAGCGGTTCCGGTTTCGGCAACAGCTCCAACTCCGGCTGGCGTGCGTCGCAGATGATCGGCATCTCCGAGCAGATGGGCTTTATTGCGCCGGTGTCGATGCTGTCCAGTTCGGCGGCGACCACGGGCGACTATCTGTACTCGATGGACGCTTCGATCGAAGGCTACTGGAGCGGTATCTGGGGCGTGATGCGCAACTACACCGCCAAACGCGCCGACCTGTTCGCCATCCCGAACAACCCGAGCCCGGCGGGCATGCGCAACACCGTAGCGTTCGAGGGCAGTTGCCCGCGCTATGGCGCCAACCCTAACGGCATTGGCACTCGGCCCACTGTGCAGCGCAACTATGAAGTGGTCGCGGCGCTGGCCAATGACATCCTCGGCAATACGCTGGGGCTGACCATCGGCGATCCCGAAGGGCTTGGCCAGCATGTCGGCGGGCCGCTGAATCCGGCGGGTGGCACCCTGGTGCTGAACTCGCGCACGGTGAGCATTCCGCAGGTCACCGTGACCGATCCGGAGGATGGCGAAACCATCACCATCGGCGGGCAGAGCGGGCCGCTGCATGACCCGACCGCGATCCTCTATGTGCGTAAATCTGATCTCGATCCGGTCAGCGGCAAGCTCAAACCCGGCATCCCGGTCGAACCGCTGGTGCTGCGTGCGGCAGCGGGGGATTGCATCAACATCACTCTGGAAAACCGTCTACCGAGCGTGATGCCTGACCTGACCCAGACTGCCGTGATGCAGGGCATGGTCAAGCGTGATCGCAACAGTGGTCTGGGTTCGACCACCTTCAGTAACAACCTCATGCGGCCGTCCAGCCACGTCGGTCTGCACGCGCAGTTGCTGGCGTATGACATCACCAAATCCGACGGCGCCAACGTCGGTGCCAACCCGATCCAGACCGTGCCACCGCGTGTCGGCAGCAACGGCGCGTACCCGACCCGTACTTATCAGTACTACGCCGGGCACCTGGAGCGTGAAGGCAAACCGGTGACTCAACTGGGCCGCAGCGTCGACAACATCAATGCCACGGCGGTGGAGTTCGGCGGCTTGAACATCACCCCGGCGGACGTGATCAAGCAACCGCAAAAAGGCCTTGGCGGGGCGATGAGCATTCTGCCGATCGGCGCGACCTGGGTTGATGATGCGCGCAAGGTCAACGCTACGGTGACGGCACCTGGGCAAACCAGCTACCGCGACTTTGCGATGGTCTGGCACAAGGCGTTGAACACCCGTTGGGCCAATGGCCGGCCGGTGGAAGGGATCGCTGCTGAGGGCTTCGGCGTGCCGACCGATCCGCAGGACAACTCGAGCATGGCGATCAACTACAAGACCGAACCGCTGTGGTACCGCTTCGGCCTCGCCCCGGATGCACCGTTTGGTCATGCCGATGGCGCGGGTTACGGCGACATGGTCAATGCGCACATGGCTTACAGCAATGCGCTGGTCGGTGGCGATCCGCAGACCCCGGTGCTCTACGCCAAACCGGGGCAGCCGTTGCGTACGCATATTTTGATGCCGAGCGGTGGCAGTCGCGGCACTACGTTCCAGCTCGACGGGCACGTCTGGTCGGTGAACCCGTTCCAGGCCGAGAAGAGCGACACCGGTGGTTATCCGATGGGCTCGCCGGGCGTCGGCTCGGTGCGCTTCGGCTACAACCCGATGTCGATGTACATCGGCGCCCACGAAAGCATCCTGCCGGCCGCGCACTTCAGCTTCATGATCCCCAGCGCCGGCGGCAGCAATGCGATCCCGGGGGATTACCTGTTCCGCGACTACGGGGCCTACGGCAACACCTCCGGATTATGGGGACTGCTGCGGGTGACCAACGAACCGGAACCGGCGCCGCAGGGGCAGTAGCGGAACGGTAATGTCCCGGTGGATGCAAATCCCCTGTAGGAGTGAGCCTGCTCGCGATTGGGGCTACTCGGTTTCGGATGGTGAGGCAGATGACGCTATCGCGAGCAGGCTCACTCCTACAGGGGCCGGTGGTGGGCAGTGAGGATGCGGTAGGAATGCAAATCCCTTGTGGGAGCGAGCCTGCTCGCGAATGGAGCTACTCGGTTTCAAGGCTGCAGCTGAAGACGCCTTCGCGAGCAGGCTCACTCCTACAGGGTCGGTGTTTTGTCAGGTAGCGTTTGGGGAGTGCGAGATGAACAGGATCATCAACATCATCGGTATTTGCTCGCTGGCCATGGCCGGGGCGTTGTTGACGCTGAGCGAGGTTGCGCTGGCACAAACCGGCATCGGGCAGACGCTGAACCGCGACGGCGTGGCGGTGGATTTCAACCTTAAGCCGCTGGCCGCTGACGGCAAACTGCGTGAAGGCGAGTTCGCCGATGTGCAGTTCCGCGTCACTGACAGCGCCTCAGGCCAGCCGCTGTCCGGGGTGGCGCCGGGTGCCTGGGTCGATCCGCAAGCCCTCGCCGCTGACCAGGCCCAGGGCCGTGACCAGAGCTGCAAAGCCCGGGTCGGCGTGTTCCTCAAGTCCAACATCGGCGCGCGGCCATTGTTGGATCTGAACAGCTATTTCCTGCTGGTGATGAACCGCGACGCGAGCATCGCCGTGGTCGATCCATCGGTCTCGGTCGGCGGCATTACCAGCACCCTCGCGCGGATCGAACTCAAACAACCGCCGATGGATTGGGTCACTCCCACAGACAACAAACGCGTGTTCGTCTCGATGCCGACAGCGGGCGAAGTGGCCGTCATCGACAGCGAACAATTCAAGGTTCTCGATTCGGTCAAGGCCGGCAGTCAACCGGTGCGCGTGGCGCTGCAACCCGATGAACGCCTGCTCTGGGTCGGCAACAACGCGAGCAAAACCGAAGACTCCGGCGTCACAGTGATCGACGCCCAAAGCCTCAAATCCCTCAAACATTTACAGACCGGTCGCGGCCACCACGAAATCACCTTCAGCAAAGACAGCCGCTTCGCCTTCGTCAGCAACCGCGACGACGGCACGTTAAGCGTGATCGACATCGCCAGCCTGACCATCGTCGAGCAGATCAAAACCGGCTCCCACCCATTGTCAGTCGCCTATTCTGCGCTGTCCGGCGCGGTGTATGTGGCCGATGGCAAGGACGGCACCGTCACCGTGATCGATGCCAGCACCCATGCCATTCGCCGGGTGATCAAACTGCAACAAGGCCTCGGCCCGATGGGCTTCAGCGCCGATGGCCGCTTTGGCGTGGTACTGAACACCGTGGAAAACCGCGCCAGCGTCATTGACGCTGCGACCAACACAGCAATCCATGATCTGGACGTCAGCGCCGAACCCTACCAAGTGGTGTTCACCCAGGCCTACGCCTACATCCGCGGACTCGCCTCGCCAAAAGTCACCATGATCAACCTGTCCTCCCTCGGCGAAGGTCGCCAGCCGATCAGCCAGGGCTTCGAAGCCGGCCCGCAAGCGCCGCGCCTGGCCGGGGATTTGCCACTGGCCTCAAGCCTGGCGGTGTCGCGCGACGACAACGCAGTGTTCGTGGTCAACCCGGTCGACAACACCACCTACTTCTACGCCGAAGGCATGAACGCGCCGATGTCCGGTTACCCCAACCGTGGCCAGATCGCCCGCGCCGCCATGGTCATCGACCGCAGCCTGCGCGAGGTCTCGCCGGGCCTCTACAGCGCGCGGGTGAAACTGCCGGCAGCGGGGCGTTTCGACGTGGCGTTCCTGCTCAATCAACCGAACATCATTCACTGCTTCACCGCGCAGATTGATAGCGACGGCCAACAGCAAAAACACCTCGGCCAGCCGAAAGTCGAGTTCCTTCTCGACAAGACGGCCGTTGCGCTCAACGACCCCTACGTCGTGCGATTCCGCATCGTGCAAGGCAAAGACAAAGCCCAGCGCAGCGGGGTGAAAGACGTGCAGTTGCGCTATTACCTCGCGCCCACTTCGCACCCCCGTCAAGTGGCGGCGCTGGAAGTCGCTGACGGCGTATACGAAGCGCCAATCACCCTCGACCGCAGCGGCGCCTGGTACCTGCACGTGCGCGCCGCCTCGTTGGGTGCCGGTTTCGATGACAAGACCTTTGCCAGTGTTCGGGTAGCCCCCGGCCAGGCCCGTTGAAGAGGAGTTTCGACATGAAGCGATTTGCATCCACTGGCCTGCTGACCCTGTGCCTGTTGAGCCTCGGCATTCAACAAGTCCACGCTCATTCGGCCGACGAACACGCCGGACACAAAGCCCCCGCCAGCAGCACTCAGGAACACGCCCAGGTGAAATTCGCCAACGTGCCGCTGCTCGATCAAAACGGTAAAACCGTGCGCCTGGAACAAGACCTGGTGCAGGGCAAAATTGTCGTCATGAGCTTTATCTACACCAGTTGCACCACGGTGTGCCCGGTGGTCTCGTCGATCATGGGCAAGGTGCAGAAACAGCTCGGCGCGCGCGTCGGCGATGAAGTGCAACTGGTCTCGATCAGCATCGACCCGCAACGCGATGACCCGAAACGCTTGCAGGATTATGCGCGCGCGTTTCAGCGCGGGCCGGGCTGGAGCTGGCTGACCGGTTCGCCGCAGTCGATCAATGAAACCCTCAAGGGCCTTGGCAGTTTCAGTGGCGACCTGAAAAGTCATCAACCGCTGATCCTCGTCGGCGACGGCGACAGCCGCCACTGGATGCGCTACTACGGCTTCACTGACCCGGCGCTGCTGGCCAAGGAAGTCGAGAAACTCAGTGGCCTGCGCACTCACGCCAAACACACCGCCATCGCCATGGAGCAACAGCCATGAGACTGCTCGACTGGATCTCCCTGACCGTATGTTTCTGGATCTTCAGCACCGTGGCGTTTGCCCACGAAGGCCACGTCTCTGAGCCGCAAGCCGCTGTGGCCGCCGCCCCGGCCAAAGGCACCCACGACGCGAAAACCTGGTTCACCGACACGCCGTTGCAGGATCAGAACGGCGAGACCCTGCGCTTCTACAGCGATGCCCTGCAAAACCGCATCGTTCTGCTCAACGTGATCTTCACCAGTTGCAACGATGCCTGTCCGCTGATCACCCAAAAGCTCAAGGAAGTCCGCGAGCTGCTCGGTGACAAGGCACAGGACATCACCTTCATTTCCCTTACCAGTGACCCGTTGCGCGACACGCCGGCGGTGCTCAAGGCTTACACCTTGAAGCAGGGTTCCGATGACCCTCATTGGCTTTTTCTTACTGGCGACAAAGCGCAGATGGACTTGGTGCTGAGCCGTATCGGCCAGATCGTGCCGACGCCCGAGCAGCACTCCACGCAGTTGATCGTCGGCGATGTCGCCAATAAACGCTGGAGCAAAATCCGCCCCGACGCCCCGGCTGCCGCCATTGCCCAGCGCTTGCAGTTGCTGACAATGCCCGTGGCCGGCCGCTGAGCCCGCGCCATGAACCTGAGCGGCGTACTCGCCCTGATCCTGCTCGCTGGCGTCAGCCTTGGCGCGAGCGCTGCGCCGCTGACCCCGGAAGAGGCGGCGGGCAAGCGCCTGTACCGCCAAGGCCTTTCCGCCAGCGGCGAAGCGATCATGGCGCGGGTCGGTGCGGCGGACGTGTTACTGCCAGCGACCAGCTTGCCGTGCGCCAATTGCCACGGCGCCGATGGCCTCGGTCGGCCCGAAGGCGGGGTACGTCCGCCGCCGCTGAACTGGGCGCGACTGACCAGCACTTACGGCCAGCGACAGGTCAACGGTCGCAGCTATCCGGCGTACACCGAGAGCAGTCTGGCCACCGTCATCGAGCAGGGCCGCGACCCTGGTGACAATCGCCTCGACCCGAGCATGCCGCGCTTTGTGCTGTCGATGAAGGATCAGCGCAACCTCACCGCGTACCTCAAACGCCTGGCCGACGAACGCGACCCCGGCCTCGATGCCGAGACCTTGCACCTGGGCACGTTGTTGCCCAGTCAGGGCCCGCTGGCGGAAGAGGGCATGACCATCGCAGCAATACTTAACGGCAGCGTGGCGCGGATCAATCACGCCGGAGGCATTCATGGACGGCAGTTGCGTCTGACCGTGGTTGATCCCGGCCCGGATCGCGCCAGTGCCGAACAAGCCTTACAGCGGTTGATCGAGCAGGAACAGGTTTTTGCGTTGGTAGCACCGCTGGCGCCGGCCCTCGACGGCGAACTGGCGAGCCGCTTGGAACAGTCCGGCGTACCGCTGATTGGCGCCTTGTCGTCGCTCGGCTCGATGCAGGCCAGTCCGCAGATTTTCGAGCCGTTGCCGGGCTTGCGCGAGCAACTGATCGCGCTGGCCGATTACGCCACGGCCAGCCTGCGCGTGCTGCAAGGGCCGACGCTGATTGCTTATCCCGATGACCCGTTGCAAGCGCAAGCGGCGACCACGCTCGCTGAATACTTGCAGGATCACGGCTGGCAGAAAGTCCATCTGCAAGCCTACGACCCGGCAGCAGAGGCTTTGCCACTGGGTTCGCGCTCGGTGTTTTATCTGGGCAATGGTGGTGGTTTCGGGCGTCTGGCCACACGCCTGCAAGACGCCGGGCAGGTGCCATACCTGTTCGCCGCTTCGAGCCAGGTTGCTGGTGAGTTGCTGCAAGTGCCGGAGGGGTTCTCGCGGCGCGTGTTTCTCGCCTATCCGTTCGTGCCCAGCGACTGGACCCAGACCGGGCGCATGGCCCTGACGCTGTTGCGCGAAGGTCAGGGTCTCGGCGCCCAGCACGCGGTGCTGCAAGTCGGCGCCTACGCCTCGATGTTGCTGCTCAGCGAGGGCATGAAACAGGCCGGCCGCGACGCCAGCCGCGAAAAACTGGTGACGGCGCTGGAAGGCCTGCACGACTTCGACACCGGCCTGACTCCGCGCCTGAGTTTCGGGCCCGGCCGACGTCTGGGCCTGAGTGGCGCGCACGTGGTCACCGTGGATTTGCCCGATCAGCGCTTCTATCTGGTCGCCCCCTATAAACCGATTGTTGCCAGCCCCTGAACGGAGGGCCCGATCATGAAGCTCAGAATGCTGATCTTGTTGCTGACCTGTTGGCTCCCGTTGACGTGGGCCAATAACGAACCGGCCGTGGCGCGGGTCAATGGCGAAGAAATCTCCGGGTTTCGTTTTGAGCGCTTCTTCGTCGAATACCTTGAGGATCAGGGCCGCGCGGTGGCGAGCATTCGCAATCCCAAGGCCTACAAACAGCTGCGCCAGGCGGCGCTGCAAACGCTGATCGACAAGGAACTGCTGTGGCAGGAGTCGCAAAAACGCGGGGTGCAGATCGACGAGCAAGCGGTGCTTGCGCAAGTCGAGCAAACCCGCAGCGCTATCGGCGGCACGGATAAATTCGTCCGGCGCTTGCAGGACGCCGGTTTCGACGAGGCGTCTTTCACCGAATACACCCGCCGCGAACTGGCGGCGCAGCAGACATTCGCCGAGCTGATCCGCGCCAATACCTTGCAACCCCGGCACCTGATAATCCGTGTGCCCGCACAAGCGGATGCAGCCACAGTCGCGGCAGCGCGTCTACGCTTGTTGCAAATGCGCGCCTCGATCATCAGCGGGGCGACATTCGCCAGCCAACCCGTGCGTTCACCGTTCGGCTGGCATGTGATTTATTTGCAGAACCACTTGGAGGCCGCCGATGTCCCAGATTCGCAGGGGCTGGATACAGTCAGGGCACAGCTCGCCCGACAGCAACAGACCCAGGCTCGTCGCCAAGTGCTCGCGCAATTACGGGTGCAGAACAGGATCGAACGAATTGACGACGACTGAAGGTTCCCCCCCAATAGTGGGGAATGGCTTCGATGCCCATTCAGGTGCTTCCCCGTTTCTGGGGAACGGGGTACCGGGACGAGCGGGCATTGTCATTAATTTCAAGGACATGAAGACGTAAAATTACCGGCACTCAGCCTGGCATGAAGTGTGCGTTACCGATGGTAAGGCGCACTCTCAGGGCGGGGTCATCGGACCTGCTGTTTCAAGGAGTCGACCTTGGTTAACAAAGTACTGGTTGTCGAAGACGAACAGCTGCTTGCACAGAACCTTCAGGATTATCTGTTGGCGCAGGGGCTGGACGTCCGGATTGCACATGACGGAGCGACGGCGATCGGCTTGGCCGAAACGTTTGCCCCCGACGTGCTGGTGTTCGATTACCGCTTGCCCGATATGGAAGGCTTTGAGGTGCTCGACGCGGTCCGCCAGAACAGGACGTGCCATTTTGTGCTGATAACGGGTCACCCGACCGCTGAAGTCTGTGAGCGGGCGCGGCAACTGGAAGTCAGCCACATCCTGTTCAAACCGTTTCCATTGGCGGAACTGGCCCGAGCTGTCTGCGACCTTCTTGGCATCAAGCGCGAAGCGAAACCCGGTGCGAGCCCTTCAGAAGGCTTTGTCGAACGACGCCAGAGCAGGACCGAGAGCTTCCCGTTGCAGTTGTACGATGGCAGTTGGGTGTTGGCGGATCGGCGACGGCAGTCGCAATCCATGGCGCCGGACGACGATCAAATGCTCACCGGGGAGTAATGGCGCGATCAGACGTTCCGGCTTTTGCCGCCAAGGTTTGCCGCGCCGACAGGGCTCTAAGCCCCGGTTGGAGAGCAAGCCATGGAACGTCTGTCCGTTGTCGTCGAACCGCTGTTGGCCGAAAGCGCGCCAGAACGCTTTTCCAGTGAACAGCTTGCCCAGGCCCGGGCGCGGGCCGCCACTTCCGGCGAACGTGTTCTCGAAGCCCTCGGCGTCCTCTGTGAACTGGCGCCGATGCCGTTCATTCACACCCTCGGCGCGACCCTGCATTACCCGGTGCTCGACACCGACAGCCTGTTTGCCGCGACGCCGGTGTTCGACCGCGTCACCCTCGCACAATGCCTGAAACGTGAATTCATCCTGCTGCGCCACAACGACGAAGTCATCGGCGTGTTTGCCGACCCCTTCGACCCGGCGCGTCTGGCCTGGATCGACGATTGCCTGCACGGCGCGCCGCTGTATCTGGTGCACGCCGATGACCTGAAAGCCTATCTGGCCCGCCACGAAGAAAGCTTCCACGCCGTCGAATCGCTCAACGCCCAAGGCGACACCCACAGCGAAATCGACACCCTGCAAAGCCTGTCGCTGACCAGCATCAGCGAAGACGCCAGCAGCGTGGTGAAACTGGTCAACTCGACCCTCTACGACGCGCTGAAAATGCATGCCAGCGACATCCACCTCGGCACCACCGGCAACGGTCTGGTGATCAAATATCGCATCGACGGCGTGCTCAACAACATCAGCAAAGTCCAAGGTGCGGAGTTCTCCGAGCAGGTGATCTCGCGGGTCAAGGTCATGGCTGAACTGGACATCGGCGAAAAACGCGTGCCGCAGGACGGTCGCTTCAAGATCGGCATCAGTGGCCGGCAGATCGACTTCCGCGTGTCGATCATGCCGAGCATCTTTGGCGAAGACGCCGTGCTGCGGGTGCTCGACAAACAGGATCTGGCCGACAAGGTCTGCGGTGTGCAATTGCAGGCGCTGGGCTTTGAAGACGAAACCCTGCGCCAGTTGCGCCGCCTCGCCGCCGAGCCCTACGGCATGGTCCTGGTCACCGGCCCGACCGGCAGCGGCAAGACCACCACGCTGTACGCGATGATCACCGAGATCAACCACGGCGTGGACAAGATCATCACCATCGAAGACCCGGTCGAGTATCAATTGCCGGGCGTGCTGCAAATCCCGGTCAACGAGAAAAAAGGCCTGACCTTCGCCCGCGGCTTGCGCTCGATCCTGCGCCACGACCCGGACAAAATCATGGTCGGCGAAATCCGCGACCCGGACACCGCACAGATCGCCGTGCAATCGGCGCTCACCGGTCACCTGGTGTTCACCACCATCCACGCCAACAACGTTTTCGACGTGATCGGCCGCTTCACCCAAATGGAAATCGACCCGTACAGCCTGGTCTCGGCGCTCAACGCGATTCTCGCCCAGCGCTTGATTCGTTTGGTGTGCGCCAGTTGCAGCGCGCCGGTCAACCCGAGCGATGAAGAACTGCGCGCCTCGGGCCTCGATCCGCAGAAAGTCGATCACTACCACTTCGTCCACGGCAAAGGCTGCGGCCACTGCCGGGGCAGCGGTTATCGCGGGCGCACGGCGATTGCCGAGTTGCTGCACCTCGACGACGAACTGCGTCAGATGATCGTCGAGCGCCAACCGATCACCCAAATCAAAGCCCTGGCCTGCGCCCGTGGTTTGCGCCTGTTGCGCGAGTCGGCGCTGGAGCTGGTGGAACAAGGTCGCACCACGCTGGAGGAGATCAATCGTGTCACTTTTATCGCGTGAGCGTTTTGTCGCCGTGCTCGGCGCCAGCGGTGTTGGCCTGGGGCAGCGGCGTGGCAGCGAGACCCTGTGGCTGGGCAGCGTCGGTTACATCGACGAAGGCTTCCAGAGCTACGCGGTGGCGCTGGACACCCTCGACCGCCTGCTCGGTGAACACGCCCGCGCCGGGGCCGAATTGAGTGTGGTCATCTCCGGGCACTTCAGCCGCTTCTGCCTGGTGCCGTGGAGCGCGCAGATCAGCAGCCCTGAGGAACTGCGCGGCTTTGCCCAACTGTGTTTCGAAGACCTGTTTGGCGCGCCGACCCAGCCGTGGAGTCTGGTGCTGTCCGCTGAACCGGCCGGTTACGACCGCATTGCCAGCGCCTTGCCGCAAGACTTGCTCGAACGCTTGCGCACACTGGTCAGCGCTCGCGGTTTGCGCCTGCGCTCGGTGCAACCGTACCTGATGGCGGCGTTCAACCGCTTCGACAAAAGTCTGGATGCCGGCGACTTTCTGTTCGTCGTCGCCGAGCCGCAACGCAGCGTGTTGTTGCTGGTGAGGGAAGGGCGCTGGGCCGGTGTGCGCTCGGTCGGTGGCAGCGACAGCGATGCCGCGTTGAATGCCCTGATCGGTCGCGAACGCCAGCTGCAAGCCTCGACCAGCGAACGCGCGTTCAATGTTTATCTGCATGCCCCGGCGCGCCTCGATGCGCATCCGGACGTGGCGGGTGTGCAACTGCGCACCCTTGAAGACGCCTCGATGAACGTGCGTGACGGCTTGTACGTCATGTCCCGGGCGGTGGCCTGACATGCGCGCGCTCAATCTCGACTTTCAGCCACGGCCACGTTCGGGCCCATTGGGTTGGAGCCTGCTCGGCGCCGGCGTGCTGCTGGCGCTGCTGTGCTTCGGCGTGCAACAGCACCTCGACGCGCACACCGAACAGCAACAAGGCCACCTGCAAACCACCCAGCGTCAGCTCAACGGTGACAGCGGCGCCAAGTCCACCCTGAGCCCGGCGGAAACCCGCGAGCAAGCGGCAAACCTCGCCGAAATGCGCAAGGTCTCGCAGCAACTGCGCCGGCCGTGGGAGCGCCTGTTCGCCATGCTCGAAGCGATGCCGCGCGATGACGTCGCGCTGCTGACCCTGACCCCGGATGCGCGCAAAGGCCAGGTCCGCATCAGCGCCGAAGCGCGGGATCTGCAAGCGATGCTCGACTTCCACAAACGGCTGGAAGCCAGCGACGAACTGTCCGACGTGTCGCTGCTGAGCCACGAAATCGTCGTCAAATCGCCGGAACAACCGGTGCAATTCAACCTGTCGGCGACTTGGGAGATTGGCGATGCGAATCCCTAGACTGATCGTCCACGAATACCTGCAAGGCGTCGGCATTCCGGGCCTCGCCGGGCTGGCGCTGCTGCTGGTCGCCGTGGCTTGGGCACTCGGCAGTTTGTTGCCGGGCTGGCAATCGTTGCAGCACCTCAGCCAACAGACTCAGGAAGCCACCGCATACCTGGCCAAGGTTGAAGACGGCAGCATCGCGCCGCCGGTGGTGCCACAACGTCAGCTCGACGATTTCCGCAACAAACTGCCGGCGCAGCCGCAAGCCACCGTCGCCATCGACCGCATCTACGCTCTCGCAGCCCAGGAGCACATCACTCTGGCACGCGGCGAATATGCACTCGGCGTCGATCCGAAAACCCATCTGGCGCGTTATCAGATCCTGTTGCCAGTGCGCGGCAGCTACCCGCAACTGCGCCGATTTCTGCACGCCTTGCTCGGTCAGTTGCCAGCGGTGGTGGTGGAAGACCTCGAGTTGCAACGCAAGAAGATTGGCGACACCGACCTCAATGGCCGGATCCGTATGACCCTTTACCTGTCGAGGTCGTGATGAATACCAAGCGCGTGACAGGGTGGTTGGCGTTCTTCGGCGTAGCGGCCGCGCTGGCGTGGTTGCCGGAATATTTCTCGCCAAGCGAAGACGCCGATTCGCACGAAGTGGCTGTCGCTACGCCGGGGAAAACCCGGGGCGCGCTGCCGGCCAGCACCGCCAAGGCCAAGGATGCGCCGATCAAGGACCTGAGCCCGGCCGGCGACCTGTTCGCGGCCAAATCCTGGAAGGCCGCGCCAATTCTGGCCACGGTCACCGAAATGGCCATCAATCCAGCAACAGTGGTGCAAGCCCCGAGCCTGCCACCGGTGCCGTTTCAGTTCGTCGGCAGGCTGCATGACCGCAGCGACCTGCAAGTGTTTTTGCAGAACGGCGAAAAGATCTACGTCGTGCGCAACGGGGATGTGATCGACGACACCTGGAAGATCACCGGCATTTCCGATGTGGAATTGAGCCTGGTCTACCTGCCCTTGCATTTGTCGCAGACCCTGTCTGTGGGGAGTACGCAATGAACCGTTGCCGTTTGCTGATGAGCCTGGGCCTGTGTGCCGGGCTGGCCGCGTGCAGTTCCGCACAAGTGGCCAACAAGGAAGCCGCCGACCTGATTGAACAGGGTCAGTACGAGGCGGGGCTGGCCCGAATCGAAGAAGGCCTGCGCGAAAACCCACGGGACACCGAGCTGCACTTGCTGCTCAACAGCGGTCGGGCCAAGGCGATCACGGCGTTGCTGACGACCGGCGACACTGACCGCTCGCGCCGCGACTTCGCTTCGGCGCGGGTGGCCTACAACCGCGCGCTGACCATCGAGCCGAACAACCGCCGCGCCCAGGATGCCCTGAAGCAGATGGATTACCTGCGCAGCATGGACGAGAAACTCGAATTGGCCCGTGGCGACCTGCGTCGTGGCGACATCTACGGCGCTGATCGCCAGGTCAAACAGATCCTCGAACTCGACCCGAACAACGAGGGCGCACTGGAGCTGCAAGGCAACATTCGTCTGGTGCAGAGCCGCAACGTGATTGCCTATCCGCAACTGCGCACCAAGCTTGATCGGCCAGTGACCCTGGAGTTTCGCGACGCCAACCTGAAGACCATTTTCGAAGTGCTGTCGCAGGTCGCCGGACTGAACTTCATCTTCGACAAAGACCTGCGCCCGGACATGAAAGCGACGATCTTCGTGCGTGACGTGCGCATCGAAGACGCCGTGACCCTGCTGCTGCAACAGAACCAGCTGCACCAGAAAGTGGTGAACGAAAACACCTTGCTGATCTACCCGGACTCACCGCAGAAAGTGAAGGATTACCAGGAACTGGTGATGCGCACGTTCTACCTGACCAGCATCGACGCCAACACCGCGCTGAACATGGTCAAGACCATGCTCAAGACCCGCGACGTGTTCGTCGACGAACGCCTCAACACCCTGACCATGCGCGACACCGAAGACGCCGTGCGCATGGCCGAGAAACTCCTGCAATCGCAAGACCAGTCCAACCCGGAAGTGGTGCTTGAAGTTGAAGTGATGGAAGTCGCCACCCAGCGCATCCTCGACCTTGGCCTGCAATGGCCGAACACCTTCGGCGTGGTCAACAGCGACGGTTCGGCGGTGACCCTGCTTGATCAACTGAAAGGCATCAATTCCAGCCGGATTTCGATCTCGCCGTCGCCGCAAGCCAAAATCAACGCTCAGGACAATGACATCAACACACTCGCCAGCCCGGTGATTCGTGTGAGCAATCGCGAGCAGGCACGCATCCACATCGGTCAGCGCGTACCGATCATCAGCGCCACTTCGGTGCCGTCGACGCAAGGCCCGGTGATCACTGAGAGCGTCACTTATCTGGACGTCGGTCTGAAGCTCGAAGTGCAACCGACCGTGCACCTGAACAACGAAGTGGCGATCAAGATTGCTCTCGAAGTGAGTAACGCCACGCCGCTGGAACCGACCCGCCAGGGCACGATTCCGGTGCAGGTCGACACCCGCAACGCGCAAACCTCGCTGCGCCTGCACGACGGCGAAACGCAGATCCTCGCCGGCCTGATGCGCAACGATCACGGCGCCACCGGCAACAAGATTCCGGGTCTCGGCGATATTCCTGGCATTGGCCGGCTGTTCGGCAGCAACAAGGACACCGTCGGCAAATCGGAACTGGTGCTGTCGATCACGCCACGGATCGTGCGCAACCTGCCGTATCAGAGCCCGTCGGACATGGAGTTCTCCACCGGCACCGAAACCAGCATGCACATCCAGGCACCGGATCGTTCGCAGAGCTACGTGATGCCGGCGCCTGCCGCGCAGCCGCGTGCAGTCGGTGAATCGGCCGTGGCCACCACCCGCGTCAGTGTCGAGAAGCCTTGATCATGAACGCCTGCCAACGCGGTTTCAGCCTGATCGAAGTCGTGGTGACGCTGGCCCTGATCGGCCTGTTGGCGAGCATGGCCGCGCCGCTGACCGAGACCCTGGTGCGGCGTGGCAAGGAGCAGGAATTGCGCAACGCGCTGTACCAGATTCGCGATGGCATCGACGCCTACAAACGCGCGTTCGATGCCGGTTACATCGAGAAGTCGCTGAACAGCAGCGGCTACCCGCCGAACCTGCAAGTACTGGTCGAAGGCGTGCGCGATGTGCGCAGCGCAAAGGGCGCCAAGTTCTACTTTTTACGCCGCATCCCGCGCGATCCGCTGGTGCCGGCCAAACGTGATGACGAAGGGGGTTGGGGCGTGCGCGCCTACAACAGTTCGGCTCAGAACCCGCGCGATGGCGAGGACGTTTTCGACGTCTATTCCCACGCCCGGGGCAAGGGCCTCAACGGCATCGCCTACCGCGAGTGGTGAACCTCATGCGCCGGGAAAAAGGTTTTACCTTGCTGGAGCTGATGGTGGTGATGGCGATCATCGCCACGCTGATGACCATCGCACTGCCGCGCTACTTCAACAGCCTTGATGCGTCGAAGGAAACCACCTTGCGCCAGAGCCTGTCGGCGATGCGCGAGGCGCTGGATCACTTTTACGGTGACACCGGGCGCTATCCGGATTCAATCGAGCAACTGATCGAACAGCGTTACTTGCGCAACGCGCCACTCGATCCGATCACCGAGCGCAAAGACCAGTGGGTGCTGATCGCACCACCGGACGGTGTGGCGGGCGGCGTGGCCGACATCAAAAGCGGTGCTACCGGGAGGGCGCGTGATGGCAGCCAGTATTCCGAGTGGTAACCGCGCGCAGCAGGGTGGTTTCACCTATCTGGGCGTGCTGTTCCTGATTGCGGTGATGGGCATGGGCCTGGCCAGTGCCGGCGAGTTGTGGTCGACCGCTTCGCGCCGCGACCGTGAGCGCCAATTGCTCTGGGTCGGCACCCAATACGCCCAGGCGCTGCGCAGCTACTACCGCAGTTCGCCGGGGCTGGCGCAGTACCCGAAAGAGTTGGCAGACCTGCTTGAAGATCAGCGCTTTCCAGAGGCGAAACATCATCTGCGGCAGCTCTATCCAGACCCGATCGGTCAGGGCGAGTGGGCACTGCAACGCGGTTTCGATGGCCGCATCACCGGCCTCAACAGTCCCTCGACCGAGCTGCCGTTGAAGCAGGCGGACTTCCCGACGCAGTGGTCGGATTTCGACGGCATGCAGCGTTATTCGGACTGGCAGTTCGTGGCAGAAAAGGCCTTTCTCGACGGCACTAGCACTAGTAGCGGGGGCCCGGCCAAAGGCCAGTCGAATTTGCCCCAGGCGTTGCAGCCATGACTCGCCACTGGTGGTGCGCGCTGATTCTCACCGTGGCGGCGTGCTGCGCCCATGGCGGTGAAGAAGACGAAATGATGGGCTTCATCGTCGATGACACGATCTCGCACATCGGCCACGACTTTTACTACTCGTTCAGTGAACGCCTGCGCGACACCAGCCCGATGGATTTCAACCTGGTGGTGCGCGAGCGGCCCGACGCGCGCTGGGGCAGCCTGGTGACCGTGGAATATCAGCAACGCCTGGTTTATCGGCGCTTCCTGCCGCCGAATACCGTGGAACTGAAGGACGAGGCCTACGCGGCCGCCGACTGGGTTCGACGCCAGGTTGTCCAGCGCAAGCTGGAGGCTCTGTTGCAGGACACCACCGACCTTGAGAAGGACGAACTATGAACAGCACAACGTTCTCACGGCGCAGCGGATTCTGGATCTCGGGGTTGTTGATCGGGCTCGCCAGCGCTGCCGCTGTCCAGGCCACTGAACTGGTCTACACGCCGGTCAACCCGTCGTTCGGCGGCAACCCGTTGAACGGCACCTGGCTGCTCAACAACGCCCAGGCACAAAACGATCACGACGACCCGGACATCCAGAGCCGTTCGGCGGTGGCCGGGACATCGGCACTGGAGCGCTTCACCAGTCAATTGCAATCGCGGCTGCTAGGGCAGTTGCTGGACAACATCTCCACCGGCAACACGGGGAGCCTGTCCACCGACTCTTTTATCGTCAACGTCATCGACGACTCCGGGGCACTGAGCATTGAAGTGACCGATCGAGCGAGCGGTGAGGTTTCGGAAATTCAGGTGAACGGCCTCAACCCATGACGGGCTGACGGTTCCGGGGAGAACGGACATGAAAAAGATCATCGCGTTAGGGCTGCTGTTGGCGACATTACAAGGGTGCAGTCTGCGTGAGCCGATGTCGGCCGAGCAGGACACCGAAACCCCGACCCTGACCCCCAGGGCTTCGACTTATTACGACTTGCTGAAGATGCCGCGACCCAAGGGCCGGTTGATGGCGGTGGTGTACGGCTTCCGTGACCAGACCGGGCAGTACAAGCCGACGCCGGCGAGTTCGTTTTCCACCAGCGTGACCCAAGGCGCGGCGTCGATGCTGATGGACGCGATGCAGGCCAGTGGCTGGTTTGTCGTGCTGGAGCGGGAAGGGCTGCAGAACCTGTTGACCGAACGCAAGATCATTCGCGCCTCGCAGAAGAAGCCGAATACGCCGGTGAATATTCAGGGCGAGCTGCCACCGTTGCAGGCGGCGAACATGATGCTCGAAGGCGGGATCATCGCCTATGACACCAATGTGCGCAGCGGTGGGGAAGGGGCGCGGTATCTGGGGATTGATTTGCAGCGTGAGTATCGGGTGGATCAGGTGACCGTCAACTTGCGTGCGGTGGATGTGCGCAGTGGGCAGGTGCTGGCGAATGTGATGACCAGCAAGACGATTTATTCGGTGGCGCGCAGCGCGGGGATTTTCAAGTTCATCGAGTTCAAGAAGTTGCTTGAGGCTGAGGTTGGGTACACCACGAACGAGCCGGCGCAGCTTTGTGTTCTGTCGGCGATTGAGGCGGCGGTGGGGCATATGGTGGCGCAGGGGATTGAGCGGCATCTGTGGCAGGTGGCGGGGGACAGTTCTGTGCCTGGGCAGGATGATGTGTTGAATCGGTATTTGACCCAGAACAAGATTGATCCGGATGCTGAGTGAGGTTTTTGCTGTTGAGCTTGGCGGCCTGATAGCCGACCAGGCTCTCTCGGTCGAAACCGGTTTAAACCTGTAGGAGTGAGCCTGCTCGCGATAGCTATCTCTCAGACACAGTTGCTATTGCGGATGTACCAAAATCCTTGTGGTGGCTGGCTTGCCAGCGATGGCGGCCTTATTGCCGACCAATCTCTGGCAGATGTACCCAGTTCCAATTGTGGGAGCGAGCCTGCTCGCGAAGGTGTTTTATCAGGCGGTGGGGTTCTTTCTGACGGAGTACATATCCATTCCTGCGGCAACGGCTGCTTAGGGTTCCGCCCTTACGGCGGGTCACTTTTGACAAACGCCCGGAATGCCGGCCCAGTCAAAAGTAACCAAAAACGCTTGCTCCTACGTTCGGCCCGCTCGCTGAGGCTCGGGGTTCCTTCGCTCCGGGATCGATCCGGGCGCAGCGCCTACGGTTTGCTTCGCTGCACCTCCTCTCGCTGTGTTTGGCTGCGCCAAACGGTCGCTGCGCTCCCACCCCCGGATCAATCCCTGCGCTCAGCCTGCCGACGTCGCTCGTGGATCAAGATCAAGAGCTGCAGCCGAGCTTGCGCTCATCCTGCTAGTGGGGCGGCTGCGCCGCGAATTTGTAGGAGCTGCCGGAGGCTGCGATCTTTTGGTCTTGCGTTTGTAGGAGCAAAGCTTGCTCGCGAAAGGCGGTGTGACAGCCAACCAATCCCTCGCATGTATACCTTTCTCGGTGGGTGCTGGCCCGCCAGCAATGACGACCCCAACTTCCCCAAACATTTGGATCTCCACCCTGGAATGTTAGGCTCCCCCCAATCCCTGCATTCTGTGAAGGAAGGCTTATGTTGAAGGTGTTCGCTCTACTGACGCTGCTGGTGTCCAGCGCCGTCCAGGCGCAAACCACGCTGCAATCCGATCTCCCATTGAAGTACCTCGAGCAGGTTCATCCGGACGCGGAGCCGCGTCCGTTGGTGATTTTCCTGCACGGCTACGGCAGTAACGAAGCGGATCTGATCGGGATGAAGTTCCAGCTCCCGGCGCAGTACAACTACTTGTCGGTGCAGGCGCCGCTGTCGTTGGGCGAGGATCGCTATCAGTGGTTTCGCAAGAAGGGTGAGGGCGCTTACAACGGTGAGACGGATGATTTAAAGGCCAGCGGGCAGAAGCTGCGCGACTTCATTGCGCAAGCCGCGAAGAAATATCACGCCAGTCCGGACAAGGTGTACCTGATCGGCTTCAGCCAGGGCGCGATGATGACCTACGAAGTGGGGCTGCGACCGCCGCTGGCCGTGGGCGGCATCGCGGCGTTGAGCGGGCGTTTGTTGCCCGTGTTGAAAGGCCAGCTCAAGGCCGAGCAACAACCGTTGCCGTTGAACATCTTCATCGGCCATGGTACCGCCGATGATCGCGTGCCGTACCACGACGGTACCGAGGCCAAGGCGTTGCTGGAGAAGCTGGCTTACACACCGCAATTCCATGCCTATCCAGGTGTCGGCCACAGCATCACTGCGGCCGAACTGCGGGATTTGAATGGCTGGTTGCAGCAGCTCAATCCTTGAGGATGGTTTTTACCAGGGCATCGTGACCTTTCTTGTCGCTGGCGCGGGAGATCACCTGAACCAGCGCCATTTTCGTGCCGGAGCCGGCCAGCAGCGTGGTGTTGAGGGTCTGGCCGCCGCCTTGGGTGGCGGTGCTGTCGACTTGACGCAAACCGAGGCCGGTGCCTTTCTGGGTCAGACTTTTCTCCGTGAGCTTGTTGAAATCCGGCAAGGCTTTGCGTTGGTCTTCGATGAAGCTCGAGACGCTGCCGTCGAGAAATTCGCCGTCATTGTCCTTGACGTTCTGGCCTTCAGGAATCTGGTTTTCGGCGGCGATGACCACGGTTTTGGTGGACTCGTTGGTGTACATCGTGCCGGTGGCGCCGCCGGGGCTGGCCGGTAACGGATCAGCCACGAAGCCTTTAGGCAGAGTGAAAGTGAACTTGCCGCCGAGCAGCGAGACTTGCTCGGTCGTGGCTTTTTCCTTGGCTTTGGCCGCCTGAGCGTTGATGGCGCCGAGACCGGCGACGGCCGCCAGCAACACGATGACGGCTTTCTTGCTCAACAATGACATTCGAATCTCCGAGGGATGGACGCGCTAGGTGGGCGATCATCCCACGCAGCGTGCTGTCACTCCAGCGCGGTTCGTCAGGGTTACTGTGCCTGCTGCTGTTTCGCCACCGGCCGGACCAGCAATTGGCGGGTCACGCCGAGCATGGCCACGGAGACCGCCACGCCGACCGCGAATCCGCTCAGTCCCAGGGTGGGCAAGGTCAATGCCGCCACCAGGCAGAACGCCGAAAACGAATACATCCCCGTCGCGGTTGCCCGTAACAGCACGGCAGTAAACGCCGGGCCACGGGTTTGCTGGGAAAACACCGCCATCACGCTGCCGAGCACCGGGAACACCGCGAGCAGACCGCTCCAGCGCTCGCCGACGGTACTGGCCAGCATCGTCACCACCAGCGTCAGCGCGGCGCCGGCGATCATCCGCCAGATCAGTTTGTCCGACTTCGGCGCCGGGCCGTTGAGCACTGGCTGTACCTTAGGAAACAGGTAAGGCGACGAAAGCAGAGCAATCGCGGCCGCCGCCACAGAGAACGGCAAAGACGCGGGAACGAGCGACAACAGCAACGCCAGTACGCCCCAGACCGCCAGCGAAATCGTCAGCGCCCACGGCCAGTTCGCGCGCTGTGCGACCTGCGCATAGGTGATGCAGAAGGCAATCATCGCGAACATCGCCGATAACGCCGCCACCGCTGAGTGAGCGGCAAACGCCGGCCCCTGCTCAATGGCGAGGAAAAACAGAATCGGCCCGACCACCACCGGCAACCCGGACAGCCACCCGGCCACGCTTGGCCCCCAACGCTTGCCCGCGAGGGAAATCAGCAGCAGAAAACCGGGAATCAACAGCAGTTTGAGGATCAGCACGCAGGGGGCTCCGTCAGGTGGTGACGGCCACGTTAGCACTGCCGATCAGAGATTGCTGCAAATGTGTGCGTATTTTGTATACAACATCCGCATTTCAATAGCCGACTATGCTCTGACTATCAGAGCTTGCTGGAGTCGATACGCCATGAACAGCGCGCCAAAAGTGTTACGAGGTTGTTGTGGCATCGGTTTGTGGGCGTTGTTGCTGACACCGACCTGGGCCAACTGGCAAGACGCGGTGCCAGGTGCGCAGATCATCGGCACCGGCGATTTCAGCGTATTCGGATTCGATGTGTACAACGCCCGGTTGTGGAGCGCCGCCCGGCCTTTGGCTGACGGTCAGCCGTTTGCCCTGGAGCTGATCTACCGCCGCAGCATCTCCCGCGAGGATCTGGTCAAGGCCAGCGTCGACGAAATCAGGCGTTTGGGCGGCGCCAATGTCAGCCCTGTGCAATTGGCCGGCTGGCAGATCCAGATGCAGCAATCGTTCATTGATGTGCAGGCCGGCACGCGGATTACCGGGGTGTATCTGCCAGGTCAGGGCGCGCGGTTTTTTGTCGGTCAGCAGTTGCAGCATGAAATCGATGATCCGCAGTTTGCCCGGGCGTTCTTCGATATCTGGCTGGATCCGCGTACGCGCAGTCCCGAGTTGCGTGAGCAGTTGTTGGGTGTCAGTCGATAGATTCTTTTGCGCTTCAAGGCAGCAACTGAAACGTCTAAGCTGCATCTTTCCGACTTGTTTCAGGATGTGTGCGTGAAATTCAGTTTGCCCAAAATCGCCACCGCGCCGTTTTGCCCGCCGGAAGTGGCCGGCAGCGTCGCGGTGGATCCGAAAGCCTCGTTCTTCAAACGGGTGCTGCGTTTCGCCGGCCCAGGATTGCTGGTGTCGATCGGCTACATGGACCCGGGCAACTGGGCAACCGCCATCGAGGCCGGTTCGCGATTTGGCTACAGCCTGTTGTTCGTGGTGTTGCTGGCGAGTCTGGCGGGCATGGTCGTGCAATGCCTGTGTTCGCGCCTGGGCATCGCCACTGGGCGCGATCTGGCGCAACTGTCGCGCGAGCGCTACAGCACGCCGACCGCACGTTTGCAGTGGGTGTTGGCGGAGATCTCGATCATTGCCACCGACCTTGCCGAAGTACTCGGCTGTGCGCTGGCGTTTCACTTGTTGCTCGGTTGCTCGCTGACCTTCGGCATTGCCCTGACGGCGTTCGACACGTTACTGGTGCTGGCTCTGCAGAACCGGGGCTTCCGCCGACTGGAGGCAATCATGCTGGTGCTGGTCGCCACCATCGGCGTGTGTTTCTTCGTTGAACTGGTGCTGATCAAGCCGTATTGGCCGGACGTGTTCAGCGGCTTCAAACCCTCGTTGTCGGCGATCAGCGATGCCGCGCCGTTGTACCTGGCCATCGGCATTCTCGGCGCGACGGTGATGCCGCATAACCTCTACCTGCACACCTCGATTGTGCAGACGCGCATGATCGGCAAGGATCTGGCCAGCAAGCAGGACGCGGTGAAACTCGCGCGCATCGACACCATCGGTTCGCTGGCGTTGGCGCTGCTGGTCAACGCGGCGATCCTGATTCTCGCGGCAGCGGCGTTTCATCAGTCGGGGCATACCGACGTAGTCGATATCCAGGACGCCTATCACTTGCTTGATCCGCTGGTCGGCGGGGCATTGGCCAGCGTGCTGTTCGGCGTGGCGTTGCTCGCTTCGGGGCAGAGTTCAACCTTCACCGGCACCATCGCCGGCCAGGTGATCATGGAGGGTTATCTCAACCTGCGGATTCCGTGCTGGCAGCGGCGCCTGATCACCCGTGGGCTGGCGCTGATTCCGGCGTTCATCGGCGTGTGGCTGATGGGCGATAACGCGGTGGGCAAGTTGCTGGTGCTGAGCCAGGTGGTGTTGAGTTTGCAGCTGCCGTTTGCGTTGTACCCGCTGATTCGCATGACCAATGACCACAAGCTGATGGGGCCGTTCGTGAATCGCTGGCCGACGCGGGTGTTGGCGTGGGGGTTGTTTGTGGTGATCAGTGGGGCGAATGCCTGGTTGATTTTGCAATTGGCTGGCTGAGTTTTTGCGGTGTCTGGGCTGGCCCTATCGCGAGCAGGCTCACTCCTACAGGATCGGGTTCACAAATCCCTTGTAGGAGTGAGCCTGCTCGCGATGGCGTCAAAACATTCAACAAATATTTCGAACAGACAAAAAACACCCGGTGCAAAGCAAGCTGCACCGGGTTTTTGTTGCCAGCAACCAGCGGATGTCGTGGATCCGCCGTCTGCCGTTGAACTCGATATTTAAACGCGTTCCAGCGCCAGCGCCACACCCTGACCGCCGCCAATGCACAGAGTCGCCAGACCCTTTTTCGCATCTCGCTTGATCATTTCATGCAGCAGGGTCACCAGTACGCGGCAACCCGATGCACCGATCGGGTGACCGAGGGCGATGGCGCCGCCATTGACGTTGACCTTGTCCAGATCCCATTGCAGATCCTTGGCCACCGCCAGCGATTGTGCAGCGAAGGCTTCGTTGGCTTCGATCAGGTCGAGCTGGTCGATGTTCCAGCCAGCCTTGTCGAGGCAGCGGCGGGTGGCCGAGACCGGGCCGATGCCCATGATCGCCGGGTCAACGCCGGCGTTGGCGTAAGCGGCGATTTTCGCCAGCACTGGCAAACCCAAGGCTTTGGCTTTTTCTGCGCTCATCAGGATGACTGCGGCGGCGCCGTCGTTCAGCGACGAAGCGTTGCCAGCGGTGACGCTGCCGTCCTTCTTGAACGCTGCACGCAGTTTCGCCAGCGATTGCGCCGTCGTGTCGCCACGTGGCTGCTCGTCGACCTTGAACGCGACCGGATCGCCTTTGCGCTGCGGGATCAGGATCGGAGTAATTTCATCGACAAAGCGACCGGCCTCGATGGCAGCGGCGGCTTTCTGCTGCGAAGCGGCAGCAAAAGCGTCCTGCTGTTCGCGACTGATCTCGTACTTGTCGGCCAGATTCTCGGCGGTAATGCCCATGTGGTAATCGTTGAACGCATCCCACAGGCCATCGCTGATCATGGTGTCGACGATTTGCGCGTGGCCCATGCGCAGACCGGTGCGTGCGCCCGGCATCACATAGTTGGACAGGCTCATGTTTTCCTGACCGCCGGCGATGATGACGTCGGCGTCGCCGCAACGGATTGCCTGTGCGCCCAGGTGCAGAGCCTTGAGGCCTGAACCGCAGACCTTGTTCAGGGTCATCGCGGGCACCGCGTGTGGCAGGCCAGCCTTGATTGCCGACTGACGCGCCGGGTTCTGGCCGGCACCGGCGGTCAACACCTGGCCCATGATCACTTCATCAACCTGCGCACCGTCCAGACCGGTCTGCTCGAGCAACTGGCGGATCACCGCCGCGCCCAGATCAACAGCGGACACGCTGGCCAGGGAACCCTGGAAACTGCCGATCGCTGTGCGCGTGGCGGCAACAATTACGACGTCTTGCATTTTCGAATTCCTCACTCGGCAGCGAACTGCATTTCCGGTACGTGATCCGGGACGATCAGTTTACCAGCGGTTTTGGCGACGATTTCCTCGACGCTGACGCCAGGTGCGCGTTCCTTGAGGACAAAAGCGCCATTTTCGATTTCCAGGTAGGCGAGGTCGGTCAGCACGCGCTTGATGCAACCGGCGCCGGTCAGCGGCAGGCTGCATTTGGCGAGCAGCTTGGACTCACCGTCCTTGGATGCGTGGGTCATGATCACGATGATGTTGTCGGCGCCAGCCACCAGATCCATCGCGCCGCCCATGCCCTTGACCAGTTTGCCGGGGATCATCCACGAAGCGATGTTGCCCTCGACGTCGACTTCGAACGCGCCGAGCACGGTCAGGTCGACATGACCACCGCGGATCATCGCGAAGGATTCGGCGGAGTTGAAAATCGACGCGCCGATGCGCGCGGTCACAGTCTGCTTGCCAGCGTTGATCATGTCGGCGTCGATGGTCTCTTCAGTCGGGAACGGACCCATGCCGAGCAGGCCGTTCTCCGATTGCAGCATGACTTCCATGCCTTCGGGAATGTAGTTGGCGACCAGGGTCGGAATGCCGATGCCAAGGTTTACATAAAAGCCGTCCTGCATTTCGCGGGCGACGCGCTGAGCCATTTGTTCGCGGGTAAGTGCCATGTTTTTATTCTCCGTCAGCCTGAATTATTTGCGGATGGTGCGCTGTTCGATGCGTTTTTCGAACGTGCCGCAAATGACCCGATCGACGTAGATGCCCGGGGTGTGGATCTGCGAGGGGTCGAGTTCGCCGGGTTCGACGATTTCTTCGACTTCAACCACAGTGATCTTGCCGGCGGTGGCGGCCAGCGGGTTGAAGTTTTGCGCGGTGTGGCGGTAGACGACGTTGCCGAAGTGGTCGGCTTTCCAGCCTTTGACGATGGCGAAGTCGCCGGTGATGGATTCTTCCATCAGGTACTTGCGACCCTTGAATTCACGCACTTCCTTGCCTTCGGCGACCGGGGTGCCGACGCCGGTGGCGGTGAAGAAGGCCGGAATGCCGGCGCCGCCCGCGCGCATTTTCTCGGCGAGGGTGCCTTGCGGGGTCAGGATGACTTCGATGTCGCCCTTGAGCAGTTGCTCTTCGAACAGCTTGTTTTCGCCGACGTAGGAGGCGATGACTTTGCTGATCTGGCGATCGGTGAGCAGCACGCCGAGGCCGAAACCGTCGACGCCGCAGTTGTTGGAGACGACGGTGAGGTCGCGGGTGCCTTTGCGTTTGATCTCGGCGATCAGGTTTTCCGGAATGCCGCACAGACCGAAGCCGCCGGCGATGACGGTCATACCGTCCTCAAGCCCGGCCAGGGCTTCCTCGTAGGAACTCACGCGCTTGTCGAAACCTGCCATATGCACCTCTTTTATTATTTGCGGGCGGCTGGCTAGCCGAATGGTTGGAGTGTCTCGCTGGAGAATATATTTGTTAAGTTGATTTTTAAGGTTGATTGATTGATAAAGCTCAATAATCGCGTTATGGCTTGCCGCTTAACGCTTGATCGTTCCCACGCTCTGCGTGGGAATGCCTATAGGGACGCTCCGCGTCCAGTGACGCGGAGCGTCACGGGCTGCATTCCCACGCAGAGCGTGGGAACGATCATCATGGCCCAGAGGTATGTCCAGAGGTTTGAGTATGACCATCAAACAGATTCGCGCCTTTCTCGCCGTGGCTCAAAGCCTGAGTTTCGCCGTGGCCTGCGAGCGTCTGCACCTGTCGCAATCGGCGTTGAGCCTGACGATCAAGGCGTTGGAGGAGGGCCTGGGCGGGCGCCTGTTCAGCCGCAACACGCGCAACGTTGCGCTGACCCCGGAAGGCGAATCGCTGTTGCCGCTGGCGCGACGGCTGATCGCCGACTGGGACAACACCGAAGACGAAATGCGCCAGCGCTTCAGCCTGCAACGCGGACGCGTGACGCTGGCGGCGATGCCGTCATTTGCCGGCAACCTGTTGCCGCCGATTCTGAAAACCTTTCGCGCGCGTTATCCAAACGTCAACGTTACGGTCAACGACGTCATCAATGAACAGGTGCTGGAAATGGTCCGCGACCGTCAGGTTGAACTGGGCGTAGCGTTCGAGCCGATGCAGAACACTTCGATGACATTTACGCCGTTGTACATGGATCGCTTCGTCGCAGTGGTGCCAAAGGATTCACCATTGGCGCAGCGCGCTGAGATTGACTGGCAGACCTTGTTGCAGGAACCGTTCATTACCTTGCAACGGCCGTCGACGGTGCGGGTGATGCTGGAGGAGCACTTGCAGGCGCGCGGAAAGAAGTTGCCGGTGGAGTTTGAAAGTCATCAACTGGCAACGGTCGGCAGAATGGTTGCCAGCGGACTCGGTGTCAGCGCGGTGCCAGCGTTGTGCGCCGAACAGATGCTGGAACTCGGCGCGCACTGCCTGACACTCAACGACTCGGTGGAACGGGCCATCGGCGTGCTGACCGAACCGGGCAATGAACTCTCGGCAGCGGCGCAAGCACTGTTCGATATCCTCCAACAGGAACACTACGCCTGAAACACACCCCTCCGTTTAGGAGCTGCCGCAGGCTGCGATCTTTTGATGTTGTTGTTCAAGATCAAAAGATCGCAGCCTGCGGCAGCTCCTACAGGGGGGCATTCAGGTGGTGGGCGAGCAACGGCAAAAGTTGTTCGCAGGAGGCTTCGATCTTCAGGTCGAGCAGGTCATCCGCACGGGTCTTGCCGAGGTTGATCGCGATCAACGGTTTGCCGCGATCGGCAATCACCCGGCACAGGCGAAATGCGGAATATGCCATCAACGACGAACCCACCACCAACATACCCGCCGCATTCTCGGCGGCGGCCATCGCTCGGGCGGCGGTGGGCTGCGCGACGTTCTCACCGAAAAACACCACATCCGGTTTCATCCGTTCCCCTGCGCAATGCGGGCAGCGCGGCACCTGAAAACGTCCTTCAAACGCCGGATCGAGCAACGTATCGCCATCCGGCGCCAGCACCGCATCGACACCTGCCAGATACGGGTTGTGCATTTCCATCAAACGTTGAATCGAATCGCGCTCACTGCGCTGACCGCAATCCAGGCACACCACCCGATGCAGGCTGCCATGCAATTCGATCACGTCATGGCTGCCGGCCTGATCGTGCAAGGTGTCGACATTCTGCGTGATCAAGGCGTGGAGCAAGCCATGTCGCTGCAAACCGGCCAGCGCTTCGTGCGCCGCATTCGGTTGCGCCTGACGCACCCGTGGCCAACCGAGCATCGCCCGCGCCCAGTAGCGGCGACGCGATTCGGCGCAGGCGAGGAATTCCTGATACATCATCGGTTGCCGGCCACGACGCACACCGTCGCTGTCGCGGTAATCCGGTATGCCCGACGGCGTACTGATGCCAGCGCCGGTCAGCACCAGAAAATCGCCATCGGCCATCGCCTGTTGCAACGTGTCGAGGTGTTTGCGGGTCGGGCTGTCGAGCATGGTCAGCACTCCGGGGGCGGCGGGATGCCATGCAGATTAGCACTGACCCTGTGGCGAGGGGGCAACCCCCTCGCCACAGGTTTTATGCAGAACCACAGGGTTATGCAGCGTTACTTGCGCGCCTCCAGTATCAGATTGAACGGTGTTTGCGTCGCACGGCGGAATTGTTTGAAACCGGCCTCGTTGAACACTTTGCGCAAGCGCACTTCCCCGGCCTGCGCACCGAGGCCCAATCCGACTTCCTGGGACAGCGAATTCGGCGTGCAGATAAACGTCGATGCCGCATAAAACAGTCGTCCGACCGGGTTGATGTTGTCGTCCAGCGTATCGTTGGCGAATGGCTCGACCAGCAACACTGTGCCGTCGTCCTTCAACGATTCGAAGGCATGCCGCGCGGCACCGACCGGGTCGCCCATGTCGTGCAGGCAATCGAAATAGCAGATCAGGTCATAGTCATCACCGGGATAGCTTTTCGCCGTGCCCTGGAAGAACTTCGCCCGGCTGCTGACGCCACCTTCTTCAGCGCGCTGAGTGGCGACGGTGATCGACGGCGCGTGGTAGTCGAAGCCCACGAAGCGCGAGTTGGGAAACGCCTGCGCCATGATCACCGTCGAGGCGCCATGGCCGCAGCCAATGTCGGCGACGTTGGCACCGCTTTCGAGTTTGCCCACGACACCGTCCAGCGCCGGCAGCCACTCAGCGATCAGATGCCCCTTGTAGCCTGGGCGGAAAAACCGCTCGGTGCCGGTGAACATGCACGGATGGTGATCACCCCAGGGCAGGGCGCCATTGCCGCGCATGGCTTTGACCAGTTTGTCCTTGTCATGGAAAAACGACGCCACCACGCCTAATCCGCCGGCGATGTACACCGGTGAATCTTCCACGGCGAGCGCCAGTGCCTGTTCTTCCGGCAGGCGAAACTGGCCGTCACGGTGTTCCATGTAGCCGGACGCGGCATGTGCACTGAGCCATTCGCGCACCAGCCGTGGATTGCAGGTGGTTTTTGCCGCGAGGGCTTCGGGGCTGATCGGCTGACTGTCGGCCATGGCCCGATAGAGTCCCAGTTCCTCACCGACAATGACATTGGCCAGCATTGCCGCACCGCCCATGTCATTGACCAGTTTGCCCATGAATTCGTTAAGTTTGAGTTCGTCCATGATGGTGCTCCTGTGCCTGGATCACGATCCAGAGGTCTTGCTTATCCCAGGCATACACCTCTGGGGTGTGGTCGTCTTGGATTCGAGCGAAAGCCGCGTCCTGCGTGCCATCGCCCCGGTTGCCCTGTTGTGGGAACAGGGTAATTAAGAGTCTAGTCTTGCTGGGCAATTCGAGGAGCATTTTGCCCGCGCAGATTGCTCTGATTGTGGGTGATCAGTAAGTGCCTCAGGGCGTAACGCAGTTACTTGGCCGGTATACGCTTGTAAATGACTTTTCCATCGGCTATTTGCAATGTTTTATCGGGGACTCCTGCAGCGATCGCAGTAAAGCGCAGATTAGCTTCCAGATGATCAACAGAAGCGTCTGCGAGCAACTCAATGTCTCCTTCAATGGATGGGAAAAGATTACCGTCGGCGGCGAGGACGTTGTAGGACGCATAAATCGGATCGCCAAATTTTCCGATTTTATAACTACCTTTTTTAGTACCCTCAGGAAGACGCAGTATGAGCGCGTGTACACGGGGCGCAAGAGTGCTCCAGATCAGTTCAGAGGCATATAGTTCGAGTTGTTGAGTGTCCGGTAAGAAAGCGACCTGATGGGTCTGTGTCGAGTACGTCACCGGAAAAGCACCGGTCACGTCTGCGGTAAGCGAGTTTGTGGTGTGAACGCCCGGTTCCTTTAACCCGGTCATTTCAAAGTGACCATCGGTCAGCCGAAATCGCTTGCCGCCAAACCCGCCTTCGAAATCAAAGGTTCCCACCATTTTCTCTTGGTCGCCGTAATATCGGAGCGTCAGAGAACCGGTGCTCGAAGACACCATAAAGTCACCTGAAATATAACGAATCCAAGCGTTTTCCGCCCCGTCATTCCCATTAAGCGGGTAGGTTTTTTCTATACCAGTATCAGGCAGGCTGGCCGGCACGTGTATATACAACGCTCGATTACCCTGTTCTGACGCGTCAGCAGCCGATATTTGCCAATGATTTGGCAAGCGACTGATCTCGAACCGAGAATCGGCAACGAAATCAGGCTCGTCAACACTCTTCGCGGTCATGGTTCCTGCTGTTGCATTCGGCTGTCGAGACATAAACGCTCTTCTTGGTTTTGAGGTTGTTTCTCGAGTCTAAGAAGCATTTTGAAAGTTCGATACTGTCAACTCTGACAGGTGTAAAAAGCTGTTTTCTTATCGCGATTGGGTAATTGGCAATTGGCTTCTTGTATTGGCGTGTATCCCAATTACCTGTTGATACACGGCGTGGCAAAAGTTGCCGAGACTGCACACAGCGCTGATACAGCCACCGTTTCAACTGTATGGGTCAGCCATCATCAGAGGTGTCCATGCCAAACTCCAAATCATCAATGCCCTCGCGCGTCGGACTCGGTCTGCGCCGTGGCCTGCTCAAGGATCTGCAAGCCGCCAGCGCAGGTGATTTCGACTTTCTAGAAGTCGCCCCGGAAAACTGGATCGGTGTTGGCGGTGCCCACGGAGCGGCTTTACGCGAGTTGGCCGAGCGTTACCCGTTGTCCTGTCACGGCTTGTCGCTGTCGCTTGGCGGCTCGGCACCGCTGGATAGCGGGTTTCTTCAGGAAGTGCGCGTGTTTCTCGATCATTACCACGTGCCGCTGTACAGCGAACACCTGAGTTATTGCAGCGATGACGGGCATCTTTACGACTTGCTGCCATTGCCGTTCACCGAAGAGGCGGTGCACCACGTCGCGGCGCGGATTCGCCAAGCTCAGGACGTTCTCGGCCGGCGTCTGGCCGTGGAAAACGTCTCTTACTACGCGGCTCCGCGTCAGGACATGGATGAAGTGACCTTCACCAATGCCGTGCTGCGCGAGGCCGATTGCGACCTGCTGCTGGACGTCAACAACGTCTACGTCAACTCGATCAATCACGGTTTCGATCCGCTGACATTTCTCGCCGGGATCGAGCCGGGCAGGGTCGTGGGTATGCACGTCGCCGGGCACTTCGACGAGTCCGATTCGCTGAAAATCGACACACACGGGGCTTCGGTGAAACCCGTGGTGTGGACGTTGCTGGCCGAGGCCTACAGGCACTTCGGCACGCAGCCGACCTTGCTGGAGCGAGACTTCAACTTTCCGGCATTCGCCGAACTGGTCGCAGAGCTGCAGATCATCCGCCACCTGCAATCCCGGGAGGCCAACCATGGATAACCTCTTGCAGCAACAACAGGCGCTGACCCGATACTTGCGCGATCCCGACCGTCAAACGCCGCCGGTCGACATGAACGCGGCGCGGGTTAACGTCTATCGCGATCTGGTGTTCAACAACGTATCGCAACTGTTGAGCGGCACGTTTGCAGTGTTGATTCGCATCATCGGTGAGCAACGCTGGGGCTTGCTGGTGCGCGGTTTTTTGCGGGACTGGCGGGCGCAGACGCCGAAGTTTGGCGAGATTGCAGAAACGTTTCTCGACTATCTCGCGACGCAACCGCAGGTGTTGCGAGAGGGGCAGTGGCCGGCGTTCCTGCTGGAGCTGGCGCATTACGAATGGGTCGAGATGGTCTTGCAGCAGTCTGATGCTGAGGTGCTGTCATGGACAGATCCGGTGCTGTTGCTGGAGCGCCCGCTGCAGCTCTCGGCGCTGGCCTGGCCGCTGGCGTATGTCTGGCCTGTCCATCAACTCGAGCCGAATAATCAACCCGCCACGCCACCGGCGCAACCGACGCTGTTGCTGGTGCGGCGCACGGCAGACTGGAGTGTGAAGTTTTCCGAATTGAGCCCGCTGGCCTGGCGGTTGCTACAGCGCATCAGCGAGTTTGCGCCGTTGACGGGACGTGAGCAGTTGCAAGCTCTGGCGCAGGAGGCCGGACAGTCGGCGAGCGCTTCGTTCATGGACAGTGGGCTGGCGTTGTTGCAGCAGATGCATGAGGACCAGGTGATCGGTCTGGTATCTTGAACACTTGAACCGCGCCGCTCCCACAGATTTATTTGTAGATATCAAGAATGGAGAGGGAGCTTGAGTTCAGCGCACAAGCCGCCACCCTCGCGATTACTCAAGGTCAGCGAACCACCCAGCGCCATGGCCAGTTGCTGGGCGATGGCCAAGCCGAGGCCGGTGCCGCCAGTGTCGCGATTACGCGAGTTTTCCACGCGATAGAACGGTTGCAGCACCTGCGCCAGTTCGGTTTCGGCGATGCCCGGGCCGCGATCCATGACGGTAATCGCCAGGCTGCCCTTGTTCGCTTCGACCCAGACTTCGGCGCTGCCGGCGAATTTCAGCGCGTTGTCGGTGAGATTGACCAACACCCGACGCAGCGCATGCGGACGGGTGTCGACCACCACTTCGCTCTTGCCCACTAGCTGCACATCCTTGCCCATGTCCTGATAGTCGAACACCAGACTTTCCAGGAACGAATCCAGGTTGGTGCGCCGACTTTCTTCGGTCGAGCCATGAATGCTGCGGGCATAGGCCACGCCTTCGCGCACCAGATGCTCCATCTCGCCGAGGTCATTGCACAGTTTGTCTTTTTCCGCTGAGTCGTCCATGAACTCGGCGCGCAGTTTCATCCGCGTGATCGGCGTTTGCAGGTCATGGGAAATCGCCGCCAGCAGTTGCATGCGTTCTTTGAGGTAAGCAGCGATGCGCGCCTGCATCGCGTTGAACGCACGGGCGGCGTAGACCACTTCGGTCGGGCCTTTTTCGTCGAGGTGGACCGGGTGGGCGTTGGGGTCGAGGGTTTCCACGGCGTTGGCCAGGCGCGTGAGCGGGCGGATCGCAATGCGCACTGCCAGCCAGGTACAGGCGATCATCAGCGCCAGTTGGCCGAGCAAGACCACCGGCAACCACGGCGACAACGGGGCCATCGCCGGGCGTACATCGATGGTCACCGGGCTGCCATCGCTCAGTCGCAGGTGGCCCTGAAAGTGTTTCTTCGGCCCGGGAATATCGCTGAAGGTCAACGGGTAGCGCTCACCGATGGCCTCGGTGATCGAGGTAACGGCCACCGGCACATCCCCGGCCTTGATCGGCGTGCCCGGTTCGCCTTCGCTCAACAGGTAACCATAATTTTTTCGCGCCAGACGCTCGAGCCAGTCAGGACGCTCTTCGGCGGGCAAGCGATCGAGGATGGCGATCGAGGTCGAAACGTCGGTTTCGAGGTTGCCGAGCATGGTGTTCTTCGCGCTCTGGTAACGCTCGTAATACTGCGCGCCGAATGACAGTGCCTGGGCGAGGATCAGCCCGATCAGAAAAATCAGCGACAGCCGCGAGGCGAGGGTGCGCGGCCAGTGCAGGTTCAGCTTCATGCCGGGGCACCGAGGATCTCAACCGGCAGCGAGAACACATAACCTTCGCTGCGCACGGTCTTAATGTAGGCCGGTTCGCGCGCATCATCGAGCAGACGCTGGCGCAAGCGGCTGACCAGCAAATCGATCGAGCGGTCGAACAGGTCGGCGTCGCGGCCCTGGGTCAGGTTGAGCAGTTGATCGCGGCTGAGCACCCGTTGCGGGTGATCGAGAAACACTCGCAGTAAACGGTATTCGGCGCCGCTGAGGGCGACCATGGTGCCGTCCTTGTCCAGCAGGTGACGGGCCGAGGTGTCCAGTTGCCAACGGCCGAAAGCCAGCAAGCGACCGGCCTCGGTCACCACCAGATTCGGTGGCAGCATGCGCGTGCGGCGCAGCACGGCGTTGATCCGCGCAAGCAATTCGCGGGCGGCGAACGGTTTGGTCAGGTAATCGTCGGCGCCCATTTCCAGGCCGATGATGCGGTCGGTTTCATCGTTGCGCGCGGTCAGCATCAACACTGGCGTGGCCTTGTGTTTGCCGACGCGCAGCTCGCGGCACAGCTGCAGGCCATCGTCGCCGGGCATCATGATATCGAGCACGATCAGGTCGACGGTGTTGGCTTCGAGAAAACTGCGCATCTGCCGGCCATCGGCGACCACCGTGGTGCGCAGGCCGTTTTTCTTCAGATAGTTACCAACCAGTTCACGGATCTCGCGGTCGTCGTCGACGATGAGAATGTGATCGACATGTTCCATCGGGTTCGAGCCTCTATATCAAAGGGGAATGCCGTGCAGTCTATCGAGCCTCGCGCGGCTCGCCTGCCTGCCTTTGTATTGCAGTGTATCTGCCGTGACAACGGATACATGAGCACGCAAAAACGCGGTTCTTCCAGGGTTTTGTATCGCTTTGTATCTCCCTATGGCAGGGATACACAGCGATTGAAACGCGGCTTTTCCTGACACAGACGCGATACCTCGCGAGCCTCAAATAGGCTCCATCGAGGCACACACAGATCGCCTCGGCTCAAACCCACTGAAGCCTTGAGGAACACGCCATGAACAACAAGTCCGTCATCGCCGCCTGCCTGTTTGCTGCGCTGAACATTTGCACGCTGTCGGCCCGCGCCGAAGCCGATGTCACCGCGCAAACCTACACCTACGGCACCCACCTGGATATCCACAAAGTGCTCTCGCTGAAACAGGACAACTCGGTGACTTGCGGCATCGTCGAGGCGCGCATGACCTACCTCGATTCGGCCGGTCAGACCCGCGTGCTCGATTACAGCAAATTCGCCGACGGCTGCAACAACGACAACTAAGCCATCACTCTTTATAGAAGGAAACAGCCATGAACAACGTATCGCGTTTTTTGACCGCCATCGCCTTCTCCCTGGCCGGCGTCGTCACCCATGCCAACGCTGCGGTTGAACAGCATAGCTGCCACAGCGGCACCTGCTTCCAGCTGACGCCGGTGGCCAAGCAGGGCAGCGACGGCCTGATCGCAGCCGACGGCGCCAGCCGCACGCCACAGGGCCAGATGTTTGCAGCCGACGGCGCCAGCCGCACGCCGCAGGGCCAGATGTTTGCCGAGAACGGCGCCAGCCGTACGCCGCAGAGCCATTGGCTGGAAAGCCAGAACGTTTGAATGGCTTGTTACATTCATTGATCAAGGGTGACTCACTATGTACCTCATCGCATTCCTCGGCGGTCTGCTGACCGTGCTCAGCCCCTGCATCCTGCCGGTGGTGCCGTTTCTGTTTGCCGGTGCGCAACGCAGCCGCGCCTCGATTCTGCTGACCCTCGGCGGCATGGCCCTGACCTTCGCGCTGATCTCCAGCCTCGCTGTGGTCAGCAGCGAATGGGTAATCCAGGCCAGCAACAGCGGGCGCTACGTCGCACTGATCGTGATGAGTGTATTCGCCCTGTCGCTGATCTCGGCACGCGTCGGCGACTGGCTGACGCGCCCCTTGGTGATGCTCGGCAATCGCCTCGACCCGGACACCCGGAAAAAGGCCGGGCCGTTGAGCTCGATCATGCTCGGCGTGGCCACGGGGCTGCTGTGGGCACCGTGCGCCGGGCCGATTCTCGGCGTGATCCTCACCGGTGCCATGCTGCAAGGCGCCAACGCGCAGACCAGCCTGTTGCTGCTGGCCTATGGTGTCGGCAGTGCGTTGTCGCTGGGGACCTTGATTTTTGCCGGGCGCGGGCTGGTCAATCGGCTGAAACTGTCGATACCGTTCACCGGTTGGTTGCGCCGCGGTGCCGGTGTTGCGGTACTCGCGACGGCGGCGGTCATTGCCAGCGGCTTCGATAAAACCTTGCTGGCGACCACGTCCTCCCAAGGCGTGGTCAGCGTCGAGAAAAGCGTGCTGGAAAACGTGCCGAGAGTGGTCGACTACTTTGTCAGCAAAGTCCGTGCGGACTCGCCGATGGAGGTGGGCAAAGGGGCGATGCCGTCACTTTCCGGCGCGGTGCAATGGCTGAACTCGCCCGAGCTGAACGCTGAATCTCTGCGCGGCAAAGTGGTGCTGGTGGATTTCTGGACCTACGACTGCATCAACTGCCAGCACACCCTGCCGTACGTCAAAGACTGGGCGAAAAAGTACGAAAAGGACGGCCTCGTGGTGATCGGCGTACACACCCCGGAATACGGCTATGAGCGGATCATCGACAACGTCAGGGATCAGGTGAAAAAACTCGGCATCACCTACCCGGTGGCCATCGACAACAACTATGCGATCTGGCGCAACTTCGACAATCAGTACTGGCCGGCGCATTACCTGATCGACGCCAAGGGGCAGGTGCGTTACAGCCACTTCGGCGAAGGTCGCTACGAAGCGCAGGAGCAGATGATCCAGCAGTTGCTGCAAGAGGCGAAGGCGCCTGCGGCCTGATCAGTGAAACCAATGGCTCAGAGGTCGCGCACCATGAGCCATTGTTCGTTGTCCCAGGCGTGAAAACGTTCCAGCACCTGCCAGCCGCGTTTGGCGTAGTAGTCCTGCTTGTTTTGCGTGTGCAGGTACAGACGCGCAAATCCGCAGTCTTTCGCCTCCTGACAAACCCCTTCAATCAAACGTTCCGCCAGACCTTGTCCGCGCGCTTCGGGACTGACGAAGACGCAGGCCAGCCATGGGCCGAGATCAGGACGCAGGGCGAGGTCATCGCGTGCCAGCGCGGCGCCGCCGACAAGGTGTTCACCGTGCATGGCGATCAGGCAGGACCAGTCACCATTGCCTTGGCCCTCGGCGAACTCACGTTGCCACTCGGCCAGCGGGTGGTCGACGTATTCGTAGGGGAATTGTTGGTGGATCCATTGAGCATAACGGTCACTGTGGTGCATGTGATGCGCGAGCCAATCGAGTTTCAGTGACATCAGTCGAGTCCGTTCCAGAAGCGAGGGAGCATCAGAAACCAATACCCCCAACCTTGGCAATCCTCAAGGTGTTCCAGAGGCTTTACAGATTCTCACCATTCATCGGCGAACCCACTGTTTTCGGGGGTTGCCAGACGATTGGCAGGGACGCCGTGCGGTCTCGGCGCGATAGTGCTTGAGCAGGGTCACTGCCGGCCTTGCCCCATAACAAGAGCGCGAGGTTGCCATGCCTAAATTCGTGATTGAACGCGAGATTCCAGGGGCCGGGAAGCTGTCGGAAGCAGAACTCAAAGCCGTGTCGAAAACGTCCTGTGATGTATTGCGCGAACTCGGCCCGCAAGTGCAGTGGCTGCAAAGTTACGTCACCGCTGACAAGATCTATTGCGTGTACATCGCACCTGATGAAGAGCAGGTACGCGAACACGCCAGGCTCGGTGGTTTTCCGGCCAACAGTGTGGCGCGTGTGGTGACGGTCATCGATCCGACGACGGCCGAATGATCACCGATCCCACCCGCAGCGGAGTTCACTCTTATGAGTACCCCGATTGATCTGACTGCCCTGAAGGAACGCCAGAAAGTCGCCTGGGCCAGTGGCGACTACGCCGTGATTGGCACGACGTTGCAAATCGTCGGCGAAAACCTCGCCGAAGCCTGCGACCTGCGTTGCGATGAGGAGGTGCTGGATGTCGCTGCCGGCAACGGTAATGCAACGCTGGCGGCGGCGCGGCGCGGTTGTCTGGTCACCTCGACCGATTACGTCGCAGCGCTGCTGGAACGCGGCCAGGATCGTGCCCGCGCTGAGCATCTCGACGTGACGTTTCAAGTTGCTGACGCCGAGGCATTGCCGTTTGCCGATGAGAGCTACGACGCCGTGCTGTCGACCTTTGGCGTGATGTTTGCGCCGGATCAGAACAAGGCTGCTGCCGAGTTGGGACGCGTCTGTCGCCGAGGCGGTCGGATCGGTCTGGCTAACTGGACCCCGGAAGGCTTCGTCGGCCAGATGTTCAAAATCCTCGGCCGCCACCTGCCTCCGCCCGCTGGCGCGCAACCGCCATCGAACTGGGGCTCGGATGCGTGGTTGCACAAGCACTTCGATGATCGTGATTTTCTGGTGCGCGTGATGCGTCGCGAGTTCAATTTTCGCTATCGTTCGGCCGCGCATTTCATCGATATTTTCCGCCATTGGTACGGGCCGGTGCACAAGGCCTTCGCGGCACTGCCGCCGGAAAGCGGACAGGCGCTGGAAAGTGATCTGGCGGATTTGCTCAACCGTTTGAATCGGGCAGGGGAGGGTTCGTTGGTGGTGCCGAGTGAGTATCTGGAGGTGGTGATCACTAAACGCTGAGTTACACCCGGTTTTCGAATCTATTGCGATCCCTGTAGGAGTGAGCCTGCTCGCGATAGCGGTCTGTCAGCTGAATATTTTTTTACTGAACGACCGCTATCGCGAGCAGGCTCACTCCTACATTGGATGTGTGTTGGGTTCTGGAGTCTATTTCACCTGCGGCCGCTCAAACCACTCCAGCGCCGTGCGCCAGATGCAGATCCCCAGAAAGTACGCCGACATCAGCAACCACAGCCCCATCACCAACGGGTTGATCACCGGGTGGTTGAGCACCAGCGACAGACTGCACAGCAGCCAGATCGCCGTCACTGCAATGTTGATCGGCATGAACCGGCGTACACGGAATGGATGCAGGAATTTCATCCGTGTCACCGTTAGCAATGCCAGGCCAATCACCGTCAGAAAAGTGATCCACGGCCCCGGTCCGATGATGTACAGGCACAGCGCGACCACATTCCACGCAGCAGGAAACCCGACAAAGTAGTTGTCCTTGCTCTTCATATTGACGTTGCAGAAGCAGAACAGCGACGACACCAGAATCAGCGACACGGTCAGCAGCAAGGTGTAATCGGGCAGCGGAATGTAGCGATAGATGAACAGCGCCGGGATGAACACGTATGTCAGGTAATCGATCACCAGATCGAGGATCGAACCGTCGAAACTCGGCAGCACCGATTGCACGTTGACCTTTCGCGCCAGTGCGCCGTCGAGGCCATCAACGATCAGCGCCACGCCCAGCCACATCAGGCAGTGGGTCGGCTGGTTTTCCAACAGGGCGAGAGTGGCCAGAAAGGCAGTGACCACGCCAGTCGCGGTAAAACCATGGGCGCCCCATGCTTTGAGCCTGGCGATGTGTACGGTCGATATCACAGGGGCGTTCTCCAAAAAAATGAAGCAGGCCGGGTATCACCCTTGGGCAACAAGGGTGCCGGCAAACCGGGTCGGGGTTGCAGCTATCGACCGGTCTGGCCGGGATAAGGTTCACCATCCTTGAATCTTAGCTGCCCGGCGAAAAAAACGCGGGCGAAATCCGTTGGCGCTTTGAGTCTCAGCCAAACGGTGCTGGCGCAATGGCTTAAGGGGTCTATCGTTGCCAGACGCAGTCACTGCCTTTGCCTGAGGATGACGTCATGAACACCAGCGATTTGCTTGAAAAACTGCTGCGAGGCCAGGCCTCGGCGGGACAACAATCTGCAAACCCGGCTGGCGGGTCAGACGGTTTAGGCGAGTTGTTGGGCGGCCTGCTCGGTGGCGGCTCAGGCGCGGCCAGCGGCGGCGGATCTGCCGGTGGACTTGGCGGCTTGGGCGGCTTGCTCGGTGGTTTGCTCGGCGGCGGTGCCGGTGGTGGTCTTGGCGGCGCCTTGGGTGGGGCGCTGGGTGGCGGTGGCGGCACGCAAAGCCGCTCCGGCGGCACCAACTATGCGGCGCTGGCATCGCTGGGAATGATGGCCTTTCAGGCGTATCAGGCCTGGCAACGCAGCCAGGCCAGCGCGGCCCCGCAACAGATCCCGCAAACGGCGAATTTGCTTGCCGGCCCGGAAGTCGAGGAGCACAGCCACGCGGTGTTGCGCGCATTGATCGCGGCGGCCAAGGCTGACGGGCGTATCGATCAATCCGAAAAAGACCTGATCAGCAGAGAAATCGGCAAGCACACCGATGATCCGCAATTGCAGCAATGGCTCGACGCCGAAGTCAGCAAACCGCTGGACGCAAACGAGGTGGCGCAGTCGGCAAACGGTGACCCGGCTGTCGCCGCCGAAATGTACCTCGCCAGCGTGATGCTGGTGGACGACCAACAGGACGCCGAGCGCAGCTATCTGGATGAACTGGCAGCCGCCTTGCAGATCGACCCGGATTTGCAGGTGCATCTCGAGCAGCAGGCCAAAGGGCAGGCCTGAAGTAACGTCAAAAAATCATAGCCACCCGCAGCTCCGCCAAGGAGCTGCGTGGCCGTCCGTCCGGGCAATTTTCACGTCGATTGAATTTTTCGCAGGCGCTGCCTCTCTGCTGCTGTAGAGGCGCGTGCAACAGCGTCCTGCCAACCGACCGGGAATATTTGCCATGACTGTCCTGACACGCTTGCACACCGCGACCGATAAACCGCACGTGATGAACGGCGGCGGGAACGTCCGCCAGATATATGACGCGTTGTTGCGTGATGATAATCCCCAAGACCTCGCACAGGCGTTCCTGCAGGAGCAACTGCAACACGCCGCGCAGCTTTCCGATTCCCTGCCCGAAGACCCCATGACCTGGCATGCCTGGGTAGCCGAACATTGCGCCGACGTTGCCAGCCAATACTCAGACTATCTGCAACAGCGCAAGGCCGGTGGGCCACGGCAGTTCTTCCGTGGCAAGGCGCAGGCGCTGTATTTCCTGCAAGCGGTGGCACCGACCAAACTGGTTGATGGTGCCTGGCTTTCTGGCCTGTTGCCGCGTTGGCGGGACCCGCGTTTCCAAGGCTTGCTGCGCACTTTTCTGGAAGAACTGGGCGATGGCAATCCGGCGCAGAATCATGTGGTGATCTACCGCAAACTGCTCGCTGAACACGACTTGCAGGACAGCAGTGCCATCGATGATCAACGCTACCTGCAAGGCGCAATACAGCTGGCCCTCGGTGTCTGTGGCGCGGATTACCTGCCCGAGGTGATCGGCTACAACCTCGGTTATGAACAACTGCCGTTGCACTTGTTGATCAGCAGTTACGAACTCAGTGAACTGGGGATCGATCCGTACTACTTCACCCTGCATGTGACCATCGACAATGCCAGCACCGGCCATGCGCAGAAAGCCGTGCAGGCAGCGCTCGATCTACTGCCGCTTGAGGCCGATCGCGGCGAATTTCTGCGCCGGGTCGCGCTGGGCTATCGGCTCAACGATCTGGGGCAGGGCAGTCGCGCGATCATCGAAGGGTTCGACCTTGAGCACGAGTTGCTGGCGATGCTCGAGCGCAAATGTCCGTTCGCCCAGCATATGCATTCCGATTACTGCCGTTTCGAAGGGCAGACCGTCAATCAGTGGCTGGCTGCACCGGAACAATTACCCGGATTCCTCCAGGCGTTGCAGAACAAAGGCTGGATCAAACGCCACGAAGACCCGCAGGCCAGTCGCTTTTGGCAACTGATCGCGGGCGACGGTGCGGCGATGTTTGGCGTATTCAATGCCTACGAGAAACAACTGGTGCACGACTGGATTGCGGGTGACTGGACCTCTTCGGATAAAACCAAACCCGTTCGACGGCACAGTCAGGCCGCAGCGGTCATCGAAGGGCTTGAACAAGATCCCGACGTACAGGCGCTCAACGCGGCGCTGCAAGGCCAGGACGAGCTGGCGCAGATCGCGATTCTGATCCCGTGGCTTGCGCCGGCGCGCCATGCACACCCCGCCGGACTGCTCGCCACCCGTCGGTTTATTGAACTCAAATCCCGCTTGCCGTAAGGACATCACCGATGAATCAGGAAGAGCAACTCTGCCCCAACGATCTTGTGCTGCTGCAACTGGGCCGGCGTTTGTTGGCAGACGGCTATCGGTTTGTTACGCCGACGCCGTTGACCCATCAGCGGGTCAATCAGCGTGACGAGGGCCAGATGGCCGACTCTTTGCGCGACGTTTTTGGCTGGTCGCGGCCGTTCGCACCGGGGTTGTTGTCGGCCGATGAACAGCGGCAACTGCAAGACGCGCAGGTCATTGATAGTTACGAAGGCCACCTGAAGAGTCGCGTGCGCTGGTCGAGTCTGGATGATCTGCTGTTCGTGCATTCGGCGTTCCCCACCGACGCGGCCGACGCGGTATTTTTCGGCCCGGACACCTATCGTTTCGCGCAATTGATTCACGCTCACTTGCAGCAGAACTTCGCGCCCATCCATCGCGCGGTGGATATCGGTTGTGGTGCGGGCGTCGGGGCGATTCTGATCGGCCGTGCCCGTCGCGAGGCGCAAGTGCTGGCGCTGGACATCAACCCCGCAGCGCTGCGCCTGACTTCGATCAACGCCGCACTGGCGGAGGTTGCCAACGTCGAAGTGCACGCCAGTGACCTTCTGCAGGGTGCCGAGGGCGAGTTCGATCTGATTGTTGCCAACCCACCGTACATGGCCGATCCGGCAGAGCGCGCTTATCGTCACGGTGGCGGGACGCTGGGGGCGGGGCTGTCGCTGCGCATTGTCGAGCAGGCGTTGAATCGACTGGCACCCGGCGGCTCGCTGTTGCTCTACACCGGTGTGGCGATGGTCGATGGTCGCGATCCGTTTCTCGACACCGTGCTGCCACGACTGGATGAAAAGCGCTTCGGCTGGACGTACCGCGAACTCGATCCGGATGTCTTCGGCGAAGAACTGCTCAACCCCGGTTATCAACGGGTAGACCGAATCGCCGTGGTGGCGCTGACGGTGACCCGAATCGGCTGAAAAAAGGCAGGCACGCGATGAACAGGAACCTCGACGACTACAACCGCATGCGCGACTTTTCGGCGACGTCAGAACCGGCGGCCGTCAAACGTTCGGGGCGCAAATCCGCCACCGAGCACGCCTTGCAGTTCTGCATCCAGAAGCACGACGCTTCGCACCTGCATTACGACTTTCGCCTGGAACTCGATGGCGCCTTAAAAAGCTGGGCGGTGCCGAAGGGGCCGTCACTCGACCCCAAGGTCAAGCGGCTGGCGGTGCATGTCGAGGATCATCCGCTGGATTACGCGACGTTCGAGGGCAGTATTCCCGAAGGGCATTACGGTGCCGGCGATGTGATTGTCTGGGATCGTGGCGTGTGGATACCGCAGGAAGATCCGCACAAGGCCTACGCCAAGGGCAAGCTCAAGTTTGAGCTGCAGGGCGAGAAGCTCGGCGGCATCTGGAACCTGGTGCGCACGCACATGCCGGGCAAGAAAGAGCAATGGTTTCTGATCAAGCATCAGGACGGCGCCGCGCGGCCGCAGGATGATTACGACGTGCTGGTGGCCGAACCGGACAGTGTGCTGAGCGAGCGCACCATCGTCGGCAAACCCAAACTGGCCGCCGAGCAAAGCAAACCGCTAAACAAGCCTGCGGCGAAAACCCGCAAACCTGCGAGCGGCAAGCTCACTGGCGCACACAAGGCCAAACTGCCGGCACAAATCAAGCCGGAGCTGGCCACCTTGGTCGATAGCGCGCCCGAAGGGCAGTGGAGCTACGAAATCAAATTCGACGGCTACCGGATCATGGCGCGCATTGACCATGATCAGGTGCAGCTGTTTACCCGCAACGGTCACGACTGGACGCACAAACTGCCGCAACAGGCTGAGGCGCTGGCCGCGCTGGGATTGGAGTCAGCGTGGCTTGACGGCGAGATGGTCGTCGCCAATGAACAAGGCGTGCCGGATTTTCAGGCCCTGCAAAATGCTTTCGAGGCCGGGCGCAGCGGCAACATCCTCTACTACCTGTTTGATCTGCCGTATCTCAACGGGGTCGACCTGCGTGAAGTGCCGGTCGAGGAACGTCGCGCCGCATTGGCCACGGTGCTTGGCAGCCATGAGCAACCGTTGTTGCGCTTCTCCGAAGCCTTTGACGAAACGCCGGACGCGTTGCTCAACAGTGCCTGTCAGATGCAGATGGAAGGCCTGATCGGCAAACGCCTTGGCTCGCCGTATGTGTCGCGACGCAGCGGCGACTGGATCAAGCTCAAATGCAAGCATCGCCAGGAGTTCGTGATCGTCGGTTACACCGATCCGAAAGGTTCGCGCAGTGCGTTCGGCGCCTTGTTGCTGGGGCTGCATGATCGCGACAGCGGCGAGTTGCGCTATGCCGGCAAGGTCGGCACTGGTTTCAACGAGTCGACGTTGAAAAGCATTCTGGCGCAACTCAAACCCTTGCAGGTGAAGCAAGCCGCTGTGGTCAATCCGCCCAGCGGTTTCGAGGTCAAAGGCGTGCACTGGCTCAAGCCGAAACTGCTGGCGGAAGTCGCGTTTGCCGAAATGACCAAGGACGGTTCGGTGCGCCACGCCGTGTTCCATGGTCTGCGCGATGACAAGCCGGCCAGGGACATCACTGAGGAGCGAGCGAAACCGGTGAAGACTGCAGAGAAGAAACCCGCCGCGAAAAAAACCACGAAAAAAGCCCCGGCGAGCAATGCCGAGAGCGCGCCATCGCAGCTCGGACTGGCCAGCGGCAAGGTGCGCATCACCCACCCGGATCGCGTGATCGACGCGGTCAGTGGCACCACCAAAATGCAACTCGCCGAGTATTACGCCAGCGTCGCCGAATGGATCCTGCCGCAACTCAAGGAGCGCCCGGTGGCACTGGTGCGCGCGCCAGACGGCATCGCCGGCGAGTTGTTCTTCCAGAAGAACGCCGAACGCTTGGCGATCCCCGGTATCGCTACGCTGGACAAGGACGTCACCGGACAACCGGTGATGCTGATCAACAACGCCGAAGCGCTGATTGGCGCGGTGCAGATGAGCACCGTCGAGCTGCACACCTGGAACGCCACCACCGTCGATCTGGACAAGCCTGACCGCTTCGTTCTCGACCTCGACCCGGACCCGGCGCTGCCCTGGAAAAGCATGGTCGAAGCGACAGCGCTGACGCTGACTGTGCTCGATGAACTGGGATTGAAAGCGTTCCTTAAAACCAGTGGCGGCAAGGGCATTCATCTGGTGGTGCCATTGACCCGCAAACTCGGCTGGGATGAGGTCAAGGACTTCAGCCACGCCATCGTCAGCCACATGGCCAAGCTGTTGCCAGACCGCTTTTCGGCGGTGTCCGGGCCAAAGAACCGTGTCGGGCGGATCTTCATCGATTACCTGCGCAACGGTCTGGGCGCCACCACCATCTGCGCTTACGCCGCGCGCACCCGCGAAGGTCTGCCGGTGTCGGTGCCGCTGTTTCGCGAGGAAGTCGCCGAGATCAAGGGCGCAAATCAATGGAACGTGCACAACGTTCACGAGCGTCTGGCGGAGGTCGGCGACGCGCCATGGGCCGAGATGAAGAAAACCCGGCAGAGCATCACCGCCGAGATGCGCAAACGGGTCGGGCTGAAAAAGTGATCAGGTGTCGCGCAGCAAGTCGTGGGCGTTGAGCAGTTCGAAGGCGATTTCGGGATGGTTTTCCAAGCCGCGACGAATGGCGGTGGGGATGGCCGCGCGCGTCTTGCGGCAAAGGCCCGGCAACTCTTCGATCTGAATGGCAATGCCGCGCATGGTGCGCACTTCGTTAAAACCGGGAGCGACCTCGACGCGCAATCCCAGTTGTTCATACATGCGTTGTTGCAGGTGTTCGAGATCGGCAAGGTCTTTGAGTTTTTCCAGCCGCGCCAGCAGGACTTTCTCCTCCTCGCGGGTCAGGCGCAGGATGCGCAAATCCGCGCCGGGTGTCTCCAGCAACGGATCGCGCCCGCAAATGCAGGCGCCGGGCGGGCAGGGTGAGCGCAAAGGCGCGGAAGTCGTCATGGCCTCCATCATAGAGGCCGTCGGACAGTTTTGCCTATGCGCCGTCAGCGGCCGTCCATCGGCTGCTTCATCCGTGACAGCTACTGATTCAGGCCTTCGTAATGCACCAGAATCGCGTTGGCGAGATCTTCATCACTGGCGTTCAGGCCAGGATTGTCCTGGCGAACCTGTTGCAGCACCGACTCAAGATAAACCCCACGAATGGCCCCGCCACTGGCGACAAATGCAGACAAGTCGTCACGGGCCGGAATCACCATTTTGTGATCCTTGAAGGTCGAGTACAGCGACGCGGAGACACCGGCCGAGGTGGCGACATCTCCGGCATCGACTTTGGCCAGAGCGGAACCAACGGGCAGGCATAGGAGTAAAGAAGAAACGAGCACTAACTTGCGCATGACGGTGTTCCTCCACAAGCGCGAAGCAAAAAGGGAAGGACTACATAATGTGAGAGGGGCGCGGCGGGCGGGAGTTCCGTGGGGCAGGAAAGTCTGCGTTATTGCAAAACAGACGCGGGCAACGCGATTACGGGTTGCCCGGCCTTCAGACGGCGACGGCTCAGATCACCCCGCAGGCCATGCGATCACCGCCACCGCCCAGCGGTTTGGGCATGTCAGCGTGGTTGTCGCCACCGGCATGGATCATCAGCGCATGGCCCTTGATCTCGGCGATCTTTTTCAGGCGCGGCGCCAGTACCGGGTAGTTGGCGATGCCGTCAGCGGTCACGTAAACCGCTGGCAAGTCGCCCAGATGGCCGTCGGCGTAAGGGCCGAGATGCTTGCCGGTTTTCTGTGGATCGAAATGCCCGCCAGCGGCCAGTGCAGCGCCTTTCACGCCATCCTTCATCGCGGCTTCGCAACTGCCGTTCTCATGGACGTGGAAGCCATGGATGCCGGCCGGCAGGGACTTCAGATCCGGGGTGAACAACAGGCCATACGCGGTTTCGCTGATGGTGACCGAGCCGATCGCTTGCGGCGCACCGTCGGCGCTGACCAGATTGATGGCGACTTTTTCCGTCGCCGCCTGTGCGCTGCCGATGGCCAAAGTGCCAAGCAGACCCAACCACAATACGCGTTTCATAGGCGTCTCCTTTTGCTGCATGAGTGTTCAGAACGGCGGACTCAATAGCCTGCCGGCATTAACCGGCGATGAAGGCGTTGTACGCCTGCGTTGCAAAGTGAGACTTGCCGCTCATTGCGAAAGTTTTGCGGCATTTGGCTGTCATGCCGACACCTGCTGACACGCTCTGGCACGGCAGACCTGCGCAAATAGGCTTAACTGAAGGTCTGACAGGCGTTTGCAGGCATGGCCAAGGAGGAAACCCCGGTGTCGATCAAACTGCGTTTAGTGTTGCTGATTGTGACAAGTCTGCTGACGGCAGTGATCGTGAGTCTGGTCAGTTACGTCGGCAACCAGCGGATGGCTGCAGCGGTCAGCGACAACGCGGTCAGCATGAGCGCGCTGCGCAACCACATGGAAGCCGACATGATGCACGACGCCCTGCGCGCCGATGTCTATTCGGCCATGTTGGTCGGGCTGGGCAAAAGCACCAGCACGGCGACCGAGGTGCGCGAGTCGATTGACGAGCACGCGGGGCACTTTCGCGAAGTGCTCGATGAGAACCTCAAATTGCCGATCAATGCTGCATTGCGTACAGCGCTGGAGCAGATAAAACCGAGTCTCGACATCTACATCAATGCGGGCGAGCGGATTGTCGGCCTGGCGCTCGATAATCCGGATACCGCGCAACAGGAACTCGGTTCGTTCAATACCGCATTCGGCCAACTTGAAGAGCAGATGGCTGCGTTAAGTGAACTGATCGAAACCAATACCCGGCAGACCAGCGCAGGTACCGAAGCCGCCATCCGCAATGCCAATATTGCGCTTGGTGTGGTGTTGCTTGCCGGTCTGCTGCTGCTATTGGTGGAGGGACGCTGGGTGATACGCAGCATCATGGGGCCACTGAAAACCGCCAGCCGCATCGCCGACAGCATCGCTCACGGCAACCTCGGCGAACCCATCGCCGAGCCGTCCGGCAAGGATGAAGCGAGTGCGCTGATTCGCACCTTGGCGACCATGCAGCGCGATCTGCGCAACATGATCGACGTGGTGCGACGCAACGCTCACGGCGTCAGCGGCATGAGCGCACGACTCAGTCAGGGCTGCCATCAGGTTGCCGACAGCAGCCAGCAACAAAGTGTCGCCGCCGGCACCATGGCCGCCGCCGCCAGCCAGATGACCGCGAGCATCGAGGAAATCACCCGTCACGCCGAACGAGCCCTGAGCATGGCCAATCAAGCCGAAACCCTGGCGAAAGAGGGCGGTGGGGTGATTCATCAAGTGGTCAGCGACATGGACGATATCGCGCGCTCGGCGCAACAGTCGGCACAGGTCATCCGCACACTGGATCAGGAATCCGAAGCCATTTTCAACATCATTCAGGTGATCAAGAGCATTGCCGACCAGACCAATCTGCTGGCGCTCAATGCCGCCATTGAAGCGGCTCGTGCCGGCGAGCAGGGCAGGGGCTTTGCGGTGGTCGCGGACGAAGTGCGCAGTCTGGCGGCGCGCACCAGCGCCTCGACCCAGGAAATCGCCGCGATGGTCGCACGCATTCAGCACAGCACCCGCGAGGCGGTCAGCAGCATGGAGGCAGGTGTTGCACAGGTCGACAAGGGCATGGCGGTGACGGCTGATGTCGAGCGCGCCATCCGCGAAATCCTCGAGGCGACGTTGAGCACGACACAACTGGTCAACGACATCACCCGCACGATTGGCGAGCAGAGCCAGGCCAGTAACGAGATTGCCCATCAGGTGGAAATGATCGCGGGGATGTCCGAGGGCAACAGCCGGGTGATCGGGCAAACGGCGAATACCACCGATGAGCTGTCGAGCCTGGCGGGGCAGTTGGCGCAATCGGTGGATCGGTTTCGGTTGTGATAGCCGTTGGGTCAAATGCGGTTTCGGTGTCTGAACAGGCCTCATCGCTGGCAAGCCAGCTCCCACAGTGGGCGGTGGTGTAAACACAATTGCATTCACAACATCGAACCCTGTGGGAGCGGGCTTGCCCGCGAAGAGGCCGGCACAATCAACATCCATTCAGGCTAGATCACTGGCCTCAAAACTTGAACGCCTGCCGCCCCACCAGCAACCACTTGCCATCCTGCTTCTGCCAGATCTGAAAGTTCTCGATCTCGGTCGGTATCACCTCAGTGCCCTTCAACGCCTGCGCGGAAAAGTGGTGACGCACCAGCGCGGTATCGCCTGAGAGGGTGATGGTCTGCTTCTGCATCTCGAGGGTCTTGAAGGCGCTTCTGCCGGTCTCGATGTCGGCGATGAATTCCTTCTTGTCCTGAATCTTGCCGCTGGAGTGGCCGTAAGTCAGGTTGGGTGCGGTGAGCGCGTTCAGGTCGGCGATGTCCTTGTGCAGCATCGCCTGGGTCAGATGGTCTACCGCTTGGGCGACATCTTTTTCCGCGGGGGCCGATGCGGCCATGGCGTAACCGTTGAAGGCACAGAGAAAACCTATCAGCAGTCGGGTCTTGGTCATTGCGATTGTTTCCTTGTTGTTATGGAGGTGACGACTTATTTGTCAGTCGTCGTACAACCTAGCAGATATTGCTTGAGTAAGGCACTGCAGAAAAACGCCTGATCGCGGGACAACTACACTTGAATGCTGGAGGGTTTGAGTCGACGCACCGATCAGAGGGTCATGTTCAGCGTTTGGCGGCCGATAAGTCCCTGAGCGGAAAAAGACTCTCAAGTCGGGAACAGACGCGCGGGTTTGCCCTGACGTGATATTCTTCGCGCCAACTTGGTTTGACCTAATTCGGTTTGCTTGCCTTCGGGCGGGCTGACGGAATCCCTGTCGCTCAAGCAGCTGAAGCCAATAATGATAAGAAGTCAGTTCAGAAGGGACATTAACTGAGGTCGATGCAGGATGTCGGCCTTGTGTGCCCACCCGTCAAAATTGAAGTGTGCCGGAATCCGCGACGCTAGCCTGAGCGTCATCAAAGCGGATCGCATGCAGATAACAGCGGCGGGCGGAAGGCGTTTTATCATAGGTGCAACAGATGTTTAAAAAAGTGAACACAGCCCTGCTGGGTCTGGCTTTGGCGATGGGGATGACATCCGCCAATGCTGACGAAGCAAAGAAAGTCGACGTTCTGCTGATCGGCGGCGGCATCATGAGCACCACCCTCGGTGTGTGGATCAATGAGCTGGAGCCAAGCTGGTCGATGGAAATGGTCGAGCGCCTTGACGGCGTCGCCCTCGAAAGCTCCAACGGCTGGAACAACGCCGGTACCGGTCACTCGGCTCTGGCCGAGCTGAACTACACCCCGGAAGACGACAAAGGCAACGTAACGATCCCGAAAGCCGTCGAGATCAACGAAGCGTTCCAGGTCTCCCGTCAGTTCTGGGCCTGGCAGGTTCAGCAAGGCGTTCTGAAGAACCCTCGCTCGTTCATCAACACCACGCCGCACATGAGCTTCGTGTGGGGCGATGACAACATCAAGTTCCTGAAAAAGCGCTACGAAGCCCTGCAAGCGAGCCCGCTGTTCGCCGGCATGCAGTACTCCGAAGACCCGGCTGTGATCAAGAAGTGGGTTCCGCTGATGATGGAAGGGCGTGACCCGAACCAGAAAATCGCGGCCACCTGGAGCCCGCTGGGTACCGACATGAACTTCGGCGAAATCACCCGCCAGTTCGCTGCCCATCTGCAGACCAAGCCTAACTTCGATCTGAAACTGTCGAGCGAAGTGCAGGACATCACCAAGAACGCCGATGGCACTTGGCGCGTCAGCTACAAAAACCTGAAAGACGGCACCAAAACCGAAACCGATGCCAAGTTCGTGTTCATCGGCGCGGGCGGCGGTGCACTGCACCTGCTGCAGAAGTCTGGCATTCCTGAAGCCAAGGAATACGGTGGCTTCCCGGTAGGTGGCTCGTTCCTGGTGACCGATAACCCGGCCATCGCTGAACAGCACTTGGCCAAGGCCTACGGTAAAGCTTCGGTTGGCTCGCCACCGATGTCGGTTCCGCACCTGGACACCCGTGTTCTGGACGGCAAGCGCGTCATCCTGTTTGGCCCATTCGCGACCTTCAGCACCAAGTTCCTCAAGGAAGGTTCGTACCTGGACCTGTTGACCAGCACCACCACCCACAACATCTGGCCAATGACCAAGGTCGGCATCAAGGAATACCCGCTGGTCGAGTACCTGGCCGGTCAACAGATGCTGTCGGATGAAGACCGCATGAACGCGCTGAAGGAATACTTCCCGAACGCCAAAGCCGAAGACTGGCGCCTGTGGCAGGCCGGCCAACGCGTGCAAATCATCAAGCGTGATGAAGCCGCTGGCGGCGTGCTGAAACTGGGCACCGAAATCGTCGCTGCACAAGACGGCTCCATCGCCGGCCTGCTGGGCGCATCGCCAGGCGCGTCGACCGCTGCACCGATCATGCTGAGCGTGCTGCAGAAAGTCTTCAAAGACAAAGTGGCCAGCCCGGAATGGCAAGCCAAACTGCACCAGATCGTTCCAAGCTACGGCACCCAGCTGAACAGCGATCCAGCCAAAGTGGCTGCAGAGTGGGCTTACACCGCCAAGATCCTCGAACTGCCGACACCTCCAGTGATCGGTCAGGTAGCAGCTCCGGCCGCACCTGCAGCTGAAAAAGCTGAAGCACCGAAGGAAAACGCTGCACGTGACATGGCTCTGTAACTAGACGCCTGACACACAAAGCCCACTGAACCGGCGACGGTCAGTGGGCTTTTTTGTGGACCCGATAGCTGAATGACCTGGAACGGATTGGAGTGGGTTGGATATCCATCATTATCCGTTCGACGGTTAAGAGCTTGTCATGTGGAGCGGACTGGATCTTGAACATCATGAAATTGGAAGGTTTCATTGTTTTCTATGGGTAGACAGGATCTGTAACGTACCACTGTGAATAGATCGCCGCCGTTCCTGTTCTATCTCCTCTGTCTTTTTTGCAAAGATCGCAAATACAGGTGAATTTGTGTTCCTGTTTAACTGGTTTTTCCACGAATCGGTTGGTGGTTCCGCCTGATTCTTCGACGGGTCGTTTCTCGCTTGGAGTGAGTCCATCGCCGTAAAAGTAATTTATTGCCATTTCTGAATCTCCCTGACTATTTGAATAAGCAGCCCGCTGAAAGCTCACGCTCTAGGCAAACTTCTCGACGTCGGAGCCAAGGCTAGTCTTCTTGGTTGTTACGTGAACCTGTAAAATCTGACAGGTTTTTATATCTTTTCCATTTAGGCTAATTGCGAATGAAAAGAATCGTAGATAAGTAATAGTGGGCTTTTTTGTGGGCACGCTTTGTATCTACCCCTGTAGGAACTGCCGAAGGCTCGGGCCGCGTTCGGCAGCTCCTGCACAGGTTATTCGGCGGTCAGGGTTTTGCGTTTGCCAGGTATGCACCAAGGCGCCGCCCCATTTCTTCGCCGAGGGCCTGCAACCCGCTCAATGGCCGCACCATCACTTCAAACTCGACAATCTTGCCATTCTCATCAAAGCGAATCATGTCGATGCCTTTGAGCTCCTTTGTCCCAACCTTGGCGCTGAATTCCAGAACCACGTTCAGACCATCGGCCGTTACCAGTTCACGGTGGTATTTGAAGTCTTCAAACACGTTGAACACGGTGTTGAGGATCATCGACACCACTTGCGCGCCGGGGTAAGGCGTGTGGGCCATGGGTGAGCGGAATACCGCGTTGGGGTCAAGCAGTTCGGGCAGGGCTTTGAGGTCGCCGGTGCGGATCATCTGGTGCCAGCGGTTCAGGGATTCGGCGACGTTGGGTTGCAGCTGCAGGTCGGTCATGTTCACTCCGGTTTTTTCTAGTTGTTCTCGCGGTGACCAAGACTCTAGAGCAAAGCGCGGCCAGGGCAACCTTGTCATGGCAACCTGAATATCACCCTATGAAAAGCCTATGTAGGAGCTGTCGAGTGAAACGAGGCTGCGATCTTTGAATTTCGTTTTTTAAGATCAAAAGATCGCAGCCTCGTTTCACTCGACAGCTCCTACAGGATCAGATGTGCATCTGATATGCATTTTTCATTGCAATCTGCCTCTGTAACCGGCGCAGTCATCGGCTCAAAATAACCCCGTAGTCCGGTCACTCGCGGCAATCCTTCATCCCGAAGCGTCCGGTGCACCGCAAGCTCGGCATTGAGGAGAGCAACATGAACAAAATGGCGTTTTTTCTGGGTGGATTTCTGACACTGACCATTCTGATCGGCTTGCTCGCGACCATTTCTCCGGTCTGAGCCTTCAACAGTTGAATATCGGGAAATAGCGCTCTTCACGTTTCTTGAAATGGATCGGCGCGGTATTGATCTTCTCACCGTTCAGGTAGAGCTCGGGCAAGGTCAGGATGAAGTCGCCCATATCCCCTTTGCCTAATGGGCTTCCGGGGTGCTGAACATCGCGTACTTCAGGGGCGCGCGGATCGAAGCCGGTTTTCAGACGTTCGATACTCACTTGATAGGTTTTTCCGTTGGCCAACTGCACGGTTGCCATCGGCGATGACGCGGTGATCCACAGCGGCACTTTGTCTGCTGTCTCGGATTGTCTTTGGGTGTGTAACGCACGTTTAGGCGAATGTTCCATATACAGTTGAGTGGAAAGTCGTACTTCGGTTTCGGCCACGGTCGCCCCCGGCGGCGAGGGCTCGCCTCCCGGCAATGAGACGTGAACCAGCAGGAAAACCCAGTTCAGCTCGTTTGATGTGGTTGTGAAACGCATCGCCGTCTGCGGTCCAGGGCAGGTCGGATAAAGGAGCGTCGGGCGACCTGCTGTTGATTCGGGATACATCAGCGGGCCGGCGCTGCAGGCGGCGAGCAAGGGGAACAGTAGACAGGCGAGACGTTTCAATCAGCCACTCCGTGATGGTTATTTTACCGCTAGGGGGCGAGACCGTATTGGCCAACTGCATCGGCCGACGGCCAGCCACTGACTCGCGCCGCTGGCCCGCCTGCGGGATCCGCCGGGTAAACAATCAAGGAATTCCCCGTACTGGTTTCGGCAATGAGCTTGCTCGCCGGGCCGAACATCGCGGCGCGCTCTTGCGCTGTGCAGGTCGGCAGGTAAACGCGCAGGACTCTGGGGTCGTAGAATCGAAACACCAGAAGGTTGCCATCCGGATCGGTCACCCGCAGCAGCGTGCGAAAGTGGCTGCGCAGGTCGTCCAGCGACACGTGCGCGGGGGCAATGACGAAGCTGCCCCAACTCTGCCCCCAGCCTTCCTCGAACAGTCGCCATGTATACGGCTGTTGCGGGTCGAGCTGCAGCAGATAAGGTGCTGCGGCCGACAGACTCGGGGCAAGTTCGCCCGCGTACAGGCAGGAAAATTCCGCGCCGCTGCTGCGCACCAGCGATTCGATGTGTGGGTCGCGGGCACCGTCCAGCAAGGCGTAGACCTTCGGCGCGTCAGGCTGCGTGCCCTGCGGCCAGAACTCGGCAGTCAACCATTCGTTGAGACTGGGACGAAACTGGCTCATCGGTTGCAGATCTCGCAAAAGGGCACGCCGCTTTTGGCGGCCGCTACCAGTGTTTGTGCCTGCATATTCTGTTGGATCAGTCGGGTTTCTGCAGCCGTCGCTGCAGCGGGCGCGGCGCCGGATGAAGGTGCTGCGAGCAGCTCCGCAGGCGTCGGCGTGTTGATCGGTGCCGCGCTGAGGCGTTTGCCGGCAGCATCGGCATCGGCGGGGGTCAAGGCGATTGGCAGTTTGATCGCGATTCCACTCCCCGAGCCCGGCGAGCCACCCGAGTTGGTTTTCACCTCGGCACCGCTGATGGTCACTCCGCCGGCATCAACCTTCACAAAACTGCCGCCAGCCTTGGCGGTAAGCTCCATGCCACCTTCGACCACAACCTTGGCGCCGGCGTGATAATGAATTTCGGTTCCGGCTTCGACAAACTGCGCCGTGCCGACCTTCAGGTGCCGGGTGACACCCACCGTCAGGTGGTCATCGACCCGCGTTTCCGTCTTGCGATCGAGATGGGTAATCCGATGCTCTTCAACCTTGAACTCGCTCAGCGTATTGGCTTCAACGGTGTCATGCCGTTCGTTGCCGACACGAATCTTTTGATCGTGCTCGATGTTTTCATCCCAATCGCGCTGGGCGTGGATGTAGATCTGCTCTACACCTTTCTTGTCTTCAATCCGGAACTCGTTGTAGCCCTTGCCGCCCGGTGAACTCAGGGTTTTGAAGGTGCTGCGGGTTTTGTTTGCCGGCAGGTCGTAGGGGACGACGTTTTCCTTGTGGTACAGGCAGCCGGTCACCAAGGGCTGGTCGGGATCGCCCTCGAGGAAGGTGACGAGGACTTCCATGCCGATGCGCGGGATGGCGATGCCGCCGTACGCGGCGCCGGCCCAGCCACTGGCGACGCGCATCCAGCAGGTGGTTTTGTCGTTGGACTGGCCTTCGCGATCCCAATGGAATTGCACCTTGATCCGGCCGTATTGGTCGCAGTGGATTTCTTCGCCTGCGGGGCCGGTGACCACAGCGGTCTGGCTGCCGAGCACTTTCGGTTTCGGGTGTTCGAGGGCAGGGCGGTAGTGCGCGTCCCACGGGGTGGCGAGGAAGCTGTTGCGGTAGCCCTGGTGGAAATCGCTTTTGTGGTCGGTGACGTCGCTGGTGACGTTTTCGCCGAGCACTTGCGGTTGTTTGCCTTCGTGGAAGACTTCCAGCAGCAGCCACAGGTCGTTCCATTCGGCGCGCGGGTGCTCGGCCAGGGTGAGGAAATGGCCGCTGGTCAGGGTCGGTTCGTCACCTTTGCCTTCGGCGAGTTTGTAGTCGCTGCGATGGCGTTCGAGGGCGCGGGTGGAGAGGAATTTGCCGCGCTCGCGGGTGGTGAAGCGGCCGGGGTAGTCGTAGTCCTCCAGATCCGGGGCGAAGTCGGATTTAACTGCGCCTTCGGGGAGGATTTTCGGTTTTTCGAAGTCGTAATCGCGGCGAGAAACGCGGGTGGTGCGGGTTTCCAGGCGCAGGTTGAAGCGCTTGATTACCGGTTTGTCGGCGCTCATGCCGGAATCTTGCTGGTAGCTCACCGCTTTGAGTTTGCGGAAAACCGTCTGGTCATCGCCGAACACCAGTTTGTGCCCGCTGCTACTGTGCTGGAAGTGAAAGTGAATGCCTTCCTCTTCGCACAGGCGCTGGATGAAGTGCAGGTCGGACTCGTCGTACTGCACGCAATAATCGCGCTGCGGGTACTCGGCGCTGAGCTGGAAATCGTAGGCGTCGGCGAGGATGCCGCGATCTTCCAGGACCTGGCCGATGATTTGCGGCACTGTCAGTTGCTGGAAAATCTGCTGATCGTGGTTGTGGCGCAGGTAGGCGAGTTGCGGCACCAGGCTGAGGCTGTAACGGGTCAGGGTCTTGCCGGAATCGCCTTGCTCGATGCGATAGACCAGGCCGTGGATCGTGCCTTCGCCGGTGGCGCCAAAGGTCAGCACGCCGGGCTTGTGCAGGAGTTCTTCGAGCTTCAGGTCGGGGCGGGCGCTGACCAGTTCAATATCGAAGCAGAAGGGGTGGTTGATGGCTTCGCGGCCAACGAAACTCAACACCTGCAGATCGCTGGCAACGCTTTCGAGCGAAAAGGTAATGTGGGTAGCGTTTGCGTCCAGCATGCCTGACTCCTTCCGTGGAAAAGCTTTGCCGATGGTGCCGGAATACCAAAGTGCTATCAAGGGTTTTTAAACGCACTTGCCGGTCGGGATTAAACTCAATTTTACGGCTGTGTAACGGAGTGCCCGCGAGGATGAATTCACCATGGATTCGCTGATTAATGCCGCTGGCCGGGCGCTGGCTGGCGGTGATCCGCTGGCGGCATTGAAGCTTGTGGCATTGCGCGAGGATCCACCGGCACTGGCGTTGCGCGGCATCGCCATGGCTCAGCTCGGCGAATTTTCTCGAGCCAAAGCCTTGTTGCAGCGGGCGGTACGAGGGTTTGGCGCGAATGAGCCGCTGTCCAAGGCGCGCTGCGTGGTGGCGCAGGCCGAAGTGGCTCTGGCAGCGCGGGATCTGGGCTGGCCGGTCAAGGCGCTGGAGACGGCGCGACAGTTTTTACACGCACACGGCGATGCTTTAAACGCAGCGCACGCGGGTTATTTGCAGATCCGCCGATGGCTGCTGATCGGTGAACTGGACGAGGCTCAAGCGCTGCTCGGCCAAATGACCCCGACAGTGCTGCCGCCGGTTCTGCGCGCCGTTCATGAGCTGATGACGGCCGGCATCGCCCTACGACGGGTGCAGGCGCACAAAGCACAGATCACCCTGACGCGGGCGCAACAAGCCGCTGATTCGGCAGGCATTCCTTCACTGAGCGCGGAAATCGAACACGCCTGGCAAATCCTCAAGGCTCCTGCAGCCCGCTTGACCCATGCGGGTCAGTCGCAATGGGTGACGCTGGCACAGGTTGAAGACCTGTTTGCATCGCCAACACTGATCATTGATGCCTGTCGCTACAGCGTACGCGGTGCAGGCATGCGCGTGTCCCTGGCATCCAGGCCGCTGCTGTTCAATCTCGCCCGCACCCTCGCTGAGGCCTGGCCCGCCGATGTCTGCCGGGAAGTGCTGATTGCCAAGGCCTTTCGTTTGAAGCTCAGCGATGAGTCCCATCGCGTGCGCTTGCGGGTCGAAATCGGCCGGTTGCGGGCGGCGTTGCAACCGCTGGCGAAGATCACCGCGACCCGTCGGGGTTTTGCGCTGGAGGCCGATGATGTGGCGCTGTTGACCCTGCCCGCAGAGGACAAATACGCTGCACTGCTGGCCCTGCTCGGTGATGGCGAAGCCTGGTCGAGTTCGGCCCTGGCGCTGGCGTTGGGGAGCAGTCAACGCCAGGTGCAGCGGGCACTGGAGACACTGGCATGCGAAGAGAAAGTGCAGTCGTTTGGATTGGGCCGCGCGCGGCGCTGGATGACGCCGCCGGTACCGGGTTTCGCGACGATCTTGTTACTCCCGGTGTCGCTGGGCAGTGGCTAGTCTGGCCTCTCACACCTTTGAGGAAGTCACCATGAAACAGACAAACGCAGAAGTGCTTCGTGAATATGGGCCGTTCGACGGTGTCGGCAATGTCCACGGCGTCACGTTTGACGGCCAGCAAGTGTGGTTCGCCAGCGACGGTCAACTCAATGCGCTCGATCCGGCGAGTGGCGAAACCGTACGCACGATCAAGGTCGGTGCCGATGCCGGTACCGCGTTCGACGGCAAACACCTGTTCCAGATCGCCGACAGTCGTATCCAGAAAATCGACCCGGCCACCGGGCGGGTGCTCAACACCATTGCGGCACCGGGCGGCGGCAATGATTCGGGCATGGCGTGGGCCGAGGGTTCGCTGTGGGTCGGGCAGTATCGCGAGCGCAAGATCTATCAGATCGACCCGGACACCGGCGAGATTCTGCGCACGCTGCAATCCAACCGTTTTGTCACCGGCGTGACCTGGGTGGACGGCGCGCTGTGGCACGGCACGTGGGAGGGCGATGAAAGCGAGTTGCGGCGCATTGACCCGCAGAATGGCGAAGTGCTGGAAAGCCTGAAGATGCCCGACGGGATTGGCGTTTCCGGATTGGAGGCCGATGCTGGCGAACGGTTTTATTGCGGTGGCGGCGGCAGCGGGCGAGTGCGAGCGGTGCGCCGGCCCAAGTGATTGATGGCGCCAGCACTGGCCACATCGCCAGCAGGGCTGGCTGCATCACCTCGAAATCAAGGCGCCCCAAACACCATCGTCCAGTAAACCCCTTCATCACTGCGTGACTCGCTGGCGAACCCGGCGCCGACCTGGGTGAACATCGGGTTCATCAGGTTGGCGCAATGCCCGGGGCTGGCCAGCCAGCCGGCCATGGCTCTGCCCGGCGAACTCTGCCCGGCGGCGATGTTCTCGCCCACCTGCCGACCTCGATAACCCGCCGCCCGGGCGCGATCGGTGGGCATCTCGCCATCCGGGTCGCGATGGGCGAAGTAGTTGCCATAAGCCATGGCTTTGCTGTGTCCCTGCGCCGCAGCCCCCAGTGCTGCGTTCCAGCTCAACGGGCGGGCCGCAGCAAAACGCTGGCGTCCGCACATTCGAGGGCGAGCGCGAGCGGCGTTGACTTCCGCCAGCAGCGCTTTGCCGACGCTGCGGTTGTCACCCACGCGGCTGTCGAGCACCGGACGGGCCAACACCACTTGCCACTCACTGCGTGAGCGGCTGATGCCGATGTCGGCGTAGGTCGCATCGAGCAACGCACCGCAATAATCACTTTGCAATCGGTCGAACGCCTCTTCGGCATCTTGCGCGCCGACGATGCGAATGCTGCGCACCGCGACCGCTGAATATCCCGAGGCCTTCAGCGCCTCGCGCATTCCGCCGCCGTAGCGATAGCCAATCGGCAATGCCAGATTCGATTTCAAGGCCAGCGGTGCGAGGCGTTGCGCGGGGCGTCGATCGCAGCGTTGCGGGTGGGCGCGATAGTCATTGATGGCGGCCACCAGTTGCCGCTCAGCCCCAGCGTGGGCGGCGTTGGCCAATAAAAATGCAAGGATCAGCAAGCACAGCGAAACGAAGCGAGACGAACGAACGGCGTGGCGCATGGGACGGACAGCTCTAAAAGGGGGACATCGCTAAGGTGAGGTCAGCCGCAGGGCGCGGCGCGAATAGGACTGGGGTTTGCGGACTTGGTTCAGGGGTAATAGAGAGGCTTTTGTGGCGGGGCGACGAAAAGTGCGATCTGGCAGAATTATAGTTGCGCCGAAAGACGCAATCGCGAGCAGGCTCACTCCTACATTGGAATGCATTTCAAATGTAGGAGTGAGCCTGCTCGCGATGGGGCCATTGAAAGCGCCACATTACTCAAATGCAGAACAGCTCAGCGGTTCAGCACATCCCCCATCCACTGCAAATACTGTGGTCGGTCTGAAATCGAATTATGCCCCGACTCCGGCACCACCTTGAGCACCGCCACGTCCTTGGGGAAGTTCTCCAGCAAGCGCTGCGTACTGTGCCGCGCGATCACCTCGTCATCACTGGCCGCCAGCAACAACGTCGGCACGCGGATATGCGCGGCATACTTGCCCGACTCGAAACGATCCTTGAGCAACCACTGCACCGGCACCCACGGATATTGCTTCGCGGCGATTTCTTCGAGGCTGTTGTAAGGTGTCACCAGAATCAGCTGTTGCACCGGCCGCTGACTGGCCAGACGCACCGCCACACCGGAACCAAGACTGCGTCCGACCACGGCAATCTGCGGATGACTGACAGCCACTTGATCGAACAGCGCCAACGCATCCTCGGCAATCGCCTCTTCGGACGGCGAACCGCCGCTGCCGCCAAAACCACGGTAGTGCAGCAGGTACAACGCGTAATCGGGAAAGGCCTCGGCAAACTCCGGCAGGTTGCGCGACACATCCTCGGCATTGCCGCCGAAATAGATCAGCGCCCGTGGCCCTGTGCGCTCGCGGGTACTCACCCACACCTCGGTATCCGCCATCGACAGTTTCAACCGCGAGTCCGCCGACGCCACGGCAGCGGGTTGTGGAAAGTAGATCAGCGAACGCTGGAAAAAGAACAGCGCCGTGCACAGCAGCAGGTACACGGCCACGATCAAAACGACGAGTGACATCAGGGTTCGGGACATTCGGCTACTTTTAACGGGGTGAGAAGGTTCGCTGTCGCAGTGTAGTCCAGCGATTCGCTCGGGCAGCCTGCGCACACAACATGCAACAGATCCACGCAGCAGGGGAACCAGCATGAGCCACACTGAGGGTTACTCCCGTCGCCGATTGCTCTCGCTGGCTGCCGGGGTTTCGGCGGTCTTCACCTTGAATCGGGCGTTGGCCACTGCCACTCCACCCGCGATTAGCCGAGGCCACGCCATGCAGACCCGCGCCATACCCTCCAGCTCCGAATCATTGCCCATGGTGGGGCTGGGCACTTATCGCGGTTTCGACGTCGCGCCGGGCGATCCGCTCTATCGGCAGTTGCCGACGGTGCTCGATGAGCTGTTCACCAAGGGTGGCACGGTGATCGACAGTTCGCCCATGTATGGCCGCGCCGAACAGACCACCGGCGAATTGCTGTCGATCCACGAACCACGTTCGCCGGCATTTCTCGCCACCAAGGTGTGGACCCGCGGCCGCGAGGCGGGCATCGCGCAGATGGAGCAGTCGTTCAGCCTGCTGCGCACCGAGCGCATCGACCTGATGCAGATCCACAACCTGCTCGATTGGCAAACCCACCTGCCGACCCTGCGCGAATGGAAAGAGCAGGGGCGCATCCGCTACATCGGCATCACCCATTACACCGCCTCGGCCTATGATGAAGTCGAAGCAGTGCTCAAGGCCGAGCAACTGGATTTTCTGCAAATCAACTACGCCCTCGATGACCGTGGCGTGGAGAAGCGCATTCTGCCCTTGTGCCGCGAGCGCGGCGTGGCAGTAATCTGCAACCGACCTTTTGGCGGCGGCGATCTGCTCGCCCGGCTCAAAGGCAAACCGCTGCCGGCGTGGGTGTCGGATGTACAGGTCAACAGTTGGCCGCAACTGGCGCTGAAGTTTCTGCTGGCGCATCCGGCGGTGACGTGTGTGATTCCGGGGACGAGCAATCCGCGTTACATGGCCGATAACGTCAAGGCCGGGTTCGGGCCGATGCTTACCGATGCGCAGCGGCATCAGTTGATTGCGTTGGTGGGCTGATCGCCGGGAATGCCCAGGTTGTCGATGTGTTTGAAGCGTTCGACCAGAAAGTCGATCAGGCTGCGCACCCGCGCGGACAGATGCAGTTGTTGTGGATACACCGCGTAAACGTCGGCGCGGGTCGGCGTCTGATCTTCCAGCACCAGACGCAAGCGTCCGCTGCGCACGTAACGGGCGATGTCCCACTCGGCGCGAAGCAGAATGCCGAACCCTTCCAGCGCCCAGTTCAGCGCCACTTCGCCGTCATTGCAGCCCAGCGCACCGCGTACCTTGATGTTCTGAGTGCGCCCGCCGTCTGCGAAGCTCCACACCCCGTAAGGCGTTTCGTTCTGGCGCAGGAAGATGCAATTGTGCTGCTGCAGGTCGGCGAGCTTTTGCGGCACGCCGTGCTTTTCCAGATACAGCGGCGAGGCGCAGAGCAAGCGTCGGTTTGAGGCAATCTTGCGGGCATGGAAGGCCGCGTCGGGCAAGGTGCCGAAACGGATGCCCAGATCGAATCCGTGGGTCGCCAGATCCAGCGGGTGGTCGCTGATTTCCAGCTGGATCTCCACCTCCGGGTATTGCGCGAAAAACGCCGCCAGTGCCGGGCCGATATAACGTCGACCAAAACCCAGTGACGCGTTAACCCGAATCAGCCCTTTCGGTGTCGCCCGGCTGGCACCGATCAACTGCTCGACCTCGTCGATCTGCGTGAGAATCCGCGCGGCGTGGGAGAAGTACAACTCGCCCTCAGCGGTCAGGCTCATCGAGCGCGTGGTGCGATTGACCAGACGCACACCCAGTCGTGCCTCCAGCGCCGTCAGGCGTTTGCTCACGGCGGGCGGCGTCACGCCCAGTTCGCGGGCGGTGGCGGCGAGGCTGCCTTTGTTGGCCAGCAAGTGGAAAAACGACAAATCGAGGGTCTGGCTCATTCGTAACTCAAAGTCATGGATGTAGTGATTTTCGGTAACTCACAGCTTTCAGATCACTACATATACTCCGATCACACCCCGCCGGACAGCCTTGTACGGCAGGCAAAACAAAAACGTGAAAGAGTGGAATTGACCATGAGCGCATACAACATTGCAGCGGTGCCCGGCGACGGTATTGGCGTGGAAGTGATCGCAGCCGGCGTCGAAGTGCTGCAGGCCCTGTCGAAGAAATCCGGCTTTGAACTGACGTTCAAACACTTCGACTGGAACTCTGACAACTACCTGAAACACGGTCACTACATTCCCCAAGGCGGGCTTGAAGAGCTGAAAACCTTCGACGCGATTTTCTTTGGCGCGGTCGGTGCGCTCAACGTGCCCGATCACATTTCCCTGTGGGGCCTGCGCCTGCCGATCTGCCAAGGCTTCGACCAATACGCCAACGTGCGTCCGGCGCGGGTGTTGCCGGGGGTGAAAAGCCCGCTGCACAACGGCGAGCAGATTGACTGGGTAGTGGTGCGGGAAAATTCCGAGGGTGAATATTCGGGCAACGGTGGTCGCGTACACCGGGGCTTGCCGGAGGAGGTCGCTACCGAGGTGTCGGTGTTTACCCGTGCAGGCGTCGAGCGCATCCATCGTTTTGCCTTCCAGTTGGCACAAAGCCGTCCGCGCAAGCACCTGACCATGGTCACCAAATCCAATGCCCAGCGCCATGGCATGGTGCTGTGGGACGAGATTTTCTACGAGGTCGCCAAGGACTTCCCCGACGTCAGGATCGACAAGGAACTGGTCGATGCCGTAACCACGCGCATGGTGCTCAAACCATCGACGCTGGATGTGATCGTGGCCACCAACCTGCACGCCGATATTCTGTCCGATCTGGCGGCGGCGCTGTCCGGCAGCCTCGGCATTGCGCCGACCGCCAACCTCAATCCGTCGCGCAACTTCCCGTCGATGTTCGAACCGATCCACGGCTCGGCGTTCGACATCACCGGTAAAGGTGTTGCCAATCCGATCGCAACGTTCTGGACGGCGGCAATGATGCTTGAACACCTGGGTGAAAAGGCCGCCGCGAAGCAGTTGATGTCGGCGATTGAGGCGGTCACCGAGAGCGGCCTGCATACCCCCGACCTCGGCGGCACGGCCACTACGCGCCAGGTCACCGACGCGGTGATCGCACTGATCAACCGCTGATTTCCCCCGATTCAAAACAGTACTGCGGCACAACGCCGAGGGGTTTTGCGACCCCTTGGCATTTCCTGACAACAATAAAAAATCAGGGCCCTGTCATGAAAAGAATATTCGGCAAACTGTACGTGCAAGTCCTCGTCGCCGTGATCCTCGGCGCACTCATCGGCGTGTTGGTACCTGAGACCGGCACCGCGCTCAAACCCTTGGGCGATGCCTTTATCAAACTGATCAAAATGCTCCTGGCGCCGGTGATTTTCCTCACGGTGGTCACCGGCATCGCACGCATGGAAAACATGAAGGAACTGGGGCGAGTCGGTTTTCGTGCCCTGATCTACTTCGAAGTGGTTTCGACCCTGGCCCTGGTGATCGGCCTGATTGTGGTCGATGTGTTCAAGCCCGGTGCCGGGATGAACGTCGATGTCGCCAGCCTCGACACCAGCAGTCTGGCGACCTACACCACGGCGGCCAGACACGCGTCGTTCATGGACTTTGTGATGGGCATCATTCCCGACACGATTGTCGATGCGTTCGCCAAGGGCAATGTCCTGCAAATTCTGCTGTTCTCGATCCTGCTGGGCATCGCGTTGGCGCATGTCGGGCCGCGTGGCAAAGTGTTTGTCGATGCGCTGGAGAGTCTGATGCAGGGCATGTTCCGTATCGTCAACATGGTCATGCGTCTGGCGCCTATTGGCGCGTTCGGTGCCATTGCGTTCACCATCGGCAAATACGGCTTCGGTTCGCTGTTTTCTCTCGGCAAACTGATGGCCTGTGTCTACCTGACGTGCGCAGTGTTCGTGGTCTTCGTGCTTGGCCCGATCTGTCGCTACAGCGGTTTCAGCCTGTGGAAGTTCCTCAAATTCATCAAGGAAGAGCTGTTCACGGTGCTTGGCACCAGCTCTTCGGAATCAGTGTTGCCGCAGATGATCTCGAAGATGGAAAAGGCCGGCGTCTCGAAACCTGTGGCCGGAATGATCATCCCGTCGGGACTGACCTTCAACCCGGATGGCCAGGCGATCTACTACACCATCGCTGCGATTTTCATTGCTCAGGCAACCAACACGCCGCTGACCCTGGCCGATCAATTGATCGTGCTGGCGGTGCTGATGTTCACCTCCAAAGGCTCGGCGGGAGTGACCGGTTCCGGGTTCATCATTCTCGCGGCGACACTGGCCTCACTCGGCACCATTCCAGTGGCGGGTATGGTGTTGCTGCTGGGGGTTGACCGGTTCATGTCGGAAGCGCGGGCGATCACCAACACCATCGGCAACGGCGTCGGCACCATGGCCATCGCCAAATGGGTGGGTGCGCTGGATACCGAGAAGATGCACAAAGCGCTGAATGGTGAAGTCGAGGAGCCGGCTGTGCTTGTCTCGCAAACTGAAAAGCCCGCCAGTCAACCTGCGCCTTTGATCCCCAGCCTTAAACGAGCTGCCCAGAACTGACGATGATTGTTTGTCGGAGCGCGCTTGCTCGCGAAGAGGCCGTGTCAGCCAACATATCGGGCGCCTGACATAGCGCTTTCGCGGGCAGGCTCCTATTTTTTTTGAAGAGGGTATGCCTGACTCAACGCTGTGCTATATCCAAAGCCTCTAAGCAACTGTCAGATCTGACAGTTGGCCGCCATCCTCGCTGCGATCAATCATGGAGGTCTTCGGTTTCGCCAGGGAAGACTCTGCAATGAACATGGCCAGCCAAACGTTGACCGGTGGTGTCGCTGCCTGCCTGTTGGCAATTACCCTCAATGCGCGGGCAGAAACGGAGTACATCTGTCTGGGGCAAGAGCGTGGACAAGAGGCAACGGTGATTGCAGCTTCTGAGCCACAAGCTGCCGCGCTGGCGAAAGCTCACTGGCGGACCGCCGGTTGTTTTAAAAAGTGATCGGCGCGATCAACCACGATAGCGCAACGCCTCCAGCAGCAACGCAAACGCCGGTGCTGCCTGACGTCTGCTTGGGTAATACAGGTGATAGCCGGCAAATGTCGGGCACCAGTCTTCAAGTACTTGCAGCAAGCGTCCATCGGCCAGATACGGCGCGACGATGTTTTCCGGGATGTAGCTCAGACCAAAACCATCCAGCGCGGCATCCAGCAACGGATAGACGCCGTTCAGGGTGACTTGCCCGGTCACGCGCACTTTCAGGCTTTCGCCATCCTTTTCGAACTCCCAGCTGTAGAGCCCGCCGTTGGTGGGCAGGCGCAGGTTGTTGCAGGCGTGATCGGTCAGGTCGCGCGGGGTTTGCGGAGCAGGGCGACGGGCGAAATAGGCCGGCGAACCGACCACCGCCATGCGCATGTCTGGGCCGATGCGCGTGGCGATCATGCCTTGGGCGACGTCTTCGCCCAGACGAATGCCAGCGTCAAAACCTTGCCCGGCGATGTCGACGAAACCGTAATCGCAGCTGACTTCTACGCAGATGTCCGGGTACTTGGGCAGGAAGTCTTTGAGCACCGGGCGCAGCAGCCAGTCCAGCGAATGGTCGGTGGCATTGATGCGGATCTTGCCTGCCGGTGTTTCGCGCAGGTTGCTCAGGGCGGCAAGTTCCACCTCGATCTCTTCGAAGCGCGGGCCGATGGTTTGCAGCAGATGTTCACCGGCCTCGGTGGGGGAAACGCTACGAGTGGTGCGCGTCAACAGGCGCAGGCCAAGGCGCGCTTCGAGCGCCCGAATGGTATGGCTCAACGCTGATTGCGAGACGCCGAGTTTGGCCGCCGCTTTGGTAAAGCTGCGTTCACGGGCCACGGCGAGGAAGGCGAGCAGGTCGGTGGCGTTTTCTCGGAGCATTGATGAGTGTCCTGCATAAGTTTTTTCGAATTCTAGTCGATTATTTGAAGAGTATGGATCGGTAAAGTGCAGGCATTGATTCTCTGGAGGACATTGCCATGAACCCGATTGCTGCTTCTGCGTTGACCCTTTCCCTGCTGGCGGGTGAGGTGCAGGCCAATGAACAACCGCGCGTGACCGTGATGCCCAACGGCTCGCAACCTTCGGCCCGTGGCCCGGCGGATTGGTTCACCGGCACGGTGCGTGTCGATGCGCCGTTCAAGGGTTCGGATGCGGCGCGGGTCAGCGGCGCGACGGTGACGTTCGAGCCGGGTGCGCGGACGGCGTGGCATACGCATCCGCTGGGGCAGACGTTGATCGTCACGGCTGGCTCAGGGTTTGTGCAGGAATGGGGGCAACCGGTTCGCGAGATTCGCCCCGGTGATACGGTGTGGATTGCGCCCGGCGCCAAGCATTGGCACGGGGCCGCGCCCACCACGGCGATGACCCATATCGCCATCGCTGAAGTGCTTGATGGCAAAGTTGTGGATTGGATGGAACAGGTGAGTGCCGAGCAGTATCCACAATCCGAGTAAAACCTTTCCCTCACCCCAGCCCTCTCCCGGAGGGAGAGGGGGCCGACCGAGGTGTCTTGTATCCTCCGCCGACATGAAATTGCCGTGTCGATTATGGCTTCACAGCAAGACGTGCAGGTCGGTGCAGCTCTTGAATATCCCCGAATCGGTTCCCTCTCCCTTGGGAGAGGGTTAGGGTGAGGGGCTGTGCTCAGGCGTTTAGATCATTTCCGGCAATGAAGAAAGAATCTTGTCCAGCGTAATCGGGTAATCCCGCACTCGTGCCCCGGTCGCGTTATAGATCGCATTCGCCACCGCCGCGCTCACCCCGCAGATCCCCAATTCACCGACGCCCTTGGCCTTCATCGGCGAAGAAATCGGATCGGTTTCATCAAGGAAAATCACCTCCTGATGGGGAATGTCGGCATGCACCGGCACCTCGTATCCGGCCAGGTCATGGTTGACGAAAAAGCCGAGCTTCTTGTCCACCGCCAACTCTTCCATCAGCGCTGCGCCGACGCCCATGGTCATCGCCCCGATCACCTGGCTGCGCGCCGCTTTCGGGTTGAGAATCCGCCCGGCCGCGCACACCGCCAACATCCGCCGCACCCGCACTTCGCCGGTTGCCGCATCCACCGCGACCTCAACGAAATGCGCGCCGAAAGTCGATTGCTGGTACTGCTCGGCAAGGTCGGCGAACTCGATGCTGTCCTCGGCCGTGATCGCGCCGTTTTGCGCGGCATTACGCAGCGGTACCTGCTTGTCGCCAACACGCACCTGACCGTCAACAAACTCGGCTTGATCCGCCGCCAAACCCAACTTGCCAGCCACCGCCTCACGCAGTTTCATGCATGCGGCGTAGACGCCGGCGGTCGAGCAGTTGGCGCCGAATTGTCCGCCCGACCCGGCCGAGACCGGGAAATTCGAATCGCCCAGGTGCACCGTCACATCCTTCAGGCCCACACCCATCATCTCGGCGGCGGTCTGCGCAATGATCGTGTAGCTGCCGGTGCCAATGTCGGTCATGTCGGTTTCCACCGTGACCTTGCCGTCACGCTCCAGGCGCACCCGCGCACCGGATTTGACCAGCAGGTTGTTGCGAATTGCCGCAGCAACGCCCATGCCGATCAGCCAGCGGCCTTCGCGACGGCTGCCGGGTTTGGTATTGCGCTTATCCCAACCGAACTTCTCGGCACCGGTTTGCAGGCATTCGATCAAGCGTCGTTGGGAAAACGGCCGCTCGGTTTTCACCGGGTCGACTTGGGTGTCGTTGAGAATGCGCAACTGGATCGGATCAAGTTTGAGCTGCTCGGCCATTTCATCCATGGCGATTTCCAGCACCATCAGCCCTGGGGTTTCACCGGGGGCGCGCATGGCGTTGCCTTCCGGTAGATCCAGCGGGGAAAGGCGCATGCTTACCAGGCGATTTTCCGCGGCGTACAACAATTGGCTCGGCTGCGCGGCGACCTCGACTTTGCCTTCCGCGAGGTTGCCCGACCAGCCTTCGTGGGCAATGGCGGTGAGTTTGCCGTCCGCCGTCGCGCCCATGCGAATGTGCTGAATGGTCGCTGGACGGTGGGTGGTGTTGTTGGCCATTTGCGGGCGGGCGAGGGCGACCTTCACGGGTCTACCCGCCATCCGCGCGCCGAGGGCGGCGAGAATGGCGTCGGCGCGCACGAACAACTTGCCGCCAAAACCGCCGCCAATGTACGGCGAAATCAAGCGGACCTTTTCCTTGGGCAAACCGAGGGTGGTGGCGATGTCGCCGACGCTCCAGGCGATCATCTGATTCGATGTCCACAGGGTCAGTTGATCGCCTTTCCAGGCGGCCAGCGTGGCGTGGGGTTCCATCATCGCGTGGGACTGATCCGGCGTGGTGTAGGTCTGGTCGAACTGCACTGGCGCAGCGGCGAAGGCTTTGGCGAAATCGCCGTGTTTGACATCGGGCAATTCGTCTTTCGGCTCAACGCCTTGGTCACGCACGCTGGCCAGATCGAATTTGCCTTCGGCGGCGACGTAATCGACCTTGACCATTTGCGCGGCAGCCCGGGCCTGCTCGAAAGTTTCCGCGACCACCAGCGCAACGGCCTGGTGATAGTGCTGAATCTCTGGCCCGGCCAGCAACGGCGCGGCGTTGTATTTGCCCTTGCCGAGTTTGCCAGCGTTGGCGGCGGTGACGATGGCGAGTACGCCGGGTGCGGCTTTGGCGTCCTCAAGATCGATGTTGTTGATCCGCCCCTTGGCGATGGCCGAGCCGACCATGAAACCGTAAGCCTGATTGGCCACTGCCTCGTTTTGCTCATAGGCATAAGGCGCCTGACCGCTGGTTTTCAGCGGACCTTCGACGCGGTCAGTGGGTTGGCCGATGACCTTCAACCGGTCGATCGGGTTGGTGGTGGCCGGCGTGTCGAATTTCATGCTTCGTCCCTCGCTTGCGCCAACACCGAACCGAGCGTGCGCTCGACCAGGGTCAGTTTGAATTGGTTGTCATGGGTCGGCGTGGCACCGTCGAGCAGCCGTTCGCTGACGGCTTTGGCGCCTTTGGGCAGCAAGGCTTCGGCGGCTTCGACGCGCCATGGTTTCGGCGCGATGCCACCCACGGCGACACGTCCGCTGCCGTCCTTTTGCAGAATCAGGCCGACCGATACCAGCGCAAAGGCGTACGACGAACGATCACGCACCTTGTGATAAATATGCGTACCGCCGACGGGCACCGGCAGGGTCACGGCGGTGATGAATTCGCCGGGCGTGAGGCTGGTTTCGATGTTCGGCGTGGTGCCCGGCAACTGATGGAAATCGGCCATGGCGATGCTGCGTGTGCTGCCGTCAGGTTTGACCGTTTCGATCTGCGCATCGAGTGCGCGCATGGCGATGGCCATGTCGCTCGGGTGCGTGGCGATGCACGCCTCGCTGACGCCGATGACCCCCAGTTGTCGACTGACCCCGCCAATTGCCGCGCAGCCGCTGCCGGGTTGGCGTTTGTTGCAGGCCTGATTGGTGTCGTAGAAGTACGGGCAACGCGTGCGTTGCAACAGGTTGCCAGCGGTCGTCGCCATGTTGCGCAACTGGCCGGAAGCCCCGGCTAGCAAGGCGCGGGAGAGCAGGGCATAGTCTTTTCTGATGCGCTGATCCGCCGCCAGATCGGTGTTGCGCACCAGCGCGCCGATGCGCAAACCGCCCTCGGGCGTGGCTTCGATTTGATCAAGGCCCAAGTGATTGACATCGATCAGGTGCAGCGGGGTTTCGATGTCGAGTTTCATCAAGTCGAGCAGATTGGTGCCGCCGGCGATAAAACGCGCGCCTTCGGCCTGCGCCGCTTGCGCAGCGGCGGCGGGAGAATCGGCGCGGCTGTAACTGAACGGCCTCATGCTGGCACCTCCGCGACTTCAGTGATGGCTTCGATGATGTTCGAGTAGGCGCCACAACGGCAGATATTGCCGCTCATGCGCTCCTGAAACTCACTGGCGATCAGTTGCGGCGGCTCGGTCAAGCTGGCGCTGGCGTGGCTGGGGATGCCGTCGCGGATCTCCTTGATGACGGCGACTGCCGAGCAGATCTGCCCCGGCGTGCAATAACCGCACTGATAGCCGTCGTGCTTGATGAACGCGGCTTGCATCGGGTGCAATTTGTCAGGCATCCCGAGGCCCTCGATGGTGGTGACGTCACTGCCTTCGTGCATGACTGCCAGGGTCAGGCAGGAATTGATCCGGCGGCCATCGGCGATCACTGTGCAGGCGCCGCACTGGCCGTGATCGCAGCCTTTTTTAGTGCCGGTCAGTTGCAGGTGTTCGCGCAGGGCATCGAGCAGGGTGGTGCGGGTATCGACGTCCAGTTCACGCGGTTTGCCATTGACGTTGATCGTCACTTTGCTCATGGCCGGTTGCTCCAGGTTGGCCGCATAGGCCTTGAGGCTGATAAACGGCGGCATGGCGAATGCCGTTGCGGTGACGGCGCCAAGGATCAGAAATCTGCGTCGGGAAATCGTCATGGTTCGATTCCTTTTTCTCAATCAGGGCAGCAGGGGGCTAGTGGCCCAAACGGGCATGCCGGCGTGTTCACCGGTCTCGTTAAGGAATGACTGCTGAAGAGAGGAAAAGGTTTTTGCGGATTTTCGCTATAGAGTTATGAGTTTGGTTCATTAATCGGGTGTTGGAGGGGGAAGATCAAAGGATCGCAGCCTTCGGCAGCTCCTACACGAATCCCTGTAGGAGCTGCCGAAGGCTGCGATCTTTTGATCTTGAAATTGCAAAAAAAACGGCACCCGAAGGTGCCGTTTTTGTTTGTAGCGCTCGAGCTGTCAGCCCGCCAGACCCGCCTGCTGAACCAGAGTCAGCAATGGCTGCGGGTACACACCCAGGAAGAATGCGACCAGGGCGATGGCCAGCAGCATCACGCCGCCTGCCTTCTGTTCCCAGTGCAGCTGGGCGTCGTGGCGACGCAGGTTTGGCTCGATCAGGTACAGGGTGACCATCACGCGCAGGTAGTAGAAGACGCCGATGGCGCTGCCCAGCACCAGCGAACCGACCAGCCACCATTGGTGAGATTCAACACCGGTAGCGATGATGTAGAACTTGCCGATGAAGCCAGCAGTCAGCGGGATACCGGCCAGGGACAGCATCATCACGGTCAGCACGGCGGTCAGGTACGGGCGGCGCCAGAACAGGCCGCGGTATTCGTACAGGGCATCCGCGTCACGGCCGTTGTACGGCGAGGACATCAGAGTGATCACGCCGAACGCGCCGAGGCTGGTGATCACATAAGTCACCAGGTACACGCCAATGGCTTCCACCGCCAGACCTTTGCTCGCCACCAGTGCGATCAGCAGGTAGCCGAAGTGCGCGATGGACGAGTAACCGAGCAGACGCTTGAGGTTGCTCTGGGTCAGGGCCAGCAGGTTACCGAACAGGATCGAGGCGATCGCGATGACGGTCAGCACGTCGCTCAGTACGCCGCTGCTGGCGGCAGGGGAGATCTGGAACAGACGCACCATCACCGCAAACACCGCAACCTTCGACGCAGTCGCAAGGAACGCAGCCACCGGTGCCGGAGCACCTTCGTAAACGTCCGGCGTCCACAGGTGGAACGGTACCAGCGACAGCTTGAACGCCAGACCGATCAGCATCATGCCCAGGCCCAGTTGCGCCAGCGAGCTAGGCAGGCCAGTCGCAGCCAGAGCCTGACCGATACCGACGAAGCTCAGCGAACCCGAATCGGCGTACAGCAGCGCCATACCGAACAACAGGAACGCGGAACCTGCCGCCGACAGCACCATGTACTTGATGCCGGCTTCCAGCGAACGCTTGTTGAAGAAGGCGTAAGCCACCAGACCGTAAACCGGTACCGAGAGCAGTTCCAGACCGATGAACAAACCGGCCAGGTGCTGCGCGCTGACCAGAACCAGACCACCAGCGGCGGCCATCAGGATCAGCAAGTACAGTTCTTCACGGTTGCCCGGGTAGCCCGAACCGCCATCGCCCAAATAGGCGTGGGCGAGGGTGACGCAGGCGAGGGTGGCGACCAGGATCAGCGCCATGTACAGGCAAGCGAACGTGTCGATCTGCAGCAGTGGAGTCACGGCCAGAGGCGCGACTTTCAGGGCTGGCAGGATCGACAACAGGGCCAGGTTCAGACCGGCGACCGAGATCAGGAAGGTCTGCGAGTGGTTGCGGCGCCAGGCGATTGCCAGCATCACCACGATAATGGTGAGGCTGGTGATCACCAGTGGCGCCCGCGCACTCAAGTGTTGAATCGGGCAGTCCATAGCGCTCTTACCGGGCCGAAGCGAGTTGAGTGAAGGCGGTGCCGAGCCACTGCTGAACGCCATGCATCGTGGCGGCAGAAGTGTCGAGGAACGGTTGCGGGTAGACGCCGATGTAGATCAGCAACACCGCAAGGCCTAGCACCATGATCAGTTCGCGAGCGTCCATACCGTGCAGGATCGAATCCGATTTCGCCGGACCGAAGTAGGCACGGTGGATCATGATCAGCGAGTAGACCGAACCGAACACCAGGCCGGAAGTGGCAATCGCAGTGATCCACGGCCAGCTGGCGAAAGAGCCGATCAGGATCAGGAACTCACCGACAAAGTTACCGGTACCCGGCAAGCCCAACGAGGCGGCTGCAAAGAACAGGCTGATCGCCGGCAGGTAAGCGATACGCGACCACACACCGCCCATCTCACGCATGTCACGAGTGTGCAGACGCTCGTACAACTGGCCGCTGAGGATAAACAGTGCCGCTGCCGAGACACCGTGCGCCAACATCTGGATCACTGCACCTTGCAGGGCCAGTTGGCTGCCGGAGTAGATGCCGATCAACACGAAACCCATGTGGGAAACGGACGAGAAGGCGATCAGACGCTTGATGTCGGTTTGCGCGAACGCGAGGAACGCACCGTAGAAAATCCCGATCAGACCGAGGGTCATGGCGATCGGCGCGAACTCGGCCGAAGCGTTCGGGAACAGCGGCAGGGCGAAACGCAGCAGACCGTAGGCAGCGGTTTTCAGCAAGATACCGGCGAGGTCGACGGAACCGGCAGTCGGCGCCTGGGCGTGAGCGTCAGGCAACCACGAGTGGAACGGTACGACTGGCAGCTTGACCGCGAAGGCGATGAAGAAGCCGAGCATCAGGATGTACTCGGTGGTCATCGACATCTTGGTTTTCAACAGGTCGGCGTAGTTGAAGGTAATCACGCCAGTGTTGTTGAAGTTGACCAGCACCAGACCGAGGATCGCCACCAGCATGATCAGGCCGGATGCCTGAGTGAAGATGAAGAACTTGGTCGCCGCGTAGATCCGGGTTTTCTTGCCGTCCGAAGAACTGTGACCCCAGAGCGCGATGAGGAAGTACATCGGCACCAGCATCATTTCCCAGTGGACGAAGCAGAGGAAGAGGTCGAGGGCGAGGAACACGCCGACTACGCCGCCCAGGATCCACATCAGGTTCAGGTGTAAGAAACCAACGTGACGTTGAATCTCTTTCCACGAGCAGAGTTCCGAGAGGATACCCAGCAGACCGGTCAGCAGGATCATCAACAGCGACAGGCCGTCGAGGGCCAGGTGCACGTTGATGCCGAAGCGCTGGATCCAGACATGCTTGAACTCAAGCGCCCAGGTCGGATCGGCGCCAGGCGCCGGGGCAAATGAATAGTCACCGTGGGCCCACAGCCAGAGGCCGAGGGCGAGTTCC